>JBPCMD010000049.1:0-57323 GCA_051002595.1 Gaiellaceae bacterium
GCACGAGCGCGATCGCGCCGAAGACGAGCGTCCACAGCCACTGCGCTCGGAACCCGAAGAGCTCGCCGGAAAGCGCCGCCGCCGCCGTGGCGATGATGAGGAGCTCGAACACCGACCACCCGAGCCCCTGCAGCACGTTGATCCCGGTCGGGAGGTACGAGCCCCGCCTTCCGAGCGGCGCGCGCATCAGGACCATGCCGGGAACGCGGGCGTCCGCGCCGATCGCGCCCGCAACACCGAGCATCGCGTTTCCGATCACGCAGCCGACGAGAATCGCGATGAGGGCGTCCGGCAGGGACAAGGCTGGGACGAGTGCGGCTCCCGCCACGATCACGAGCAGCGACACGCCCAGGTTCCCCCACAGAAGCCCCGTGTCGAGCGTTCCCAATACGCGGAGGCGGTCCGGAACCGGGTCGATTCCCCAGCTACCCTCGATGCGCTTGGGCGCAGCCATCGGCGGATGACGTTACCTGGGAGAATCTGCGCGGTGATTCCGCGTTACTTCATCGTCGCGGAGCGGGACCACGAGATCCAGAACCCGACTTCCGAGGAGAAGCTCCTCCTGCTCGGCAAGCGACTCCGGCTCGGGCCAGGCTCTCGTGTGCTCGACATCGCCTCGGGGCGCGGCGGGCCTGCGCTCGCTCTTGCGCAGGCTTTTGAGTGCCGCATCGAGGGGATCGAGATCGCCCCCGAGTTCCACGCGGCCGCTGTCGAACGTGCCGAGGCGCGCGGTCTCTCGCAGCTCGTCTCGTTCCGGCTCGGCGACGCCTCGCGTGAGGAGCTCCCTCAGGAGGAGTACGACGCAGCGCTCTGCTTGGGTGCGAGCTTCGTCTACGGAAGCCTGGCCGACACGGTCGAGGCGCTTGCACCGGCAGTGAGACCCGGCGGCCACGTCGTCGTCGGTGAGCCCTTCTGGCGCAGTCTCCCGCTGCCCGACGACTACGAGGATCGGGAAGATCCGTGGACGACCCTCGAGGGCACGGTGACGATCTTCGAGACCTCGGGGCTCCCGGTCGTCTCCGTGATTGCGTCGTCCGAGGATGACTGGGACCGCTACGAGACCCTGCACTGGCGGGCATGCGAGGAGTGGCTCGCGACGAACACCCACGACCGGGACGCCGGCGACATCGGAACGCGTCACGGGCGCTACAAGCGCATATATCTGCAATACGGCCGCGAGTACCTGGGCTGGGCGATCTTCGTCGGCTGGAAGCCCGATGGCCCATCCTGACCTTGGTGCCGAGCAGGCCTACCTCGATCACGCGTACGAGTGCCTCGACCGGATGCGCGAGGTGCTCGTCCGCTCGGCGGGAGGTGGGTTGCTCACTCGGTTCCTCGACGCCGTGTGGCCTGCGCCGCGGCCGGAGCAGGTCATCCGCCAGCTGCTGACGTCGCGCGAGCGGCTCGCGCAGGCGGCCGACGGCGTTCTCGACGACGACGAGCAGCATCTCCTCCGGCGGACGAAGAGCGGCTGGAGTGAGGCCGCGGGCGCCGAGCCGCCGCGAATCGTGCGCGCGGATCCGCCTCTTGCGGCTGCCTACGAGGAGGCGCCGGACTGGCGGACGCCGAGGCCTCCTCGCCGTGATCGCGCCGGCCTCACTCCGCGGTGATCCGGGCGAAGCCCCAGCCCTCTTCGACGACACCCGCATCTCGGTTCTCACGCCGCGAGAAGCGAAAGGCATGGAAATCGATCACGTGATTGTCGTCGAGCCAGCGCTGATCGTGGAGGAAGCCGCTGAGGGACAGGGCCTGCGCGAGCTCTACGTCGCGCTCACCCGGCCGACGACGACGCTCGTTGTCGTACATGCGAGGGGATTGCCCGCGGAGCTCAGTCTCTGAGCAGACGCCGCAGCACGTAGGGGAGGATTCCGCCGTGGCGGAGGTACTCCCGTTCGCGCGGCGTGTCCAGCCGCACGGTGGCGCGGAGCTCCGTCTCGTCCGCCCGCACCGTCACCTCACGTGCCTCGCCGTTCTCGATGCCACTGATCGAGAACTTCTCACGCCCCGTCAGCCCTAGCGAGACGAGAGTCTCTCCCGGCAGGAACTGGAGCGGGAGGATCCCCATCATCAGCAGGTTCGAGCGGTGGATCCGCTCATAGCTCTCGGCGATCACCGCGCGCACGCCGAGCAGCTTCGGCCCCTTCGCGGCCCAGTCGCGCGACGAGCCGGATCCGTATTCCTTGCCCGCGAGCACGATCGTCGGGACACCTTCCACGCGATAACGCTCGGCCGTGTCGTAGATCGTCCCTTCCTTCCCCGAGGGCACGTGGACGGTCCAGGTGCCTTCCGAGCCGGGAACGAGGAGGTTGCGCAGCCGGACGTTCGCGAATGTGCCACGCACCATCACCTCGTGGTTCCCTCGCCGTGAGCCGTACGAGTTGAACGCTTTCCGCTCGACGCCGTGCTCGAGCAGATACTTGCCCGCGGGCGAGTCGTGCTTGATCGACCCCGCCGGCGAGATGTGGTCGGTCGTGACCGAGTCCCCCACGGAGACGAGGCAGCGAGCCCCGACAACGTCTTCGACCACACCCGGCTCGGGCGGCATCCCGTCGAAGTACGTCGGCAGCCGCACGTAGGTCGAGTCCAGATCCCAAGCGAAGAGCTCTCCCTCCGGAACGGGCAGCTCGCGCCAGGTCTCCTCGCCGGTGAACACGTCGGCATAGATCGCGCGAAACATCTCCTCGCCGAGCGCTCCGGAGACGGTTTCCCGCACCTCCTCGGGCGTGGGCCAGAGGTCGGACAGAAACACATTCTCGCCGTCCGAGCCCACGCCGATCGGCTCGGTCACGAGGTCGATGTCCATCCTCCCGGCGAGGGCGTAGGCGACCACGAGCGGAGGAGACGCGAGGTAATTCGCCTTCACCTCCGAGTGGATCCGCGCCTCGAAGTTCCGGTTCCCGGAGAGCACGGCGCACACGACGAGATCTCCCTCGGCTATGCCATCCGAGATCGCTTCCGGCAGCGGCCCAGAGTTTCCGATGCAGGTCGTGCAGCCGTAGCCGACCGTGTGGAAGCCGAGCTCTTCCAGATACGGCGTCAGCCCGGCCTTGTCGTAGTACTCGGTGACCACCTTCGAGCCGGGCGCCAGGCTGGACTTCACCCACGGCTTGCGGGAGAGGCCACGCTCGACCGCCTTCTTGGCGAGGAGCCCGGCGCCGACCATCACGGCCGGATTGGACGTGTTCGTGCACGACGTGATGGCGGCGATGACGACCGAGCCGTTCTCGAGCTCGAAGGTCTCGCCGTCGAGCTCGCAGATGACGCCGCCGGGAGGGTTGTAGACGGGGGCGGTGAGAACCGGAACGGCGCCCTCGCCCTCGGGCTCGCTCGTGCCGGGCTCCATGGTCGCGGGCGGGTCGCTGGCGGGGAACGACGCGGCAACGGCGGCGTCCTGCGCCGTGCCATAGTCGATACCGAACGTGGGCAGGTCGTGGAGGAACGCCTCCTTAGCCCCACTGAGCGCGATCCGATCTTGTGGCCGCCGCGGCCCGGCAAGCGAAGGCTCGACCGTGGAAAGATCGAGCTCGACCACCTGCGAGTACGTGGGAGGCTCTTCCGGGTCGTGCCAGAGCCCGATTTCCCTGCAGTACGCCTCGACGAGGGCGACGCGCTCCTCGGGCCGCCCGGTCAGCCGCAGATAGCGAATCGTCTCCGCGTCCACGGGGAAGAACCCGCAGGTCGCCCCGTACTCGGGCGACATGTTCCCGATCGTGGCGCGGTCGGCGAGCGGGAGGGTCTCGAGCCCGTGCCCGTAGTACTCCACGAACTTCCCGACGACTCCTGTCTTCCGCAAGATCTGGGTGACCGTCAGAACGAGGTCGGTGGCGGTAGCCCCATCGGGCAGCGAGCCCATCAGCTTGAAGCCGACGACCTGTGGGACGAGCATCGAGATCGCCTCCCCCAGCATCGCCGCCTCTGCCTCGATTCCGCCCACGCCCCAACCGAGCACGCCGAGCCCGTTGATCATCGTCGTGTGCGAGTCGGTCCCGACGAGCGTGTCCGGGAACGCGACGCCGCCGCGGTCATCCACCACGCGGGCAAGAAACTCGAGGTTGACCTGATGCACGATGCCCGTGCTCGGGGGGACGACCTTGAAGTCGGCGAACGTCCCCTGTCCCCAACGGAGAAACGCATACCGCTCCCGGTTTCGCTCGAACTCGAGCTCGGCGTTCCGCGTGATGGCAAGCCGGGTGGCGTACTCGTCCACCTGCACCGAGTGGTCGATCACGAGCTCGGCCGGGAGCTGCGGGTTGATCCGCGCCGGATCGCCTCGGAGATCGGCCATCGCGTTCCGCATCGCCGCGAGGTCGACCACGGCCGGCACGCCCGTGAAGTCCTGCAGCAACACGCGGCCAGGAGTGAAGGAGATCTCCTGCGAGGGCTCCGCCGACGCGACCCAGCCGGCCACCGCCTCGACGTCCTCTCCGGTGACGTTGACACCGTCCTCGTGGCGGAGGACGTTCTCGAGCAGGATCCTGAGCGTGTAGGGCAGGCGGTAGATGTCGAAGCGCTCCTGGAGCGGGTCGATGCGGAAGACGTCGTAGCCTGTTCCGCCGACCTCGATCCGCGAGCGCGCGCCGAAGGAATCGGGGTGACCCATGCTTCGATTCAACCAGACCTGTCCGGTCGAGCGCCCCTCGCCTTGTGACACTGTGTCACTTGGCCCGAGCTTGTCGATCGCCTTCTCGGTCAAGGTTGGCCGTTTCGGGTCGAAGTGGACGGCTACAGCGCGGGCATACGGACGACCCACGCGGAGCGCATACGCGGCGAAGCCTTCGTCGCGCACCGGCTTGAAGTCCTTGGCGTAGGGCTCGAGCACATGCTCGCGGGCGACGTGACGCGCGGAGTTGAAGAAGGCGAGTCCCGCTCCCGTCGACACTTCGAGCAGGCTCTTCTCCTCCCGGTCGGCCTCGTCGGCGAGCGCCGAGTACACGGCTGAGAGCTCGGACGCGCTGGGCAGGCCCTTCGCGTCGTCGCGAAGGTCGGAGAGCGTCTGCTTGAGCCCGTCCACCTCGAGCGGCGGGATGTCGATCAGCCGCGCGGTCGTTCCGCTCGCCCCTTCGAGCGCGGCCAGTAAGTCGTCCACCGAGCTGAGCTCGGCATCGCGCGCGAGAACGCCCGCACGCTTGAGCTCGTCGACGAGCGCATCGAGGTACACGCGGGTCCCGCGGGTCACGTCAGCCGCACCGGCCAGGAGCCAGAGCGGAGAGAAGCCGAACGCGAAGATCGAGCCGAGCTCGACGACGTTGCCGGCGGTCTTGCGGACTGCGAGCTTCTTGGGCGACGACTCGAACTCTCCGGCCACCGCCTCGGGCGGACGGTCGACGCCACCCACGAGCTCGACGGTGATCCGGAGCAGGTTCTTCGCGGTCGCCTCGTACAGCCGCGAGCGCCGGATCAGCCGGGGGAGAACCAGCTCCGTGGTCTCGTGGATCGCCCCGCCTCCTGCCGCCGCGACCGCGCGTACGAGCCGCTCGGGTAGCGCGAGGACGTAGGCGATCGGTCTCGGGACTCTGCCGGCCACGGATACCATGATCGCCGATGGAGCCCGAGTCGATCCGAATGGTGCTGCAACAAGCGTTTCCGGAAGCCGTCGAGCTTTCAGTCGAGGATCGAACCGGCACGGGCGACCACTTCCAGGTCACGGTCGCCAGCCCGTCCTTCGACGGGCTCTCGCTCCTCGACCAGCACCGTCGCGTGAACGAGGCCCTTGCAGCCCCGCTCGGCGACGGCTCGATTCACGAGCTCAGGATTCGAACTCGGATCGCAGCGAAGCCTTGAGTCCCCGGAACGCACCGGACGGCACGCCGCGGCGTCCTCGGTCGCCCCGATATGTTGATATCGGGGCTCCCTGCGTCCTCGCGTCGCACTCGTCCGGTGCGCTCCGGCGACGAAGCGTCGCTCTGACCCGAGTTCCGACGAAAGGAACCGCATGAAGACGCTGAACGAGCAGATCGCCGAAGTGATCGAGAACGAGCCGGTGGCCCTCTTCATGAAGGGCACGCCGCAGATGATCATGTGCGGGAACTCCCACCGGGCGTTGAGCGCGCTCCATGCCGCCGGCGCGCCGGTCACGACCGTTGATGTCCTTCCGGATCCGCGCATCCGCCAGGAGCTCGCGACGCTGTCCGGCTGGCCGACGATTCCGCAGGTGTTCGTGAAGGGGGAGCTGATCGGCGGCGCGGACATTACGGAGGAGCTGCTCTCGTCGGGTGAGCTCGGACAGAAGCTCGACGCCACGCTGGGTGCCGAGCGACAACCGAACGTCAAGTCTGTCGCTATCGCGCTCGACTAGGCGGGGTTAGGGGTCTGGCTTCAGCCAGACCCCGCTCTGAAGGTCGGATCTGTCTCGACGCCGGGCAACCTCGAACCGAGGTCAGGCTGTAGCCTGACCCCAGTCAGGGGGAGGCAGCGATGCGGTCCGCGAGGTCACGGGAAATCGCGTGGTCGCCTCGGTTCGTGCGAACCGTGACCGGTCCCGCGAAGGGCGCCTGCGCGACGAGCTCGACACCTGACCCCGGCACGAGGCCGAGCTCCGCGAGGTAACGAAGCAGCTCGGAATCGCCGTCCGGCACTCGCGACACCGATGCGCGCTCGCCCGGCGCCAGGTCGACCAGCGTCCGGTCGCGACCCGCGGAGACGCGCAGCTCGCTGTCTGGGATGGGATCCCCGTGCGGGTCGTGGGTGGGGAAGCCGAGCTCGGCGTCGATCTTCGCCTCGAGCTCCTCGGAGAGCGCGTGCTCGAGAAGCTCGGCCTCGGCGTGCACTTGGTCGAGCGAGAGGCCGAGCCGGTCGACGAGGTAGCGCTCGAGCAGCCGATGATGGCGGAGCACTTCGAGGGCGCCGCGCCGCCCGTCCTCCGTCAGCGCGACTCCGCGGTACGGAGAGCGCTCGACGAGACCGAGCTCTGCGAGTCGCTTCGTCATCGCCGTCACCGAGGGGGCACTGACGCCCATGCGCCCGGCGAGGGCGGAGGTCGTGACCCGCTCGCCTGCGGACTCGAGGGCGTAGATGCCCTTCAGGTAGTCCTGAACGGCGACGGTCAGATCGAGGGTCTGAGTTCCCATGACAACACTCTTAGGTTACACTGCGACTCGGATTTAGATATGACTAAAAAACCTCTGACCCGTCGCAAGCTGCTGGCCGCCGCGGCCCCACTCGCGGCGGTGCCGTTCGTGGGAAAGCTCGCGTTCGACAGCCAGGCGGAGGCTGGTGGTCACAGCCACGCGAGCCACATTCAGGGAGACGAGACCGCGCACATCGTTGGCGGCCGCGGACACTCAATGGGCCACGCGGCGATGATCGGAACCGAGGTACCCGCCGTCGGCGGCCCAAACGACCTCGACGCGCTCCTCTATCCGCCGCGCCCGTTGCCGGCCAAGCCTGGTCGCGTGCGCGAGTACACGCTCGTTGCGGAGGACAAGGATCTCGAGATCGCGCCCGGCATCTTCTTCCCCGCCTGGACGTACAACGGCACGGCGCCCGGCCCGATCATCAGGGCGACCGAGGGCGACACCCTCCGCGTCCGCCTCCTGAACCGAGGCTCGCACCCGCACACGATCCACTTCCACGGCATCCACCCGACCAACATGGACGGGGTCTTCGAGATCGTCGAAAGCGGGGGCCAGTTCGTCTACGAGTTCGAGGCGCGACCGGCGGGGCTCCACCTCTACCACTGCCACGCGACGCCGCTCAAGAAGCACATTCACAAGGGCCTCTACGGCGCCTTCATCATCGATCCCAAGGAGCCGCGCCCGCCGGCGCAGGAGCTCGTCCTGGTGATGAACGGCTTCGACACCGACGCTGACGGCGAGAACAACTTCTACACCGTCAACGGACGCTCGTTCTACTACGCGCGTTATCCGATCCGTGTCAAGCGCTCGGAGCTCGTGCGCATCTACCTCGCGAACCTGACCGAGTTCGAACTGATCAACTCGTTTCACCTGCACGCCGACTTCTTCCGCTACCAGCCGACCGGGACGGGCGACTACTGGGAGTGCACGGACACGATCATGCAATGCCAGGGGCAGCGCGGCGTGCTCGAGATCCAGTTCGCGAACACGGGACGCTTCATGTTCCACGCGCACCAGTCGGAGTTCACCGAGCTCGGGTGGATGGGCTTCTTCGAGGTCGTCGACTAGTGGTCTCTCGCTGATGGAGGCGGGCTCCGCGACAGCACGCGGGCGCATGGGCTGGCGGCTGTGGGCGGTCGTGCCCGTGTTGCTGCTTGCGCTCGCTGTCGGCGCCGTCGTCACCAGCGGCTCCTCGCTCGTCGACCTCGTCGGCACGAACCCGCCGCCCGCAGACGAGTTCGACATTCGCCGCGTGGAGTTCTCGCCGGGCGAGATCCGCATCGTCGTGCGGAATCCTCAGCCGGACGACCTGACCGTCGCGAACGTTAATGTCGACGACGCGATCGTCCCGTTCACGCTCGACGGGCCGACCGAGCTCGGGCGCCTTCGCTCGAGCACGATCGTCGTCCCGTTCGACTGGGTCGAAGAGGACCCGATCACCGTCGGCGTGACGAGCTCGACCGGCATCCAGACCGTCAAGGAGATTCCGGCCGCGATCGCGACGCCCGAGCCGGCGCTCAGAGGATTCTTCGGTTACGCGGTGATCGGCGCGCTCGTGGGGATCCTCCCCGTGGCGCTCGGGCTCCTCTGGCTCCCGGCGCTCAGACAGGCGAGCCCCGCTTGGCTCGCCGCGTTCATGGCGCTGACCGCAGGCTTGCTCGTGTTTCTGGGACTCGAGGCGTTGAGCGAGGCCTTCGCGCTTCAGGCCGCCCTCCCGTCGGCGCTCGGAGGCTCGGGGCTCGTCCTGCTCGGAGTGGCGCTCAGCTTCCTCGGCATGACCGCGCTTTCCGGCCGGCTGAGCCGAGGCGGGACGGCGACCGGCCTCACGCTCGCGCTTCTCGTCTCGATCGGGATCGGCGTCCACAATCTCGGCGAGGGACTTGCCATCGGAGCCTCCTTCGCGCTCGGGGAGCTGCAGCTGGGGACGTTTCTCATCGTCGGTTTCATGATCCACAACATCACCGAGGGCCTCGGTATCGCCGCGCCCGTGGCGAAGACCCGCGTGACCATCCTCGCTCTCGTCGCCCTCGCGCTCGTCGCCGGGGCGCCCGCGATCCTGGGCGCGTGGATCGGCGGCTATACGTCGAGCGATGTGTTGGGCGTCCTCTTCTTTGCGATCGCCGCCGGCGCGGCTTTTCAGGTCGTGGTCGAGGTCGGCCGCTATGTCGCGCGTCAAGCGCCCGGCGGTCTGCGCTCGGGCTACGCGATCGGTGGCTTCCTCGCCGGGATCACCGCGATGTACCTGACCGGCGTCCTCGCCGGCTAATCGACTCCGACAGCCGGCGCGAGACGCGTTTCTCTGTTAAAACGCGTTCTTAACCGCCTCTAACTCCGGGTTCACCCGCCTGTGTCTATAACGGAGGGGCATGCCCTCCCTCTCCTCCCTTCGTGGGTATGTAGCGCTCATCGCGACCGCCGCCCTCGGGGGCGCGGTCGAGGTGGGCGCGGTCGCCTTGGTGGGTGGGCTCGAGGGCTCGACGACGACCGTCGTGACCGAGGTCGCGCCGCCCCCGAGCACGCTGGCCGCGCCGCCCGCGGACGCGATGAGCGTCAACGAGATCTACGAGCGCGCCGCGCCCGGCGTCGTCCAGATCGCATCGACGAGTCGAACCGCAGATGCGTTCTCGAGCGATACTCCAGCGTCTGCTCTCGGCTCGGGATTCGTCGTCGACAAGGCCGGGCACATCGTCACGAACTTTCATGTCGTCGAAAACGCCGACGAGATCCGCGTCAGCTTCTCCAACCAGGACACGGTCGAAGCGGAGCTCGTAGGCACGGATCCCTCGACCGACCTTGCCGTGCTTCGCGTCGAGTCGCAGGCGAGCGCGCTCACCCCTCTTCCGCTCGGCGACTCCGACACCGTGCGGGTGGGAGATCCGGTCGTCGCGATCGGCAATCCGTTCGGCCTCGACCGGACCGCCACGGCGGGCATCGTGAGCGCGCTCCAGCGGCTGATCACCGCCCCGAACGACTTCGCGATCGACCACGTCATTCAGACGGATGCACCCATCAACCGCGGCAACTCAGGCGGCCCTCTTCTGAATGCGAAGGGTGAGGTGATCGGCGTCAACACGCAGATCGAGACCGGAGGCATCAGCACGGGCAACGTCGGGATCGGCTTCTCCGTCCCCTCGAACACGGTCGAGGACGTCGTCGCGCAGATCCTGCAGACCGGCCGCGCGGAGCATGCGTATCTCGGGATCGCCGGACACGCGGTGACGCCCGATCTCGCCGAGACCTACAACCTTCCGGTCGAGTCGGGAGTCCTCGTCGAGGAGGTGCGCCCCGCCAGCGGCGCCGCAAAGGCGGGCCTCGAGGCCGGTGAGACGCGGGTCGTGGTCGCAGGGGAGACGTACGACTTAGGCGGAGACATCATCGTCGCCGCCGACGGCGAGCGGATCTCCTCGATCGAGGAGCTCCGTGACGCGATCGCCGCGCGCAAGCCGGGCGACAAGATCAAGCTTCGGATCTACCGCGACAAGAAAAAGACGGGCGTGACGGTCACGCTCGGGCGGCAGCCGGCCTCCGCGCGCTAGCCACCGGCCGAATCAAGCATTGAAGTCGGCGTCGGCCGCGAGCGCATCGTCGGTGAGCCGGTAGCCGCGCTCGATCAGGGCGCGCTTGCGTTCCTCCGGCCACGGCTCGTCTCCGCGGAACGTCGGGTCGAGGCCATCGTCTCCCTGCGTCGCCCTCACGATCAGGCTCGGGACCTGCCGGTCGTGCCGGAATGGGAATCGTGCTGACGCGAAGATGGCCTCGAGCTCGGCACGCAGCTGGCCTTGCCGACGTTTCGGCGCCGCGTCGACAGCCGTTGAGATCACCTCCTCTCGCAGCCTCTGCAACTCCGCGACGGAAGTGCCCCGTTCCGCTGCGAGACGTTCCTCGAGCACCGTGTTTCGGGCGATCGCGACCCGCATGAGGCGAACGATCATCTCCGCGTAATGGGCGGGCTCTCCGCGTGCGGCGCGCTCCTCGGCCAGCCGAACCTCTGCCAGGAGCGCACGCACGGGCGGAACGGCGCGGAAACGATCCAGGCGCTCTCGCATCCTCGCCAGGAACGCGTTGTCGGTCGGGCGGTAGCTCGCGACGTAGCGAAACGCCGCGATCGCCTGCACCTCCGGATTTCGGTACGCGTGCGCGAGCGGGAAGTTGCGGACCCAGCCTCCGTCTGTGGCGATCACCCCGTCGATCGAGACGGGAAGCACGAGCCCGGACACGGCCGCCGAGGCGAGAATCGCCTTCCCCATCGTCTCCGCAGAGGTGGAGCCCGCCGAATAGACGAGTTCGAAGTGACGCGAGTCGCCTTCGTCGAGCGGGACGCTCACGTCGGTGGCGATGACCACGAGCTCGATCTCGGACGCGACCAGCGCCGACCCCAAGTCATCGCCGCCGTCGACGCGCTCGGCGATCGTCTGGGGAAGCGCGTAGTCGTGGAGACCACCCGGAAACTGCCAGACGCGGCGCGGCCGGAAGACGTCATCGGGTTGGAGCCCGAGCGCGAGCTCCTCGAGGTCGTCGAGCCGGTCGAGCGCAGCCATTGCTCCCGCGAGAGCGCCTGCGGAAGTCCCGTAGATCCAGCCCACTCGCGCCCAGAGCGGACTCTCGCGAAGCCGTCTCAGGAAGCCGAGCTCGAGCAGGACGCCGTTGATCCCGCCCCCGGAGAGCACAATCGCGAGATCGCGTGAGAAGACTTCGGTCACCTGGCTATTGTGGCCACCGTGGACCCGGACCCCCAGCGCGGCTCAGCTGTCCTCTCCGATCTCGACCTCGAGTCCGACGAGGAGCTGTGGGATGACGACGACAGCGCCGACCACAGCGGGTGGTTCTGCGTACGCACGGATCCGTTTCCGTGCCCTGCGCCCAATTGCTCGTTCGTCGCCGAGTTCATGACCGCGGCGCACCTGGTTCTCGTGTGGGAGGAGCGGGACGACCCGAATCTCCTCTGGCACGCGCAACGCGCGAAGGAGGTGAGCCGGAATCCCCGCATCGTGCCCTACCAGAGCGGGTTCGGCCCGAGCGCGTCGTACTACGCGTGGGAGGCGGCTGGGCGGCCTGTGCACGGCGTCAAGGGCAAGGCGACGCGTTAACTGGTACTGCGGAAGACCGAAACCCGTGGGCGGTACCATCGCCCAGGATGGCCACGGTCACAGAGACGCTTCACGTCACCGGGATCCGCTGCGAGCGGTGCGTCGGTCGACTGGCGCTCGCCCTCGAGGGCTTCGAGGGCCTGGAGTCTGCGAACGCCAACCTCGTCGGCGATGTGACCGTGTCCTGGGATGCGGATCGCACATCGAAGGCCGAGATTCTGGTCGTGCTCTCTCGAGCGGGGTTCCGAGAAGCGGCGCCCTTCGGGGAATAGCCGTCTCTGCTCTCTCGTTGCAGCCTCCCGTAGGGCAAACGGTACGGTAGGCCGGTGAGCGAGCTCGAGGCCGCTACCGAAGCGCAGCGGATCGCGGCCGAGGCACGCGATCGCACCCGCTTCGAGGAAGAGGCGCTCGCGCTCGCAGATCAGGTCTACCGCGTTGCGAGACGGCTCGTCGGGGCTCGCGAAGAGGCGGAGGATCTGGTGCAAGAGACGTACGCGAGAGCCTTTCGGAGCTGGCGCTCCTTCACCCCCGGGACGAACATGCGCGCCTGGCTGCTTCGGATCCTCACGAACCTGAACGTCGACCGCGGGCGGCGGATTCAGCGCACTCCGCAGACGCAGCCGCTCGAGGAGACGGATTACTTTCTTGCCAACAAGCTGGCCTCGGCGGCCGGCGAGGAGGCTCTCGAGCAGGAGCAGGTTGTCGAGCGGCTGTCACAGGATTCGGTCGTGACGGCGCTCTCGGAGATCTCACCGCAGTTCCGGGAGGTGGTCGTGCTCGTGGACATCGGCGACTTCACCTACGCAGACGCCGCGCAGATCCTCGATGTGCCGATTGGTACAGTCATGTCCCGTCTGCACCGTGGAAGGCGGGCCTTGAAACAGAAGCTCGCCGAGGAGGCGCTCACATGACGCTCGAGCCCTGCGATCGCTGCGAGGAGATTCTCCAGGACTTTCTCGACCGCACGCTCACCAATGAGGAGTGGGCCGAGGCCGAGATGCATCTCGGTGACTGCGACTACTGCAGGCGCCGCTATCGCTTCGAAGAGACGCTGCGCCGGTACGTGAAGCTGAGCGCGGTGGAGCGGATGCCGCCGGGGCTCAGGGCGAAGCTGGAGCAGCTTCGCGGTCTTGACGCGACGGCGTAGGGGCGGCGAGGGCCGCCTCGTCCTCCGACGTCGGTGGCGCCTCGTAGGGCGAGGCGAGTTCTCTCCCCTACAACTTCTCTAGATCCGCGGGTGTGTCGACGTCGCCGGGCGAGCCGAGGTCGTCGCAGGGAACGAGGCGGACCGCGAGCTCTCTGAGGCCCTCGTCAGGAACGGCGACCCACTCCGCCTGACCGATGACGAGAGGGTGCCCGCGGCCGCCTGCGTATGACGCCGCAACGATGCCTCCCTTCTCTCCCCAGACACCGACAACGCGCACGACGGCGTCGGGCGAGAGATCTGGCCCGTCCGCGAGGACGATAACGGCGGCGTCTACGTCCTTCGAAAGCACCTCGAGCCCACAACGAAGCGATGCTCCAGGTCCTCGCATCCAGTGGAGACATTCGACGAGTCGTACAGGAATGCCTTGTGACACTGTGTCACTTGGCAGTTCGAGCTCGTACGCCCCCTGGACGACGACGATCTCGTCGACTGGGGCTTTGGCGAGACGCTCGAGCACCTGGGGGAGAAGGAGGCGCTGCTTGGGGGCGCCGAAGCGCGTCGCCTCGCCGGCGGCGAGGACGACCGCGGCCACCCGCATCTAACTCTCGGTGACGGTGACGCTCGAGATGACGACTGGCTGCGTGGGTTGCTCGTTCGCGTCGCCGAGCACGCCGGTCCGCTCGACCGCGTCGAGGCCTTCGGTCACCTCGCCGACGATCGCGTACTCGGCCGGCAGGCCGACGTCCTCGCCCGTGACGACGAAGAACTGGCTACCCGAGGTTCCCGGCGCCTCTGCGGCGGACTTCGCCATCGCGACGACACCCTTGACGTACTTCGAGCCAGCCGGCGGCGCGTCGACGGTCTTGTATCCAGGTCCACCTGTGCCGGTCTGCGTGGGGTCGCCGCCCTGGATCACGAAACCGGGGGCGATACGGTGAAAGACGGTGTCGTCGTAGAAGCCCGCACGGGCGAGCGCGACGAGCGACGCGGCGGTGTTCGGCGCGAGCTCGGTGTCGAGCCGGACGGTGAACGAGCCGCAGCTCGTCTCGAGGACGAGGTCGTAGCTCGTCCCGTCGTCGAGCGGATCGCTGGGCGCGGTCAGCGTGCCGGGCTCGCGGGGAGCCGGCGCCTCCACGCTCTCGCACTCGCCGTTTGTCGACGCAGACGGCTCGTCGTCTCCGCCGCAGCCGGCGCCCAAGGTGAGAAGGGCGATCGCAAAGAGCGCTCGGCGCATCGCGTGCGATCCTATCCGTCGTGGCCGTCATGAGATGCGCGTGGACGTCGGGTGGATCCGCGCTCATGCTCGCCTACCACGACGCGGAGTGGGGCGTGCCTTCTCACGACGACCGTCACCTCTTCGAGATGCTCACGCTGGAGGGCGCGCAAGCCGGACTCTCGTGGAACACCATCCTGAACAAGCGCGAGGGCTATCGCGCGGCCTTCGCCGGCTTCGATCCGGAGGCCGTCGCGCGCCTCGGCCCGAAGGAGATCGAGCGACTCCTCGCGGCTCCGGGAATCGTCCGAAACCGGCTCAAGATCGAGTCGACCGTGTCGAACGCCGCTCGCGTGCTCGAGGTTCAGGATGAGCTCGGGAGCCTCGACACTTTTCTGTGGAGCTTCGTCGACGGCGAGCCGATCGTAGGGCAGTGGCGTGACATGGCCGCGCTTCCCGCGGAGACAGCTGAATCTCGGGCGCTGAGCAAAGACCTGAAGCAGCGGGGCTTCCGCTTCGTGGGGCCGACCGTCTGCTACGCGTTCATGCAGGCGGTTGGCATGGTGAACGACCACATGGTCGAATGCTTCCGCCTCGACGATCTTGCAAGAAGCACGTAGCTCAGGCCGCGACAGTGAATCTGACGAGACGCTTCATGACGTCGGCCACCTCGAGGACGACGTCGACCCGCTCGCCCAGCGGCAGATCGTCACCTTCGCAGCGGGCGGTGACCGCCGGCTCCTTCAGCTGGACGGTGCCGCCCCCGCCGTGCTCGTGGACATCTACGACGACTGCCTGGAAGGTTTGACCCACGCTGGGCTCGAGCACTGCCGCCTCGACGGTCGAGACGATCCCCGACTCGTACTGCTGGGCGCGCCGGTTCGACACCTCCATCGTCTCGGGTAGATCTGGGAGCGCCGAGCGTGCCCACTCGGGCACGGGTGCGCCGCCCGACACGGCGAGGCAGACCTCGCCCACGTAGCGGTCCACGAGCCGTCTCAGGGGAGCTGTCGTGTGCGCGTACGTCGAGGCGACTCCCGCGTGAACGGCCCTGTCCGGTGACGCGCCGTCGAAGGCGAGATATCCCGAGCCGCGCAGGAGGACGGTCGACTCGGCGACGAACGCAGCATGCATCGCAACCCGGGGATCGAGCTCGCGGACGAGGTCGGCGTAGGTCACATCGTTGGGCCAGGGAATCTCGAGCGCCTTTGCCGTGCGGTGCAGGCGGGCGACCGCCGCACGATCGGCTTCGGGCAGGGTTCGCAGCACGCCGACCCCGGCCTCCAGCATCAGCTTGGCCGCGCCCATCCCGGTCATCAGCGAAATCTGGGCGTTCCAGCCTTCGACCGGAAGCGGCGCCCGGTAGCGGAGCGCATAGCCGTCTTCGCCCTTGTGCACCTCCTGCTCGGGGATCGGCAACGTGATCCCTCCGCGCCGCGCCTCGCGTTCTTGACGCAGCGTCCCGACCTCCCGCAGGAGCTGCAGCGACTCCGACGCCGTGCCGTCGTCGAGCCAGCGCTGGGCGCCCTCGTAGTCGAGCTTCTCCCGGCTTCGCACGAGAGCGCGGCGCACGGCGACCTCGATGCCCTCGCCGGTCTCGTCGACGTCCATGTCCCAGACGAGCGCAGGTCGAGTTTCACCCGGAAGCAGGCTACCTGCGCCCTCCGAGATCTGCGGTGGATAAAGGCGGGCCTTGTCGTCCGGCGCATACAGGGTCTGACCCCGCCCGTGTGCCTCCTTGTCCATCGCCCCGCCAGGCGTGACGAACGCGGCGACGTCGGCGATCGCGTAGCGGACGCGGTACCCCTTCCCGCGACGCGCGAGATGCATGGCCTGGTCGAGATCCATCGAACCCGGAGGATCGATGGTCAGGAAGGGAATTTCGGTCTCGTCAGCGTCCGGGAGTCGTGGGGAGCGGACGGATGCCTCCGCGTCGGCCAGGACCTCGGCGGAGAATCCCTTCGGCACCTTCAGGCTCTCGCGCAGCTCGGCGAACGCGGCCGCGATCTTGACATCGTCGGGTGCGGCAAGACGGACGCGACGGCGAGGCATTCGCTGCTGCTACGCGCGGGTCGTGATCGCGATCAGGTCTGCGAGGTTGACGAGCTGGATCGCGGCCCGCATCGTGAGGACCCGGTCGTCGTCGGAGGCGAGCTCTGGGGCCTCCCGCCAGAGCTCGCCTGCCGTCGTCAGGAGCTCCTGGATCTGCTCGGACTCCGTCGCATGGCCGTCGCGCTCCCGTGAGGCGTTCGCGGCGAGCCCGAGCGCGCCGATCGCGTCGCGCTGGCGCATCCAGAGCATCGGCACCGCCATGGAGATGTACTGATGGATGCGAGCGAAGGTGAGGGGCTGGACGAGCGACGCCCCGCCGCGCGGCTCCGTGAGCGCCGGCGGTTGCTCGCCCTCGACGATTCCCCGAGCAGTCCCACCCAGCATTGCGCGCAGCTGCGTGTCGTCGAAGCCGGCGAGCCTGGCTGAGCGGATCGACACGAGCAACGAGTTCGGCTGGCGCCCGTATGGGTAGTCGGACGCGTAGACGATCTGCTCCGGCGGCACCTGTCGGAAGAGATCGAGGAGGTCGAGCGCGCTCCAGACCGAGGTGTCGAAGTAGACACCCGGGATGCCGCCGAGACGTCCGGCGAGGGCAGCCATGTCCGCGATGCCCGCGTGGGCGATGATCAGCCGCACGCCTTCGTTGCGTCGAACGAGCGCTTCCAGATTCTCGGCGATCGGCGGGAGCCCACGCCCTCCGTGGATGAGGATCGGCACTCCGCGTTCGACCGCGAGCTCGAACACCGGCCCGAGGCGCTCGTCGTCGAGCGCAAAAGCCTGGGCGCGGGGGTGGAGCTTGATTCCGCGCGCGCCGAGGTCGAGCGCGCGTCGCGCTTCGTCGATCGGGCTGGCGGTGAGATCGAGGCGGACGAACGGGATGAGCCGGCCCTCCGAGCGCTCCGCATGGGCGAGCGTTCGGTCGTTGGGTACGCAGAACCCAGGTTCTCGATCCGGCTCGTCGAGACAGAAGACGAAGGCGCCGGCAAACCCGAAGCGGTCGAGAAGCGTCGAGAGCTCCTCGTAGCGGCCACGCATCCCGTCGATGTCATCCCCGAGATGCGTGTGCACGTCGAAGAGGTACGCGTCCGCCGGAAGCTCGGCGCGAAGCTCCGTCTCGTAGGTCTCGACGATCGCGCGCGCCCGCTCGAGCAGAGTCACGCGCGTGCGTCCTCCAACGCCGCCCAAACCCTGGGGGCGCTCATAGGAAGCTCGCGAAGCCGAATGCCCACTGCCGCGGCGACCGCGTTCGCGATCGCAGGAGCCGCGGCGATCACCGGCGCCTCCCCGATCCCTTTGGCGCCGAAGGGCCCATCGGGGGCAGGCACCTCGACGATCAGCGTGTCGATGTCCGGGACGCGGTCGGCGAGCGGAATCGCATAGTCCAGGAACGAGCTGGTGAGGAGCTGCCCGCTCTCGTCGTGGACGAGCTCCTCGTAGAGCGCCCAGCCGATGCCCTGAGTGGCCCCCCCGCGCATCTGACCCTCGACCAGCGCAGGGTTGAGCGCGCGGCCGACGTCCTGCGCGATGACGTGGGCGAGCAGCGTGGTCTCCCCGGTCTCCCGGTCCACTCGGACGTGCGCGAGATGAGCCGCGACCGAGGGAGCGCCCCGTGTCTGCGCCGAGCCGCCATGACCTTCGATCGGCTCGTACCGGCCACCGAAACGAAGGGCTTTGCCGGAGATCTCGGCGACGGTGATCGAGTGGTCGGGCGAGCCCACCGCGCGCACCACTCCGTCCACGACTTCGAGGTCGGCCGCCGCGATCTCGAGCTCCTCTGATGCCGCCGCGAGCAGCTTCTCGCGCGCCGCCTCCGCCGCCCGCAGCACCGCGGCGCCGACGGTGTACGTGACCTTGGAGCCGCCGCTGGCGCCGGAGTACGGGCCCGTGGTCGTGTCGGCGGAGACGACCCGAATCTGATCAGGGGACAGTCCGAACGCCTCTGCAGCGATCGTGGCGAAGCCGGTGTTTACACCGCTCATGTCCACGGCGGACGTCACCACGGTCATCGTCCCGTCCTGGTTCACGCGGCAGACAGCCGCGGCAGGCTCGTTGCCGCCCGGCCAGTAGCCGGCGGCGAACCCCACTCCTTCGCCGTCGGGAAGCGACTCGCGAGACTGCCACAGCGGATGCTCACGGATGCGCTCGAGCACCTCGACCGCGCCCATGCGAGGGAACGGATTACCGCTGACGCCAATGTCGTCCTCGACCACCGCGTTCTTCAGCCGCAGCTCGAGGGGGTCGAGCCCGAGCTCAACCGCCAACTCGTCCAGAAGCGTCTCGAGCGCGAAGGCGGCGGTCGGAGCGCCGGGCCCGCGATACGCGCCGAACGTGAAGCGATTCGTCTGGACGCCGTAGCCGCGCAAGTCGTGGGCCTCCCAGCGGTACGGCCCCGCGACGAGGAGCGATGTGATGCCTTCGACGCCCCAACCCGCGTTCGAGCCGCGATCGACGATCATCCGAGCGGTGATCGCGGTCAGCGTGCCGTCCTTGCGCGCGCCGACCTTGAGATGCGACACCTGCGCGGAAGCGGGATTCGTCGCCTGGAAGTCGTCGGTCCTCGTGAAGACCACGCGCACCGGACGTCCCAGCGCCAGAGTTGCTCCGGCCGCCAGCGGCTCCACCAACGCGAACTTGCCTCCAAAGGCGCCGCCGAGAGGCTCCGCGACAACGCGGATCCGCTCCAGTGGCAGGTCGAACGCGCGAGCCAGCTCTCGCTGCGTCACGAACGCGCCCTGGGTGCTGGTCGAGACCACGAGGTTTCCGTTCGGCTCCAGCCACGCGGTGGCGACCTGGGGCTCGATGTAGGCCTGGTACACCCAGGGAGTTCGGAACGTTCCCGAGACCACCGCATCGCTCGTCTCGAGTTGAGCGGCTGCGTCACCGTTCGAGCGATGAACCTTGTCCAGGACGTTGTCGGACAGCTGCTCGTCTTCGCCCTCGTCCTGCCCCTTGTCCGTGGCCGCGTGGACGGACTCCAGGTCTCCTCCTCCTGCGTTTTCCTCGACGACGCGGGCGAGCGCACGGCCGGGCAGCATGGCGTCCTCGACGTCGACGACGGCCGGGAGCGGCTCGTACTCGACGACGACCGCTTCGACCGCATCTTCCGCGGCGGCCTCGCTCTCGGCCACGACCAGCGCGACCGGCTGTCCGGCGAAGACGACCTCATTGCGTGCCAGCGGCTCGGTCGTCCGATCCGAGCCTGCACCGGCGATCGGGAGGTCATCGGCAGTGAGGACCGCGACGACTCCCGGCATGGCGAGCGCTGCGTCGCGATCGACCCGCCGGATCAGCGCATGCGCCTCCGGCGAGAGAAGGAGCCTGGCATGGAGCAGCCCGTGCACGTGACCGTCGGCCGCATAACGGGTGGCGCCGGTCACCTTGTCGGGCGCGTCGACCCGCGGGCGCGAGACGCCGATCACGCTCTCCGTCATCGCCCCTCCTCCATGCGTTCGCGCGCGCGCTCGAGCGCGCGACGGACGACGACGCCGGCCAGGTGCCGCCGGTACTCGACAGGCGCGAAGCGATCCCCGTAGATCTCTGCCTCCGACAGCGCGTCGAGCGGATCCGCGGCTACGGGAAGCAGAAACGGATGCGCGCCGACCCCTGTGACCGCCACCCTCTGCTTGCCGTTTCGAGTCATCTGCGCCGCGGCGCCTGCGAGCGCGAACCCCGAGGCGGGATGCTCGACCTTCACGTACGCGGAGCCCGATCCGTCGACGAGAGGGACAACGACCTCGGTGATCAGCTCGCCGGGCGTGAGCGCGGTCGTGAAGGGGCCGAGGAAGAACTCCTCCGCGGAGACCGTTCGCTCGCCATCTGCCGCGCGCAGAACGAGCTGCGCGCCGAGCGCGAGCACGACCGCAGGCATGTCGGAAGCGGGGTCGGCGTGGGCGAGGCTTCCACCGAGGGTGCCGCGGTTGCGTACCTGCAGATCGCCGATCTCGGCTGCGCACTCCGAGATCGCTGCAAGCGACGGCCGTTCCAGCTTCGGCGCGCTCTCGAGCTTGTTCCATGTCGTCAAGGAGCCGAGGCGAAGCTCGGTCTCGCCCAGCTGCATACCGTCGAGCTCGAGGCGGCCGATGTCGACAAGGACGCTCGGCCGGAAGATCCTGAGCTTCATCACGGGGAGGAGCGACTGACCGCCAGCGAGCGCCTTCGCCTCGGGGTCGGCGAGGGCTTCGAAGGCATCCTCGAGTGAGGAAGCTCGGACGTGCTCGACCGCTGCGGGGATCACGCGGTCCCCGTTCGCAGCGCCGTCGCTGCCGCCCGCACCGACTCTACGATCGACTGGTAGCCCGTGCAGCGGCAGAAGTTTCCGCGCAAGGATCGGCGGATCGTCGGGTCGTCGGGGTATGGCGATCGCGACAGGAGATCAGACGCGGTCAGGATCATTCCGGGCGTGCAGAACCCGCACTGGAGCCCGTGGTGCTCGACGAAGGCACGCTGGATCGGGTGCAACTCGCCGTCTCGGCTCAAGCCTTCGATGGTCATCACCTCGGAGCCCTCCGCCTGAAGCGCAAGCATCGTGCAGCTCTTCACCGCCCGTTCGTCGACGAGGACCGTGCACGCGCCGCATTGGCTCGTATCGCAGCCGATGTGCGTTCCTGTTAGACCGAGACCGTCGCGGAGCGCCTGGACGAGCAGCGTTCGCGGCTCGATCTCGACGGACCGGCGCTCACCGTTGACAACGAGCTCGAGTCGGCGGGCCGCGGGCATCCAGCCAGTCTATGCAGGCGCGAGCGGCTCACTTGGGTGGAGCGAAATCGTTCTAGAATCGATCTTCCGGTGGAGGCCGTCGAGGTCGAGGAGATCACGCGCGTCTTCGAGCCGCGGCGGCGCAGTGGGACGCGCGTCGTCGCTCTCGACGACGTGTCGCTGATCGTTCCGGCCGGCGAGATCCACGGTTTGCTCGGTCCGAACGGGGCAGGCAAGACGACGTTGGTGAAGATCCTCTCGACGGTTCTCTTGCCGACGTCGGGGAAAGCACGTGTTCTCGGCCACGATGTCGTCGAAGAGACCGATGCCGTTCGCCCGCTCATTGGAATTGTTTTCGGCGGCGAGCGAGGCCTCTACTGGCGCCTCAGCGGGCGTCAGAACCTCGAGTACTGGGGCGCCCTCTACAAGCTCTCTGCGCGTGGGGCGAAGGCGCGGGCGCAGCAGCTCCTCGAGCGCGTCGGCATGGTCGACAAGGCGGACGAGCGGGTCGAGGAGTACTCGCGCGGCATGAAGCAGCGCCTGCACCTCGCCCGCGGGCTGATGGGCGACGGCAAGGTGCTGTTCCTCGACGAGCCCACGACCGGCATGGATCCGCTCGCGGCGCGGGAGTTCCGCTCGCTGATCGGCGAGCTCCGAGACGAGGGCCGGACGATTCTGCTCGCTACACACGACATGGTCGAGGCCGAGATGGTCTGCGACCGGGTCACGCTGATCGATCGCGGGAAGGTCATCGCGACCGAGTCCCCGCGGACGCTGGGCCAGGTGCTCTCGCGCTTCCAGCGGATCGATGTGGAGGGCGTGCCTCCCGCTGTGCTCGACGGGATCCGGGCGATTCGCGGCGTGAAGAGCGTGGCCGAGGTTGACGGCGTCGGCATGCGCATCGAGGTTGACGAGGAGGGAGCAACGCAGCTCGTGTTGGAGCGCCTCGTGAGCGCGGGGGCAACTTCGGTGCGCACGAGCCTGCCGAGCCTCGAAGAGGTGTACGTGCAGTTGATCGGCGAGCGGGGAATGGAGATCTAGCTCGTGCACGGTCTCATCGCGGGATTTCGCTTGGAGCTGCGTCTCGTGCGCGCGAACCCGGACGCGCTCATCCCGCTCGTCACTGCGCCGCTTTTCGCCATCATCTTCCTGGCGATCTTCCGCCAGAGTGGGCGCCCGGATCTCGAGTCCGATGCGCTCATGGCGCCGGTGCTCATGTCGCTCTGGTGGATCGCGCTTCTGCAGGCCGGAACGATGATCACCGGAGATCGCTGGCAGGCGGTTCTCGAGCCGATGATCGCCGCGCCCACAACCCTCGCCACTGTGCTGCTCGGGAGGATCGCGGCCCTGATGTGTATCGGTCTCGTCTCGTTCTTCGAGGTCTGGGGCGCTGGTTGGCTCTTCTTCGGCGTCTCGATCCCGTTCGAGCATCCGGGCGTGCTCGCCTTGACGCTCCTCGCGACAGCGTTCGCGATGGCCGGCGCCGCCGTGGCCTTCGCGGCACTCTTCGTGATGACGCGGAACGCGTACACGTTCATCAACTCGGCCAGCTTCCCGTTCTACGTCCTTGGGGGCGTTCTCGTCCCCGTTGCGTTCCTCCCGGGCTGGCTCCAACCTGTCTCGAGCGTGATCTTTCTCTCATGGAGCGCTGATCTGCTGCGCGCGAGCTTGAAGGAGCCAGGTGTGGACGACTTCTGGGTTCGGCTGGGTGTAGTGATCGTGCTCGGCGCGATCAGCTTCGCGATCGGGCGTGTCCTGCTTTTCCACATCCTGCGAAGGATGCGTGCGAACGGCGAGTTGGCGACGGCATGAGCGCAGCGACGACGGTCAACGTCATGCGCCACGCCTTCAACGCGGGGCTGGCCGATTACCGAGCGATCTTCACGTGGAGGAGTTGGCTCGCCGGCTGGTTCGTGCGCGTGCTCTTTCAGGTGTCGTTTTTCGCCTTGATCGGGGAGCGGTTGGGAGACGACGAAAAGACGTCCTACCTCCTCGTCGGCAACGCCATGCTGGTCGCCGGGCTGCTGGGGATCTTTTCACTGAACCTGACCTCGGCCGAGCGCTGGGCGGGGACGCTGCCGCTCCTCGTCGCGAGCCCGTCGAGCCCGATCCTGGTCTTCTCTGCGCGCGGCGCGTACCTCGTAGTTGATGGCGCTTTGAGCGCGATCGCCGCGTTGTTCGTCGCGGGCGCGATCTTCGGAATCGACCTGCCGTGGCCGAGGGTTCTCGCGGTCGTTCCCGTGACGCTCGTCATCGCGCTCGCGTCGTACGGCTTCGGGACGTTCCTCGCCGGGGTGGTCTTCCGTTTCCGCAGCATCAACAGCCTCGTCGTCGTGACGACCTACGTCGCGCTCATGGCAGCGTGCGGGGTGAACGTGCCCCTCTCGTACTATCCGGAGCCGCTCGAGACGCTCTCGCGCTTTCTCCCGCTGACGAACGGGTTGCTCGCGATCCGCGGCGTCTTCGACGGTTCCCCGGCCGCTGAGATCGTCGGGAACGCCGCGCTCGAACTGGCCGTCGGCCTCGGCTGGATGACGGCCGCGCTCTTGAGCTTCAACCGCCTCGCAGCGCGCGGCCGGCGCGACGGATCGCTCGACTACGGCGCCTGATGGCTACGCGGCGAGCGCGGAGAGCTTCTCGCGCAGGTACGCCAAGTACGGCTGGGGATCGATCGTCGGAGAGCCGGTGAGCCGCTCGATCGTCTCCTTCGGCGTGAGCTTGCGCCCGAGTGAGTAGAGGTTCTCGGTCAGCCACGTCGAGAGCCCGTCGAGCTCGCCTGCCTCCATCTGCGCGTCGAGGTCCGGAATCGCATCCCGCACGACCGACCAAATCTGGAGCGAGATCACGTTGCCGAGGGCGTAGGTCGGGAAATAGCCGATGCCGCCACTCGACCAGTGGACGTCTTGGAGGACGCCGTGCGCGTCGTCCGGCACGTCGACGCCGAGCAGTTCCTGCATTGCCTCGCTCCACGCTTCGGGGAGGTCTTTCGGGGCGAGCGTCCCCTCGATCAGGCGGCGCTCGATGTTGAATCTGAGGATGATGTGCAGGCTGTACGTCGTCTCGTCGGCTTCCACGCGCAGGAGCCCCGGCTCGGCGCGGTTGATCGCGGCCATGAAGTCGTCGAGGTCGACGCTGCCGAGCTGGTCGGGGAACGTCTCCTGCAGCGGCTCGTACCAGTGCGACCAGAACGGTCGGCTACGGGCGACCAGGTTCTCCCAGGTTCGGCTCTGGGACTCGTTCATCCCGAACGACGGCGAGTTCGCGAGCGGCGTCCGCGCGAGCGAGGGGGCGATGCCGTGCGCGTACAGGCCGTGTCCGGCTTCGTGCATTGTCGACCAGAACGAGTCGAGCCCAGTCGGGTGATATCTCGTCGTCAGACGAACGTCGCGCGGTGAGAACGATGTGCAGAACGGGTGAACGGTGGGATCGAGTCTCCACGAGCCGTTCTCGAACCCGACCGTCGCCAACACGCGCTCGGCGAACTCGCGCTGGAGCTCGGGCGCGTAGGGCACATCGAGAAACGACGCGTCGATCTGGGGCGCCTTCCGCACCAGCTCGGTCAGGACAGGGCGGATCGTGTCGAAGACCTCCGCGACCTCGGTGCTCTTCATGAACGGCTCGAAGTCATCGAGGAGCGGGGTGTACGGGGAGTCGTCCCACTCGAAGCACTCGGCATAGCGCTTCTTCAGCTCGAGGTTGCGCTCGAGCGTGGGCAGGAAGGAGGCGAAGTCGTTGTTGGCGCGGGCGTCGACCCACACTTGGTGCCCCTGCGCGCCGGCGAGGAGCATCTCGGTGCGGAGATCCGTGGGGATGCGCGTGGCTTTCTCCCAGTCGTGACGCGTCACGCGAATCAGGCTCGCGTCCTCGGAGTCGTACTCGAGCGACTCCTCGTACGGGCGAAGCCGTTCGAGCAGCCTTCCGATCTCGCCGTCGACGAACTTCTCGTGGGCGATGCGACCGAGCGTCGCGACCGCCTCCGACCGTGCGGGCCCTCCGAGGGTGGGCATCTTCACGCGCTGGTCCCAGAGGCCCAGGAAGAGCATGCGGCCAAGATCGGAGATCTCGGCAAGCCGCTCGCGGAGTGTGCGGAGCTCGGCTTCCACGGCGTATGACTTTAGATGTTGGCTTGGGACTGGCGCGCAACCCGCCGTCGATCGAGGCGCATACCTGCATCCGTGCTAAGAACCCGTCCATGGATGCGACCGAGCAGACGATCGACACCCTTCTCTCGGAGGAGCGGCGCTATCCGCCTCCCGAGGGCTTCGCCTCGCAGGCGAACGCGAAGGCAGACATCTACGACATCCCGTTCGAGGAGTTCTGGGAGCGGGAGGGGCGTGAGCGCGTGACTTGGTTCGAGCCGTTCTCGTCGCTCTTCGAGTGGGAGCTTCCGTACGCGAAGTGGTATCTCGGCGGGAAGATCAACGTCGCCTACAACTGCCTCGACCGCCACGTCGAGGCGGGGCTCGGGGAGAAGGTCGCGTACCACTTTGAGGCGGAGCCGGTCGCCGAGCGAGCTGCGATCACGTACGCCCAGCTCCTCGAGGAGGTCGTCAAGGCCGCGAACGGGTTGAAGGCGCTCGGCGTGCGCAAAGGCACTCCGGTCGGGATCTACATGGGCATGGGGCCGGGTCTGCCGGTGGCGATGCTCGCGTGCGCGCGCCTAGGCGCGCCACACACGGTCGTCTTCGGGGGCTTTTCCGCCGAGGCCCTCGCGGACCGGCTGAATGACATGCGCTGCGAGATCCTCCTGACCCAGGACGAGGGCTGGCGTCGCGGGCAGACGGTTCCGCTCAAGAAGAACGCAGACGAGGCGCTCGAGTCCTGTCCAGGGGTGAGGAAGGTAGTCGTCGGCCAGCGCACACGCACCGAGGTGCCGATGACCGAGGGGCGCGACTTGAGCTGGGCTCAGCTGATCGAGGGACAGCCCTCGGACGCCGCCTCGTGTCCATGCGAGCCGATGGACTCGGAGGATCTCCTCTATCTCCTCTACACGAGCGGCACGACCGCGAAGCCGAAGGGGATCGTCCACACGACTGCGGGCTATCTGGTCGGCGCGGCGACCACGCACCATTTCGTCTTCGACCTGAAGCCCGACACCGATGTCTTCTGGTGCGCTGCGGACATCGGCTGGGTGACCGGGCACAGCTACATCGTGTACGGGCCTTTGTGCAACGGGGCGACGAGCGTCCTGTATGAAGGCACCCCCGACTTTCCCGACAAGGACCGCTGGTGGGAGATTGTCGAGCGCTACGGCGTCACGATCTTGTACACGGCGCCGACAGCGATCCGAGCGCACATGAAGTGGGGCCCGGAGCATGCGGGCAAGCACGATCTCTCGTCGCTGCGGCTGCTCGGGACCGTTGGCGAGCCGATCAACCCGGAGGCCTGGATTTGGTACCGCGAGCACATCGGCGCGGACCGCCTGCCCGTCGTCGACACGTGGTGGCAGACGGAGACCGGGATGATCATGCTCACGCCGCTTCCGGGCGTGACCACCGCCAAGCCCGGCGCCGCCACGAAGCCGTTTCCGGGAGTCGACGCTGCTGTTGTCGACGACCAGGGGCGGGAAGTCGGGCCGGGGGGCGGCGGCTATCTGGTGCTGAAGCGGCCTTGGCCGGCGATGACGCGTGGGATCTTCGGCGACGACGAGCGCTTTCGGGCCACCTACTGGGAGCGCTTTCCCGGGATGTACTTCGCCGGCGACGGCGCCCGGATCGACGAGGACGGGGACTTCTGGCTGCTCGGGCGGGTGGACGACGTCATGAACGTGTCGGGGCATCGCATCTCCACGATCGAGGTCGAGTCGGCGCTGGTCGACCATTCGAGCGTGGCGGAAGCCGCCGTCTGTGGTCGTGAGGATGCGCTCACGGGACAAGCGATCGTCGCCTTCGTGACCTTGAAGGGCAGCGAAGAGGGCTCGGTTGAAAGGCTCGAGGAGTTGCGTAACCATGTCGCGCAGAAGATCGGCCCCATTGCAAAGCCGGCGAACATCGTCTTCACCCCCGAGCTCCCGAAGACCCGTTCGGGAAAGATCATGCGCCGGTTGCTGCGTGACGTCGCCGAGGAGCGGCCGCTGGGCGACACGACCACGCTCGCGGATCCCACGGTCGTAGCGGAGATCGCAGAGCGCGCCGTTGCTCAGCCGAGCGAGGAGTAGCCTCGATGCCGGCTAGCTCAAGGTCGAGCCCGTAGCGGCTGAACGACCAAGGCCAGTCCTCCGCTCGGTTGCAGAGCCCGGCTCGGATCGGGTTCAGGAGCACGTACGTGCACGCGTCGAAAAGGTAGTCCTCGCTTTCGATCACACGCGTCGAGAACCGCCCGGCGAACACATGCCCGAAGAGACCGTGCTTCTGGTTGAAGCTCCTGGCATAGAGCCAGTGCAGTCGATGCAGCCCAGCTGACAGATGCGCGGCGCGTGATTCGAGCACGAGGTGGTAATGCGTTCCCATCAAGCAGAAGGCATGACACGTCCACTCATGTCGGCTGGCGGCTCTCCACAGCAACCGCACGAAGTGCGCCCGATCGTCGTCGTCCTGAAACAGGAGTCCGGCAGCTGCTACAGCGCGCGAGTAGACGTGGAAGTGTCCATCCGGGAGGCTGGTACGGGAAACGCGCGTCATGCTGCGACGGTATCCGCGAGACTGCGCTCGGTCGTCGGCTGGGGACAAATCGGCGCACTCTTGTGGCGCTTACAGTGCCAGGCACTGTAAAGAGCGCCTCTGATCAGGCGCCGATCCGCCGCGGGGCTAGCCGGCTAGCCTGCGGCGAGCGCTCGTTCGAACGCGGCGACGGTGCGGTAGACGTCGCCCTCGCTCGTACGCCAGTTCGAGACGGAGATGCGGATTGCGAAGCGTCCGTCCCACGTCGTCCCGCTCATCCATGCCTCGCCGCTTCGCTGCACGGCTTCGAGAACAGCACGCGTCGTCTCGTCGTCGGCGAAGCGCAAGAGCACCTGATTCAAGACGACCTCGTTGAGGATCTCGCACTCGGGCAGCTGTCCGAGCTCCTCCCCGAACCGCCGCGCATGCCGGCAGCAGCGCTCGACGAGCTCGGCGACGCCGGACGTGCCGAGCGAGCGGAGCGCCGCGTACACCGTCAGTCCGCGCGCTCGGCGGGAGAACTCGGGCGTCCAGTCCATCTGATCGCGGGCTGCGTCCGGGTCCGCGACGAGATACTCGGCCGTCATCGCCATCGCCGCACGATGTGCCTCAGGATGCGCGACGAACGCGAGCCCGCAGTCGTAGGGGACGTTGAGCCACTTGTGCGCGTCGGTCGCCCACGAGTCCGCCTCGGCCACTCCGTCGACAAGATGTCGCAGCTCCGGCGACGCAGCCGCCCAAAGCCCGAAGGCGCCGTCGACGTGCACCCAGGTCTCACCAGCCCTGGCAAGCCCAACGATCTCCGGCAGCGCGTCGAATGCGCCGGTGTTCACCTCGCCCGCCTGCGCGCACACGATCGCCGGCCCTCCGTGTTGTGCGAGCGCCACCTCCAGAGCCTCCGGCCGCATTCGGCCCTGGTCATCCACCGTCACCGCGACGGTCGATTCGCTGCCGAGCCCGAGGAGGCGCAACGCGCGATCGACGGTCACATGGCGCTTCCCGCCTAAGAAGACGCGAACAGGCGGCGCCCCAACGAGGCCCTTGCGCTCGACATCCCAGCCAACGCCCTCGAGCACCGCGTGTCGAGCAGCAGCCAGGCACGTGACGTGCGCCATCTGACAGCCGGTCACGAAGGCGAACGAGGTCGCTGGGGGAAGGCCGAAGAGCTCTTTGAGCCACTCGCCCGCCACCTCTTCGACGACAGCAGCGGCTGGTCCGCCGATGACGAGGCCAGCATTCTGATCCCACGCGCTCGTGAGCCAGTCCGCCGCCAGCGCGGCCGGAAGCGAGCCGCCGATGACGAAGCCGAAGTACCGTCCTCCCGGTATCGCGACCACGCCCGGATCAGCGTTCGCGTTGAGCTCTTCGACGACCGCTAGCGGGTCGCTGGGATCTTCCGGCAGCGGGCCGCCGAGCGCCCGACGCAGCTCCTCGACCGAAGCCCGAGGCCACACGGGTCGGTCCTCCAGGGACTCGAGAAACTCGCTCGCGATCTCCGCGGTGCGGCGCAACAGCTCCCGCTCACTCATCGCGCAAGTCTATTTCGCGGTCTCCGCTCTCACCCCACTACGCTCGCGCGCCGACTTGGCTCGGGTGAAGGAGAGCTACGCCGCGATCAGCTTCTCGAAGCGCGCAGGATCGTCGAACGGGCCGACGACCGCCAGATACAGCCGCTTCCCCTCGAGCAGATTCCGGGCGACGCGCTGCACGTCCTCGGCGGTGACTGCGTCGAGCTGCCGTAAGAGCTCCTCCGGCTCTTCGATCTCCCCCTCGAGCACCTCGCGGCGAAGGCCGTACTGGATCGTGCCCTGCGGGCTCTCCAGCCTGAGCGTGAACCGGCCCTTCGAGTACCCGCGCGCCTTCTCGAGCTCCTCGGCGGGCACGGGCTCCGCGGCGATTCCTCGCAACTCGCCGAGAATCGTGGTGATCGCCTCGTCCACGCGGTCGACGTCCACTCCCGCGCCCGAGTAGAGCGTGCCCACATCCGTGTACGAGCCGGTGCCCGCGTGGACGTAGTATGCGAGCCCGCGCTTCTCCCGCACCTCGGTGAAGAGCCGCGAGGACATCCCTCCTCCGAGCACCACGGTGAGGAGCTGGAGCGCGTACCGATCGGGGTGTCCGATCGGGTAACCCCGCACTCCGAGGATGAGGTGGGCTTGCTCCGACTGCTTGGTGTGGAGAAGAACCGGAGAGCCGTCGGGAGGCAGCTCGACGAGAGGCGCTGCGCCGGTTTCCTGCGTCTCGATGCCACCCAGAAGCTCTTCGAGATGCTCCACGAGGCCGTCTCCGATCCGACCCCCGACGCCGACGACGATCCGCTCCGGCCGGTACCAGGCGTCGAGGTAAGACGTGAATGTCTCACGCCTCGCCGCCTCGATGGTCTCCTTCGTCCCGAGAATGTCCCAGCCGAGCGGCTGGTCGGCGTAGAGAAGACGGTCGTAGACGCTGCCGATGTAGCGCTGCGGGTTGTCGAGGTAGACGTTCATCTCCTCGAGGATCACGCCTTTCTCCTTCTCGATCTCGGACGAGTCGAAGCGCGAGTTCAGGAGCATGTCGCCGAGGACGTCGAACGCGACATCGCGGGTGTCGCTGCCGCACTTGACGTAGTAGCCGGTGACCTCTTTGCCCGTGAAGGCGTTGAACTCGCCGCCGATCGCGTCGATCTCCGTCGCGATCGTTCGCGCGGTCGGCCGCCGCTCCGTGCCCTTGAAGAACATGTGCTCCGAGAAGTGGGCGATGCCCTTCGACGCCGGCGTCTCGTAACGCGATCCGGCAGCGAGCATGACGAAGCAGGACACCGAGTTGACCTGTGGCATCGACGCCGTGACGACGCGGATCCCGTTGCCGAGCGTCGTCTTCTCGAAGACGGACATGGCTTTCGATGGTATAGACAGGCCCCGTGCCCGGACAGTTGACTCTTTCGGCCATTGCCCTTCAGCCCGAGTGGCTTCGACAGCTGCCCGAGCGGGTGGGCTCGCAGCGGTTACCGCCGGACGCTCGTGTGCTCTTCACAGGCTGCGGAACGTCGTTTCACGCGGCACTCGCTTGCGGGCCTGCGGCACAGGCGCTCGAGATCGTGCTCGGAAACGCGCCCGCGGCGGATGTCCTGGTCGCGATCAGCCATCAGGGCACGACCACTCTGACCCTCGAGGCGGTCGAGGCATTCGAGGGTGAGACGTGGCTCGTCACCGGAGCGCCCGACAGCCCGCTGGCGCGTGCCGCCGACCACGTCGTTGTCGCGACTCCCGAGCTCGAGAAGAGCTACTGCCATACCGTGAGCTACACGTGTGCGATCGCAGCCGGTCGCTCGCTGCAAGGCGAGAACGTGAGCGATTTGCCCGGCGCCGTGGAGCATGAGCTCGCTGCCGATCCGCTCGGCGCGTCGGAGCATGAGAGATTCCTAGTGGCCGGAGCCGGCGACGACATCGCCACCGCACGGGAGGCGGTGCTCAAGCTTCGCGAAGGAGCGCACGTCGCAGCCGAGGCGCACCACACGGAGCAGCTTCTACATGGCCATCTCGCCGCGGTCGACTCCAGCGTGCGGTGTCTCGTCCTCGAAGGCAGAGGTCGCGCCGCCGAGCGCGCGCGCGACGCCGAGCGAGCGCTCGGCGAGCTTGGCTGCGAAGTCACGGTTCTCCCGAAGACGCATCCGGTCGTGGACATCGTCCGCTTCCAGCGCTTGACCGTCGACCTCGCCGCCGCGCGCGGCATCGACCCGGATCTGATCCGCCAAGACGAGCAGCCCTGGGCCAGGGCTCGCAAGTCGTACGCCTGACGAGGTGACTGTCACCCGCTTCTCTTCCGGTCTGACGGGGTGATTGTCACCAGCTCTTCACCGATCCCCCAGCCGATACACGAAACGAAGCGCCTGCCAGCGCTCGTCGATCGAGCATGACTTGTTGTCGACCAGCCGTGTGCGAGGCCGATCTCCTGGACGCTTTCGAACGACAGGTCCGCGTCGATACCAGACGCCTTCTCTTCGGCCACGCGATCCAGAGCCCTTCGGCACGGTCGAGCGTCGCCTTCAGGCCGTCGAAGCGTCCTTCGAGATCCACGCGGCTCGTGGTGAAGAAGACCACGACTCCGGCGCCCGGCTTCGCGCCGAGCTTCTGCGACAAGGGCGTAGCCGAGTAATCCTTGTCGGCCATGCCACCCTCACGCGAGGTCGGTGAGCGCCGCGAGCAGCCTGTCGACCTCGTCCTCGGCGTTGTAGTGGACGATTCCCGCCCGCACGGCCCCGTCCTCGAGGCCCAGGTAGCGCATGGTCTCGACGGCGTAGTAGTCGCCGTGCCAGACCGCGAGATCCTTTTTCGCCAGCGCCACGGCCACCGACTCGGGGGAGCGCCCGGGAATGTTGAAGCAGAACGTCGGCACCCGTCCCGCCATCGTCCGCGGGCCGTAGAGCTCGATCCTGTCAGGGATTCCAGCCAGGAAGCGCTCGCCGAGCGCGGTTTCGTGCGATTGGATCGCGTCCCAGCCGAGCAAGTCGAGGTGATCGACGGCGGCGACGAAACCTGCGAGCAGCTCGTGTTGCGAGGTTCCGAGCTCGAATCGGTGCCCAACGGGCTCGTTCGACGCGGGGCGAACCTTGTACGGGCGCCAAGACTCGAGCGTCTCGCGCTTTCCGTAGGCAAGGCCGAGATGAGGCCCGAAGAACTTGTACGGCGAGCAGATGAGGACGTCGACGTCCCACGCGGCGACGTCGATCGGCCCGTGCGGCGCGTAGTGCACGGCGTCGGCCCAGGCGAGCGCGCCGGCCCCGTGCGCGAGCTCCACGATCCGCCCCACGTCGGGCGCACTCCCGACGGAGTTCGCGGCCACGGGAAAGGCGACGACGCGCGTCCGGTCCGAGAGAAGGCGCGCGAGATCGTCGTAGTCGACTTCGAGTTCCCCGGTGAGTCCCGCGATGCGGACGACGATCCCGATGTCGTGCGCGAGCTCGAGCCACGGAGCGATGTTCGCGTCGTGATCGAGTGCGGTGACCACGACCTCGTCTCCCGCTCGCATGGTGCGGGCGAACGCGCGTGTGAGCAGGAAGTTGAGCGCCGTCATGCTGGAGCCGAACGCCACCTCGTCCGCCGAGCAGCCAAGGAAGGACCCCGCGCGCTCACGTGAGCGCGTGACGAGCTCGTCGGTTCGCCTGCTCGTCTCGTACGGCGCGCCGATGTTGGCGTTCGAGCTCCGGAGGTAATCCGCGATGGCGTCGATCACCGTGTCCGGGCACTGCGTCCCGCCCGGCCCGTCGAAGAACGCGAGCTGTCGATCGAGAGCGGTGAACCGCGCCCGAGCCGCGCTCACGTCCAAGGTGGCGGTGCTCATTCGGTCTCGATCCCGTTGACCGTCCAGTGATTGCGAGGTCGAGCGATCAGCGAGTTGCCCACGAAGCAGCCCTTCTCTGCCTTCGCGATGAGGTCGCTCACCACGTCCGGAGCGGTTGTCGGATCGAGCTCGACTTCGAAGTGCGCATCGATGCGCACGAAGGCATAGCGACCGCCGTCGTCGCGCCTGGTGACGGCTCCCTGCGCCCGTCCTGAGGCGACCACCTCGAGACCCGCGCGCTTGGCGCTGTAGTCCAGGCTCGCAAGCGTGCAGCGGACGAGCCCGGCGAGCACGAGATGCTCGGCCGACCACGCGTCGTCGACCGAGATCGTGCACCCTCCCTGTCCGCTTCGCGCCATCCGGTCACGATCGACGGTGACGTCGTATTCGAGCACGCGTGCGGTCACTGCCATACCCGGAGCCTACTGCTGTCCGGCTCGTGACCTAGGGTGGCGGCGAATGGAGGAGCGGCTCAGGACGCTCAGCGAGGCCGAGTGCTACGAGCGCTGCTACGGGTGGCGCTGGTCGGAAGAGTCGGTCAAGGTGCTTCGCTCCGCTGGTTCGAGCAGGGAGCCGGATCTTCGTCTCGAGCCGTCGGAGATGGGCGAGCGCCTCCGTCGCCTGCTCGAGCTGCGCGTCGACGCGCGCGAACCCGAAGCCGCGTAGACCTTTCTACGACAGGATCAGGCCGTGACCACGGTCACGGCTGTCCCGGATGTCCTCGGGCCCGGTGTCCGCGTCGTCCTCTGCGGCATCAACCCCGGCCGCGTGAGCGCGGCCGCAGGAGCGCCGTTCGCCAACCCGAGGAACGACTTCTGGAGGCTACTAAACGCGGCCGGGTTCACTCCACACCTTCTCCAACCTGAGGAAGCGCAGGAGCTCCTGCGCTACGGAGTCGGCCTCCCCAACGCTGCCCGCCGGACGACCAAGGGCTCGGGAGACCTGCGCAAGGCGGACTTCTTGGGAGCTGCGGAGCGACTCGAGGGGATCGCCCGGTCGTTGCGACCGGCGGCGATCGGGTTTGTTGGGAAGATCGCCTACACCGGCATCTTCGGAGCCGTGTGGAGCATGGGCTGCAGGAGCGTGCATTGATCGACACCGCGCTTTTCGTGCTCCCCTCGACTTCGCCCGCGAACGCCGCCGTCCCGTGGGACGAGCGCCTGCGCTGGTTCCGAGACCTCCGCGAGCTCACGACGTGAGTGAGCTTCGGCTGCGTCCGGCGACGCGCGCGATCGTCGTCGACGAAGAGGATCGGGTGCTCCTCGTCTGCTTCGACTTCGGACATGCAGCGGTCGCCGACCGCCGCGTCTGGGCGATGCCGGGCGGCGGGATCGAGGACGGGGAGACGGACGTACAGGCAATCCGTCGCGAGCTCCTGGAAGAGGCTGGCCTCGCGGAGTTCGAGGTTGGCCCTCTTGTGTGGACACGCACTCATATCGTCCCGCTCGGGCACGGACGCTGGGACGGCCAGACTGAGCGCTACTACCTCGTTCGCACACCCGCTTTCGAGCCAAGGCCGCGCTTGAGCTGGGAGGAGTTGCGGGCTGAGAACGTGATCGACGTCCGCTGGTGGATGTTGGAAGAGCTGGAGGCGGCGGAGACGGAGTTCGCTCCTCGCCGCCTCCCGTCGCTCGTCCGCTCGCTGCTCGAGGATGGAGCCCCTGCCGTCCCCGTCGACGTCGGCGTGTGACTACCTCAGTCGTCGTTCGTAGAAGCCGAGAACGTGATCCCACCCGCTGTCGTAGTTGTCTCGCTTGGCTTCACCGTCCTCTTCGACCGCCTCCCAGCCGCGATGCTCGAGATCGACCCGGGTGGCGCTGCCGTCGGGCGTGAAGCGAACCTCGACCTCGGTGGGGGAGGACTCCCGCTCGAGGATGTTCCATGCCAACACGATCCGATTCGGCGGCTCGAACTCGAGCACGGACGCCCAATGACCACGTCGGCCGTCAGCGGTGACCTCGTAGATCTCTCCGCCTTCGCGTTCCTCGAACACGATCTCCTTCACCTCGTCGCCGTAGATCGAGTGCGAGTCGAGCGGCCACCAGCTGATGGCGTCTTTGGTGAAGACGCGAAACGCCTCTTCGACTACGCAGTCTACGGTGATCGTCTTGCGGACGGTCTCGATGACGAGCGCGTCGCTCATGGTGCTTCTCCTTTCGTCTCGGCCACCGCCTTGAAGCGGGCGAGGGCCTCGTCCCAGAATCCTTCGACCCAGGCGCGGAGCTCGACGATGCCGTTCCCGTTCAACTCGTACAAGTGCCGCGTCCCCACCCGCTGATGGGTGACGAGACCAACGTTCTCGAGAGTACGTAGGTGCTGCGATACGGCGGGCCTGCTCACGGGGAGCCCGGCTGCGAGCTCACCGACCGACCGAGGACCGCCGCGGAGGAGCTCGAACACCCGGCGTCGAGTCGGATCGCCGAGCGCGTCCAAAGGATGACCGTTAGTAATCACTTACCGTAAGGTACTACTTACGGTCGGAGGTGTCAATCCCTCCAGCGATTCGTGATCGGCGTTCGCCGGTCGCGCCCGAATGCCTTGGGGCGGAGCTTCACCCCCGGTGGCGCCTGCCGCCGCTTGTACTCGGAACGATCCACGAGCGACACGACCTGCTCGACGACGGCGGCATCGAACTCCTCGAGCAGCTCCTCCCGCGAGCGATCGAGCTCGACGTACGCTTCGAGGACAGGGTCGAGATCCTCGTAGCGCGGAATGGAGTCTTCGTCGCGCTGATCGGGCCTGAGCTCGGCGCTCGGAGCTCGCTCGATCGTGCTGGCCGGGATGACCTCTCTGCCTGCGCGCTCGTTCAGGTGCCGCGCCAGCCGGAACACGTCCGTCTTGAACACGTCCTTCAGGAGCGCGAAGCCACCGACCATGTCGCCGTACAACGTCGAGTACCCGACCGCGAGCTCTGACTTGTTACCGGTCGAGACGACAAGCCAGCCGAAGGTGTTCGATAGCGCCATCAGGAGCACTCCGCGAACTCGCGCCTGCAGGTTTTCCGCGGCGAGTCCCTCGAGCCCCCCGGTCGGCTCGCGGAGTAAATCGCGTAACGAGTCGACGACATCCTCGATCGCGAACTCGTGAAAGTCGCAGCCGAGGCTCTCTGCCAGGCGCCGCGCGTCTGTCCGCGTCCCCTCGGACGAGAACTGCGACGGCATCGACACACAGTGAACGCGCTCGGCCCCGAAGGCATCGACCGAGAGCGCCGCTGTCACGGCGGAGTCGATTCCGCCGGAGACCCCGATCACGACCTGCTCGAAGCCGCTCTTCTCGACGTAGTCCGAGAGCCCCAGCACGAGCGCGAGGTGCATCTGCTCCAGCTCGGTCGCGAAGGGTGTCACCGTCCGCGTCACCGTGTTCCCGGCGCGCACAGGCGCCTCGAGCTCGACTACCTCCGCCTGCGGAACGCTTCCCCGCGAGCGGTCGAGCTCACGGCGGCGAACGTCACGGAGCCGCCGCCCGATCGCGAGGTCCGGCTCGACGTCGACCACGAGCAGGTGCTCCTCGAAGCCGGGCGCGCGGGCGATCACCTCGCCGGCATCGTCGAGAACAACCGAATGGCCGTCGAAGACGAGCTCGTCCTGGCCGCCGACGAGGTTGCAGAAGGCGAAGTACGAGCTCGTGTCGCGTGCCCGCGTGACGAGCATCTCCTCCCGCTCCTCGGCTTTGCCGACATGAAAGGGAGACGCCGAGAGGTTGACGACGAGCTGCGCGCCCGCGAGGGCGAGATCGGTCGCCGGGGGCCCAGGCTGCCAGAGGTCCGCACAGATGGTCGGCCCGATGTAGACGTCTCCCAGACGCACGAGAAGAAGGTCGCGGCCCTCGGCGAAATAGCGATGCTCGTCGAAGACGCCGTAGTTCGGGAGGAAGTGCTTGCGGTAGATCGCCTGTACCCGCCCCTCCGCGCAGACCGCGCAGGCGTTCGCGAGATCGCGGTCGAACCACGGTGTCCCGACCAGCGCCACGATGCCGGTCGCCGCGCGCGCCACCTCTTCCAGCGACTCGTGGGCAGCGCGGATGAAACCGGGACGAAGCAGGAGATCCTCGGGCGGGTAGCCCGTGATCGTGAGCTCCGGAAAGACCACCACATCGGCACGCGCGTCGCGCGCATCCGCGAGACGGTCGAGGATCTTCGCGCGATTGCCTCCAAGATCGCCCACGATCGTGTTGATCTGCGCGAGAGCGAGTCTCAAGGTTTTCGCCTCACAGTCACAAACCTAGTCTAGACATTAGAGTGCGGGCGCATGGAGGTCACCATTTCCCGCCGCTTCCGCGGACCGTCCGCGTCGGCCAACGGCGGCTACGCGGCGGGTCGTCTGGCCGCGTTCGTCGACGTGAAGGACGTCGAGGTCACTCTCCGCCTGCCTCCACCTCTCGATCGTTCCCTCGTCGTCCGACATGACGGCGATTTGGCGCTCCTCCTGGACCGAGACGAGATTGTCGCCGAGGCTCGGCCGGCGACGCTCGACATTCAGCCTCCACCTCCCGTGTCGATCGCGGAGGCGGAGCGCGCGCGCGAGCGCCACGTACGCGAATGGAGCGGGGAGTTCAACGAGTGCTTCGTCTGCGGCGAGCGCGCTGACGGCGACGTGCTCGGAATCCGTGTCGGTCCGGTCGCAGGTCGTGAGCCGTTGCACGCGGCGCCCTGGATCGCCACCGAGTCGGCACCGGAGATCGTGTGGGCGGCGATCGACTGTCCCGGCGCCTTCGCGGTCGGCGCAGAAGGGCGGGGGGGAGCCGTTCTCGGGCGGATGACCGCTCGTATCCTGCGTGTCCCCGCCGTGGGCGATTCCTGCGCCGTCGCATCCTGGCCGCTCGGCGAGGATGGCCGGAAGCTCTTCGCGGGCACCGCGCTCTTCGCAGAGGATGGTGAGCTTCTGGCGCTCGCGCGCCAGACGTGGATCATTCCGCGCGCGTCGTGACGCACGAGGCCGGGCATGGCTGGCCCACGCGCTTAGCGGGGCGTCAGAGCGACCATCAGCCCGCCATCGTCGTCGTAGGCGGGGAAGAAATCAGCGGTCACGGCCTTCGGCAGCCCGGCGCGCGTGCGGATCGCAAGCTGCTGCCCCATCTTTCGGACGCCCCACTCCTGGACGACGTCGATCGGGGATGGATCCGAGAGCGCGAGCGCCTCGCCGACTTCGCGGCCCATGAGATCGGCGTCCCGATAGCCGGTCAGCTCGAACACGCCCCGGCCGACAGCGAGCACGCGGGCCTCGCGGTCGCAGACGACGAACCCCGTCTCCGGGGCGGGGTAGTAGTCCTCGAGCAGCTCATAGAGGAACCCGAAGCCGCAGCTCCGGCATTGCACCGCCTGCATGGAAAGGCCGTCGTAGCCATCGCTGTCGACCGACCGCTGCTTGCAGTTGGGGCAGATGAAGAACGGCACCGTCGCAGAGTAGGGGCCGCGGCGTTTGCCAGGAGTTAAGGGCCTGTCCAGAAAGTCGCCGCGGTGGATGATACGCGGGACGTGCCGTGAGGCAAGGACGCAGGGAGCGCCAATATGAGCCATATTGGCGCGACTGAGAACGCCGCATCGCGGTGCGTCACGCGTGCCAGGCGCCCCGGACGGCTTTTTGGACAGGCCCTTAAGCGCGCCCGAGTGCTTCAGCGCTGGAGCCGAATCGCGTTCAAGTCGCTCTCGAGGACCTCGTCGGCGCGACGAATCAGGTCCTCGATGTCGTCGTGCTCCGCGTGCAGGTAGCGGCCCGCGAGCGAATCCGCGCGGCCCGATGCGAGCACGCGCACGAGCTCCGGAGCAAGCTCGGGCGGGGTCCATGGCATGTCGTCGCCGAAACGCTCGGTCATATCGGTGCGAACGAGGCCGGGGCTGATCACGAACACCGGAATACGATCGCGGAGCTCGTTGGCGAGCGTCTCCGCATAGCGACATACCGCAGCTTTGCTCGTCGGGTATGCGGTCTGCCCGCCACCTCCGGGCAGATACGCCGCGCCGCTCCCGGTGATGACGATGCGCCCGCTTCCGCGCTCGAGCATGCCGGGAATCACCGCGCGGCACGAGAGATGCACGCCGAGGACGTTGACCTCGAGCACCCCCCACCAATCCTCGACCGGGACCTCCCACGTGGCGCCTTCCGGGCTGCCGATGCCCGCGTTGGCCGCGAGGAGGTCGATCGGACCGAGCTCCTTCGCGGTGCGCTCGACCCATTCCTCGACATCGTCTGCGCGCGAGACGTCGCCGACGAGCGCGAGGCCGTCGATCTCCGCGGCGACCGCCTCCGCCTGCTCGCGCGTGCGCGCCGTCACCGCCACGCGCATGCCCGCCTCGGTCAGCTCCCGCGCGATCGACGCGCCGATCCCGCGGCCGCCGCCGGTCACCAGCGCGACCCCGTCGAGCCGGTCAGACGACACGCGCTATCTCCTCGAGCGACTCGGGATTCTCGAGCGTCGAGAGGTCACCAGGATCCTCTCCGAGCGCAGTGGCCCGCACGGCTCGTCGCACGATCTTCGCGCTCCGCGTTTTCGGGAGGGCCGCGACGAAGAGCACGCGCTCCGGCTTGAACGACTTCCCGAGCTCGTCCGTCACCGCGCGAGACACATCCTCAGGTCCGACCTCTTCCTCCGACTCGAGCACACAGAAGAGCCAGGGTACCTCGCCCTTCACCTCGTGCGGCACGCCGATCGCCGCCGCCTCGACGACCGCAGGATGGTTCACCGCGGCGGACTCGAGCTCGGCAGGCCCGATCCGCTTGCCCGCGATGTTGAGCGTGTCGTCAGAGCGGCCGTGCAGGAACCAGTAGCCGTCCTCGTCGACAGAGGCCCAGTCTCCGTGAGTCCAGACGCCCGGGAAGCGCTCCCAATACGTCTCGAGGAAGCGCTCGGGATCCCGCCACAAGCCGCGTGTCATGCCTGGCCAGGCCCGCTTGCAGACAAGCTCTCCGACCTCTCCACGTACCGGGCGGCCCGCGTTGTCGACGACATCCAGGTCCTGTCCCAGAGCGGGGAATCCCAGCGAGCACGGTTTCGTCGGCGCCATCATCGACACTCCGAGGAAGCACGCGCCGACCTCGGTCCCGCCGGAGATGTTCACGATCGGGATCCGCCCCGCGCCACACACGTGCTCGTTCAGCCAGTCGTAGGGACCGCGGTTCCAGGGCTCTCCGGTAGTCGTCACCGCTCGAAGCGACGAGAGGTCGGCAACAGGCTCGCCCTTGGGGATCAGCGCGCGGATGAGCGTCGGTGACACGCCGAGCATCGTCACGCGCTCGGATTCGACGATGCGCCAGAGACGGTCCGCGGGCCAGTCCGGCGCGCCCTCCATGTAGACGACGGCCGCCCCCGCTGCGCCGGCTCCGACGACGGTCCACGACCCCATGATCCAACCCATGTCGGTCGCGAAGAGGACGCGGTCGCCGCGCTTCAGATCCGACTGGTAGGCCGCCTCGCGAGCGATCGAGAGCAGGAACCCGCCTTGGACGTGGAGCGCTCCTTTCGGCTTCCCGGTCGTCCCGGACGTGTACGCGAGCAGGTACGGCGCCTCGCTCTCGAGCTCGAGCGCCGGCAGCTCGCCCGGACCCAACTCGACATTCCAGGTCCGATCGGCGCGTGACCACTCGACGACGTGCTCGACAGAAGGCGACGCACGCACAGCCTCGTCGATCGTCTCGCGCATGGGTATTCGGGCGCCGCGACGGAGCGAGTAGTCGGCGGTGATCACGACCTTGGCCTCCGAGTCACGCAGCCGTTGCACGATCGCCGGCGCCGCGAACCCCGAGAAGATCGGCACCTGCACGGCGCCGATGTGCGCGCAGGCGTGTGCGGCCACGGCAACCTCCGGGCACATCGGCATGTAGAGCGCGACGCGGTCGCCGGCGTTGACACCGAGCGCCGCCAGGGCCTCGGCCAGCTGCACGACCCGCATGGAGAGACCGGCAAACGACCACTCGTCACGCGTCCCGTCCTCGCCCTGGAAAACCGCGGCGAGCGCATCCGGTTGCTCGTCAGCCCACCGATGCACGCAGGCGTGGGCGAGATTGAGCCGCGCGCCTTCGAACCAGGTCGTCCACTCGATCCCTCGCGAGTCGTTCGAGACGGCGTCCCAATCCCGCGCGAGCGGGATCCGGAGATCGTCTCGCACCGCGCGCCAGAAGCGGTCTGGCTCTTCAACAGACAAGCGGTGCAGCCCGGCGTAGTCGTCGCAACCGAGCTTGCCGGCCAGGCGGACGACGTTCGCGTCCGCGAGCTGCTCCGCGGTCGGCGCCCATGCGTACTCATCGTGCGCGTGTGAGTTAGTAGCTGCTAGCTTAGTGTTCACTAACTATTCGGGAAGGGATCGCATGAGGGCTCGGATCTTCGCAGAGGAGAGACGCAAGTGGTTCACGCTGGCCGCTGTCTCGTTCGGTCTGTTCATGATCATGCTCGACAACACGGTGGTGAACGTCGCCCTTCCGTCGATCCAGCGCGATCTCGGAGCCGACCTGTCGTCGTTGCAGTGGATCGTCACCGGCTACGCGCTGACGTTCGCGGCGCTGATGCTCAGCGGCGGAAAGGTCGCGGACGCCTACGGCCGCAGGCTGATCTTCGTCGTCGGGATCGCCGTGTTCACGAGCGCCTCGCTGTGGTGCGGCCTCGCCGGCTCGGGGGACGAGCTGATCGCGGCACGCGTCCTCCAAGGAGCGGGTGCGGCTCTGATGAACCCGGCGACGCTCTCGATCATCGCGGCGACCTTCCCGCCGCACCAGCGAGGAACGGCGATCGGCATCTGGGCAGGCGTGTCCGCGCTCGCGCTCGCTATCGGCCCGCTCGTCGGCGGCCTCATCACCGAGCACCTCGACTGGAGCTGGATCTTCTTCGTCAACATCCCCGTCGGGATGCTCGCGATCGCCACGAGCTTCCTCTTCATCGACGAGTCGCGCGACGAGACCCACGTGCGGCTCGACCTGCCCGGCCTGGCCACGTCGGCCGTCGGGCTCTTCGCTTTGACGTACGCGCTGATCGAGGCGAACACGTACGGGTGGACGTCGCCTCGGATCCTCGGCGCGTTCGCTGTCGCCGGCGCCGCGATCCTGTCATTCATCCTCCTCGAGCGCTACCAGCGGGCGCCGATGCTCCCGCTCGAGCTCTTCCGCAACAGAACGTACGCGGGAGCGAACACCGTCATGCTCCTGGTCGCGCTGGCGATGTTTGGAGTGTTCTTCTTCCTCTCCCTGTACATGCAGAACGTCCTCGGCTACTCCGCCGTCCAGACCGGGGCCGCGTTCCTGCCGATGACGATCCTGATCATCTTGATCGCGCCCGTCGGCGGGAAGACGAGCGATCGGTTCGGGTCGCGCGGGCTCATGACCGCGGGGATGATCCTGATCGCGGTTCAGCTCCTGTACTTCTCGCGGCTCGGGGTGGACTCGTCGTTCTGGAACCTCTTGCCTGCGTTCCTCGTGGGCGGCGTGGGGATGGCTCTCACGATGACCCCGAGCGCGGCTGCGGCGACGCGCAGCGTTCCCGTTGACAAAGCGGGGGTCGGCGCCGCCGTTCTGAACGCGTCGCGCCAGGTTGGCGGCTCGCTCGGCATCGCGCTGATCGGAGCGATCATGGCCATCGAGGCCGGTGGCGAGAGGACGCCCGAGGCGTTCGTCGACGGTCTCCAGACAGCGCTTCTCGTGGCCTCTGGGATCGCCGCTCTCGGCGCGGTCGTGGCGTTCACGACGGTTCGTCCGCACGAAGCCGCGCGGCGCGCCAGCCACGGCATCGCGGAGCCGGTTGCGTGACGGCGCTCCCCAGCGCGCGTCTTCCCGCCGCGGAGCGGCGCCGTGAGCTCGTCGAGGCAGCGTTGCGCGTGTTCTCGGAGGGGAGCTACGCGGGCGCGACGACTGCGCAGATCGCGCGCGAGGCCGGTGTCTCGGAGCCGATCCTCTACCGGCACTTCGCTTCCAAGCGAGACCTCTACTTCGCCTGCCTGAGCGAGGCGTGGCAGCGGATTCAGCTAAGCATCGAGGAGAAGATCGATGAGCTCGGCCCGGAGCTCGGGTGGCGCGCGATCGGCCCGGCGACGATGCGCGAGATGAAGGTCGTGCTCCCGAGCCTGTGGATGCAGGCGATCACCGAGGCCGGGGAGGATCCCGAGATCCGCCGCCACGTGCGGGGCCACATGCGCGAGGTGCACGAATTCTTCGCCGAAGTGCTCCGGCGCGTCCAGGAGCAGGGCGGCATCCATCCGGATCGCGACCCCGAGACGGAGGCGTGGATCTTCATCGCGGGCAGCCTCCTCGTCTCGGTCGCCGACCGCCTCGGCGGCCCCCTCAGAGCGGAGGACTTCGAGGCGATCAAGACCGAGCGCCTCCGCTGGCTCACGGGCACGAGCTCGTAACCGCGGGTGCCAGTCACCTGCGGTGACAGGCACCACGTTTCGAAGCGAGCGGAGTCGTCGTCCCAACCGAAGGCCGGAGGGCGATTCACTCGCCCGCAAGCCCGACGCAACGTCGCTCGGTACCCAGAACAGAAGGAGGGGCACGTGGGGGAACCACGGGTTCCCCCACGCAAGAAAACGCCCCCGGCTGCGGCTCCGGGGGCGTTTTCCGTTCGAGGCGACCCTTCCGGGGGCAACGAGCCGGAGAATCGTGGCTCTGCGGCCCAGCCACGTTCTGCCTGCGCCCGCTTGCGGATCCGGCGGTGGCGCCCGCGCATCCGATCTGGCGTCCGATCGGTGCGGTGTGGGCTGACTATATGAGCCATGTCCGAAAAAGTCAAGTAGCTAAATCAAGTGAATTTGACTACTCTTACTTGACCCAAAACGCGGGATCCGAACATCCCCCGCCCAGGGGAGCGCGCCGGGGCGGAGTCTGGGTTCACTCCGATGACATGACTGAAGTCGCCACGACATCAACGTCCGGCTCCTCACGTGGCCAGAGTGGCGCCCGCCTCGGTGAGCGCGTGCGCGCTCTACGCGTCGCCGCAGGGATGACGCAGGTCGAGCTCGCCGGCGGCCGCTTCTCGAAGGAGTACATCAGTCAGATCGAGCGCGGCAAGACCCGCCCGACCGAGAGCACGATCGCGTTGCTCGCCGAGCGGCTCGGCGCCGATCCGTCGTTCCTCTCGTCGGGGGTCTCGACCGAGGAGCGGACCAAGGTGGAGGCGCTTCTCACGCGGGCGGAGGCGTTGTCCGAGGCGCACCTCTACAGCGAGGCGATCGAGGCGTTCCACGAGGCAAGGCCGCGGCTCGCGGCTGCCTGGGCCTCCACGCTCGAGCTGCGGGCGCTCGCCGGCGAAGCCTGGGCGCTTCAGCAGCAGGGCGATACCAGGACGGCGATCGAGCTTCTCATACGCGCGCGTGAGGTTGCGGAGAGCCCCGAGTTCTCAGATGTAGACCGGGCGGACGTTCTCTTCCGACTCGGTGTGTGTCGTTACAAGCTGTCGAGCATCGGCACTGCCGTCGCTCTCCTCGACGAGGCGCTGCTGCTCGCGGAGCGCTCGGGACTTCCCTGTGACCTGCTTCGCGCCGAGATCCTCAACTGGCGCTCCCGCTGCCATCGGCTGCAACGCGACTATGTCGCCGCGCACGAGGACGTGCAGCATGCGCTCGAGCTGGCGCAGGATCTGGGCGACCGGCGGACGATCGCCAACACGTACTTCATGGCCTCGCTCATCGCCCAGCGTCAGGGCCACTGGGTCCAGTCGCGTGGCTACGCGCAGCGTGCCAAGAACCTTTACCAGGAGCTCAATGACGAGCGAAACGTGGGCCGGCTCCTACTCGCTCTCGGTGGCTTGACGCTTCTTCTCGGTGACGAGGACCAAGCCGTCGAGCATCTGAAGGAGTCCTTCTCGAGGGCGCTGGAGAACGATTCACCCGCGGACGCCGCGCAGGCGCTCGGCGGGCTCGCCAGGGTGCACCTGCAGCGTGGCGAGTATGACCAGGCGGACGAGCTCGCACGCAAGGCGCTCGCTCTACTGGATGGTCGGGAGGACTACCTCCACGAGGTCTGTCCGTCGCAGCTCGTTCTGGGGCGAGCATTGATGGAGCGCGGGCGGTTCGACGAGGCGGGAGACTGCTTCCGGGCGGCTGACGCGGCTGCTGAGCAGCTGGCGTCGATCAGCCACCGGACGGAGGCGTGGGTTGCACTCGGGGATTTGGCCGCTCGTCGTGGTGACGACCGCGAATCCGCACGCCTGTACCGGAACGCCGCCGAGGCGCTCCAGGAAATCCGCTTCTAGTCAGAGAGGAGGTCGCCATGAAGCCGACGCTGATCCTTCTTCTCGTCAACCTGGCTTTGCTGGCGGCGTGGTTGGGCAACGTCGCCCCCATGTCCTGGCCCGACGGGTACTAGCACTTTCGAACGACTGCGGCAGCGCCGGTAACACCAGAGCCGGGTATGAAATCGGCGCTGCCGCCGCGGTACATCGCCTTCCGGAATCTTCGGGCGTCAACTACCGAGGCGGTGTCACTACCCGGCGTCATTACCCAGTGTCATTACACTGGCTCGAATGCGCCCTGCGCTGGCACTGCTCGCAGTGGCGTGCCTGCTTTTTATCGGGTGCGGTGGATCTGGCGACGAGCCCGAGACATCTGCTGTGCCTGGTGGCGGCGACACGCTCGAGGAGCTCTGGCGAGCGCCGGGTGACGACGTGGCCGTCATCGCGGGGACCGAGAGTCACGAGCCGGGAGATGTTCGCGTGTCGTTTCTCATCGTCGACAGCCAGGGGGAGGTCTCATTGCTTCCCACTGCGCGTGTTTGGGTGGCGAGGGCGCTCGATGCCGCTCCGTTCCTGGAGTCGATGGCGCAGCTCGAGCGCATCGGCGTGCCGGGCGGGGCGGAGGCGGACGCGACGCACATCTATGTCGCGCACCTCCGACTTCCCGAGGCTGGCACATACTGGCTGCTCGCCGAGCCCGACGGTGGAAAGAAGGTGCAGGCGCTCGGCAACGTCGTCGTGTCGGCGGAAGATTCGGTGCCCGGTCCAGGCGATCCGGCGCCGCGGTCCGAGACGCCTACGCTTGCCTCCGCTGGAGGCGATCTCTCGAAACTGACGACGAGAACACCGCCGGACACGTCGCTTCTCCGCTATTCGGTCGCGAGCTCGCTGCGAGCGAAGGTCCCGTTCGTCGTAACGTTCTCGACGCCGAAGTTCTGCTCGAGTCGCACGTGCGGGCCTGTGGTGGACGTCGTCGAGGAGACCGCACGGCGTTTCGAGGGCAAGGGCACCCGCTTCATCCATGTGGAGGTGTATGAGGGCAACGATCCCGCTCGAGGGTTCAACCAGTGGATTCAGGAGTGGGGTCTCGAGACGGAGCCGTGGACCTTCCTCGTCGGACGCGACGGAAGGATCATCGAACGGTTCGAGGGCGCGGTATCGGTGCGGGAGCTCGAAGAGGCCTTGAGCGCGGTGGTGGAGCCGGCGACGGGTTAGGGCTTGTCCGGAAAGTGGCTCAGGGCGCCTGACATATGCGACGCACCACGATGCAGCGTCCTCACTCGCCCCGATATGCCTGCATATCGGGGCTCCCTGCGTCCTTGCCTCGCGGCACGTCTCACATGCCATCCGCCGCGACCACCTTCGGGACAGGCTTTAGAAGGCGTCTCCGACTCGCTCGATCACGAGCTGCGGGACGCGGGCACGCGGGCTCAGCTTGAGCACCGCGCGGACGAGCTCGGCGACGTCTTCGACCTGGATCATCTCCCCCGCCGGCAGTCCCGTCCAATCTGTCATGCGGGTCGCGACGAAGGCTGGGCAGATCGCCGTCGCGCGGACGCCCGACTCGGCTTCCTCGCGGTTCAGGGAGTTCGTGATGGAGACGATCGCCGCTTTCGTCGCCCCGTACACGGCGAGGCCCGGCGTCGGAATCGTCCCGGCGATCGAGGCCAGCATCAAGATGTGACCCTTCGCTGCCCGGAGCAGCGGAAGCGCCTCGCGGGTCACGACCAGCGAGGCGCGGAGGTTCACGTCGAGTTGGAGCGCGATCGCCTTTGTCTCCTGCTCCGCGAACGAGCCGCCGATACCGATGCCCGCGGAGTTGACGAGCACGTCCATTCCGCCGTAGCGCTCCGCGTGCTCGGCCACGACGCGGACGCACTCGTCGGCGTCCGAGAGATTGGCGGCCACCGCGAGGGCGCTCAGCTCGGCCGCCGCGTCGGCGAGCGGCTCGGGCCGGCGTGCCGCCAGCGTGAGCTCGTATCCCTCGTCGCGGAGCATCCGGGCGAGCGCGAGGCCGATGCCGGCCGAACCGCCCGTGACGAGCGCGGATCTCATCGGTGGCGAGTCTAGATGGTTGATTTCGAATAGGCGTGTACGCGGGGATGGCTGCGACCAAGCATGGTGCGGGGAGCGGTGACGGCGCGTATCGGTGGATACGTGTCGTCGCCGATCGTCGTGCCAGGCGCCGCGTCGCAGCCACCAGCCGCGCGTGCGGTTATTCGGAATCAATCATCTAGAGAAGCAAGCGGCCGCCGAGGGGGCGGCGGCCGCTTGTTGGGGGGAGAGGAGAGGGGGTCTGTCTCTCCGCGCCTCGACTTCGCCTTCCCGGGTCGGCTTCCTCCCCCACCTAGACTCTCGGGATGGAGACCATCGCGCTCACCTCACTCGCGCGCGCGGGAGGTTGCGCAGCCAAGTACTCGGCGGCACGACTGGAGACGCTTCTCGCAGGGCTCGTCCCGGCAGAGGCAGAGAACCTGCTTGTCGGCCTCGATCCTGCCGACGACGCGGCCGTCTACCGGCTGGACGACGAGCGCGCGATCGTCTTCACGGTCGACTTCTTCCCGCCCCTCGTCGACGATCCGCGCGTCTTCGGCGCGATTGCCGCCACGAACGCGCTGAACGACGTCTTTGCGATGGGTGGAGCGCCACTGCTGGCGCTCTCCGTTGCCGCGTTTCCAGAAGAGCTGCCTGTCGAGATGCTCGGGGAGATCCTCACCGGAGCGGACGAGCGCGTGCGAGCGGCTGGCGCGATTCTCGCGGGCGGGCACACCATCAGAGACGATGAGCCGAAGTACGGGCTCGCCGTTGTCGGTACGGTGCACCCGGACGGGATCTGGCCGAAGGCCGGCGCGAAAGCAGGCGACGCGCTCTTTCTCACCAAAGCGCTCGGCACCGGTATCGTGCTCCAGGCTGAGCGCGACGGCGCCGCTCCTCCAGGCTCGCTCGACGCGGCGATCTCGTCGATGCTCGAGCTGAATCGCCACGCCGCCGAAACGCTTCGGCCCTTCACTCCGAACGCGGTCACGGACGTCACTGGCTTCGGTCTGCTCGGCCATGTGCACGAGCTCGCGTCGCGGAGCGGGGTTCGCGCGCTGCTCGACGCGAGCCTGCTGCCGTTGCTCCCATCGGCGCTCGAGCTGGCCGAGCAGGGCGTGCGGACGGGCGGAGACCGCCGTAACCGGGACTACGCGGGCCGACACGTCGAGAGCGGGGCCGATGCGGCGCTCGAGGCGCTGGCATATGACCCACAGACAGCGGGAGGTCTCCTCATCTCGCTACCCGCCGACCGAGGCGCGGTGCTCGACACAACGTTCGCCTCCGCGGGACTCGCGATCGCTCGGGTCGGATCGATCGAGGCGGGCGCAGGAGTCGTGTTGGCGTAGTGGTCACGGTCGCCGCACGCGTCCGCACCCTCTCTCCGGGCGGGTTCCTGCGGCTTTCGCTTGCCTCGTGCGCCGCGCTCTTCCTCGTGGTCACCTCGGGCGCGTTCGTGCGGCTGACCGGCTCGGGCCTCGGCTGCGACAACTGGCCGCAGTGCGGGGACAAGCCCTATCCCGAGCAGGGATTCCATGCCTTCGTGGAGTTCGGGAACCGCATGGTCGCTCTCGTCGGTCTGGCGCTGACGCTGGTTGCGTGGCTCGGTGCGCGCAGGGTCGTCGGCCTCCCGCGCGGGGTGCGCCTCGCGGCGCTTTCGGCGTTTCTCCTGACCGTGGCTCAGATCCCGCTCGGCGCAATCACGATCGCGCTCGACCTGCACCCGCTCGCGGTGATGGCGCATTTCCTGCTCGCGCTCGTGGTGCTCGCGCTCACGGTGACGGTCGTGCTCGAGGCGTGGAGCAATGCCGGAGGTCTCGCAACCCCGGTCGGACCGGGGTGGTGGCTGCGCCGGTTCGTCGCCTGGATAGGGATTCCGGCCTGCGCGGCGCTCGTCGTGACCGGAGCCGTGGCGACGGCCTCGGGCCCGCATCCTGGCGCCGACGAGGACGTGAAACGCCTCGGGCTCGAGATCGTCGACACCGTGTACGTGCATGTGCGCGTCGCCGCCGCGTTCGGGATCGGCGTCCTCTTCATCGGCTGGTTTCTCGTGCGCATGCGGGATCGGTATCCCGGGCTGCTGTGGCTCTGGGGCGCGCTCCTCGGCGCGCTCGGCGCGCAGGCCATCGTCGGGGAGGTGCAGTACCGAACGGCCCTCCCGTGGGGGCTCGTCCTCGTGCACGTCTTTCTCGCGGCCGCGATCTGGGCGCTCAGCGTTGCAGTGGCTTATGCGCTCTGGCGGCCACCCGCTGCGCTGACTACTCGTCAGTAAGCTCCTCCGCATGGCAGACGAGCTGCGGATCTTCGAGCGTCCGACGCTGGAACGGCCCGTCCTGATCGGCGCCTTCCGGGGCTGGAACGACGGCGGACAGGCGGCGACGCTCGCCGCCGGCTACCTCGCCCGCTCCTGGGAAGCGGAGAAGTTCGCGGAGATCGATCCCGAGCTCTTCGTCGACTTCCAGGCGACGCGTCCGCTCGTCTCGTTGGACGAAGGGCAGACGAGGAAGATCGAGTGGCCGGAGAACACGTTCTACCGCGCGCGCATCCCGGGCACGAACCGCGACGCGGTGCTCCTGGTCGGAGTCGAGCCGAACTACCGGTGGCGGACGTTCTCCGACCTGATCGCCGACCTAGCCGCCGATCTCGGGATCGAGCTCGTGGTGACGCTCGGCGCGCTTCTCGCAGACGTGCCGCACACGCGCCCCGCGCCGGTGACAGGGGCTGCCACCGATCCGAAGCTCGTCGACGAGCTCGGCCTACAGCTCTCGCGCTACGAGGGTCCGACCGGAATCGTCGGCGTCCTGCTCGATGCGTGCAGGCGCGCGGGAATCCCTTCGGTCAGCCTGTGGGCCGCCGTGCCGCACTACGTCTCATTGGCGCCGAGCCCGCGGGCCGCGAAAGCGCTCTGCGAGCGGCTGGCGGGTGTCCTCGGGGTGGACGTCGACGTCGGCGAGCTTGCCGAGGCCGAGACGTCGTATGTGGAACAGGTCTCCGAGGCGGTATCGAGCGACGCGGACACGGCCTCCTACGTCGAGGAGCTGGAGCAGCGTGCGGATTCGCTCGACTGGCTCGAGGAGTCGGGCTCGCTTCCATCGGGCGAGGCGCTGGCTGCCGAGATCGCCCGCTTCTTGCGGGAGCGAGACAAGAACGGCGGGAGCCAGTAGTCGGAGTCGCAGGTTTTCGATGCGCGGATCAAGATCTGAGCCTGACCCTTACGAGCGCTGATCTCAGACGTGAATCTGGCTTGTTGCCCGTAGCTCGGCACCTGTCACAAATCGCAGTCACGACGCCTCGATACGGCATGACTTCCGGGCGAGCGTAGATGAAAGACGAGCTACGCGGCGTCTTCCGCCGGCTCGTCTGTCGAAGGCGTGACGGGCGAAGAGTTTCCATCGGCCGACGACTCTGCTGGGGCGGGTGTCTGTCCCTGCGGCTGGCCCTTGCGCTTGCGTCGCCTCCGGCGCGACTTGCGAGCGGTGAGCTTCGGAGCCGGAAGGTTGTCGGCTAGCGCATTCGCGATCTCGTCGATCGTGCCGAGCTCTTCGCGCGCTTTGTCGAGCGCGGCGTTCGCGCGGGGCGTGTAGCCGTCCGCTGACGCGAGCAGCGCTGCCCCCACCGCCATCGGCATGGTCATCGCCACCTGGACGAGCCGGTTGACGTTCTCCTCGTGTCGATAGCCGCGTGAGTTCGCGGCCGCGCCCAGGAGGCGCTTTGCCTCCGGGAACTCTGTAGACACGCGGCGGTCCTGCACCTTCCGCGTGGCGCGCGCGAGCTTCCAGGTCCAGCGCGCGAGGATCTGCTCGGGCGCGGCAGCCTTCCCCTCGGCGATCGCCCGGAGCAGGACGCGGATGCCGGCGGAGCGGTCTTTCTCCCAGGTCGGAGCCTGGATGACGAGCGTGACGAGGTCGTCGAAGTCTGCGCGCTCGACCGGAGTCGCAACCCGGTCGAGGAGCGCGGTTATCCGCAGCCGCCGGTTAGGGTTCTCGGCAGCGCACGTGGAGAGGAACTGCTCGAGCGCGACCTTGCTCGCACGGCCTTCTACGACCTTGCGCGCGAACTCGGCGCGCTGGTCGAAGCGAATCTGGCGGCCGGCGATCGTCGCCCAGAAGCGCTGCTCGTCCTCGTCCAGATATTTCGGGTCGATCCGTTGCCATTCGCGCTGGATGACGCCGAGACGACGAGCGACATCGGGCGTGACCGGGACGAGCCACGGAACGGGCGAGAGCTTGCGGCGCGCGCGGCGCTGCTGCCGACGGCGCGGAGCAGGCGTGACGCGGGCGCCTTCGCGGTAGAAGTCGGCGTCGAGCAGGGAGTGAAGCGAGATCACCCGGTCGTTGTGGGTGGATGCCTTGGGGACGAAGTCGACGACGACGCCGGCCTCCTTGCGCGGGTGGATGCGCATGATGCGTCCGATTCGCTGCTGATACACACGGCGCGATGCGGTCGGCGCCAGGTGCATGCACACCGTGGCGCGGGGGGAGTTCCACCCTTCCGCGAGCAGCTGCGCGTTGATCAGCACGTTGATCTCGCCACGCTCGTAGGCGGCGAGCGTCTCCGCGAGTCGGGCGGGCGGCGTCTTCCCGGAGACCGCCTCCGTCTTCAGCCCTGCTGCGCGAAACTCTTGCGCGAGGTTGTAGGCGTGCTCGACGCCGGCGGCGTAGACGATTCCAGGCGTGGAGCCGAACCGTTCGCGGTAGAGGCTCGCCGCGGCCTGGTTCAGGGCCTCGTGGTCGAGTGCGGCCGCCAAGGCCCGTTCCTCGAAGTCGCCGCCCACGATTGGCACCGAGTTGATCGCGGCGGCGGGCGGCACGCGCATGCAGCGAAGCGGAGCGATCAGGCCGCGCCTGGCGGCGTCCGCGAGCGGGAGGTCGTCGACCGAGGCCGGGAACACGTCCGACACCTGCTTGGCGATGAGCTGCTCCGTCGCCGTCATCCCGATGTACAGCGGCTCGTGGAACGCGCGGATCGCAGCGCTCGTCTTTTCCCCGAGCGCCGTATGCGCTTCGTCGCAGAGGACGAAGTGGTAGACGTCGGCATCGAGCTCGCCGCCGTGGCGCGCGAACCACGCGTACGTCTGGATCGTGATCGGGTCTTCGCGTGGCGCGCGTGCTCCCAGGAGGACCGCATCGGTGAAGCGGTCGCCGTAGCCCTCGGTCGTGAGATCGCGCGTGAACTGGGAGACGAGCAGGCGGCGATGCGTGAGGATCAGGATGCCGAGCCGCCGCGCGGCCTCGACGAAGCCGGCTGCCGCGATCGTCTTTCCGGAGGCCGTGGGGTGCCGGAAGCGGTAGCGGCGTACCGCACCCGGGTCGTCGCCCTCGAACTCGGGCTCGAGCTCCTTCTCTTCTATGAAGCCGGCGTCGAAGTCGTCTTCGGCGTCCTCGTCGAGCTCGGCCTCGGCGACAACGCCGTTGCCACTCCCGTTTCCGTTTCCGTTCTCTTCCGCGGAGCGTTGGGTAGAGGCGATGAGCTCGGCAAGCATCCCGGCGAGCGCGTCCACCTGGTGACGCCTGAGCTCGGTTCCGCTCGCCGTTCGAGGCAGATCCTCGGTCAGGACCCGCTCGAGCCCGAGCATGAGCCCGTATCGGACCTTCCAGCGGGGCGAGGGCTCGGAAAGACCGGTCTCCATCTCCTCGAGCGCGTGGTTGAGCGCCGCCCGGCGGGCGGTGCCCGGCGCGAGAGCGACAGCGGGATCCTCCTCCGCGGTCAGGAACGGCTCGCCGAACCACGCTTCGGCACGGCTGGCCGCCGCTGTCAGATCCTCAGGTGTGTCCGACGTCAGCGTCGGGGAAGTCGTCGCTTCGTGCATGTGCGCAGCACGTATTGCTGGTGCCGCTCCTTCCGAGAGTTGACGCTCGCCTGTTATCCGGCGAGCGGTACCGTCTCAGCATACCTCAGGTCTCGGAGCACTAAACGGTCATACGGCCGTCGCGACGAGCTCTGCGAGGGGGCGGCCGACTACCCGCTGCGAGACCCCCGACTGATCGAGGTGCTTGGTGATGCCGCCGAGCCAGAAGGGATACCCCGCCCCCAGGATGAGACAGGTGTCGACGTCGGCCGCTTCTCGGACGACACCTTCCTCCAGGATGTGGCGCACTTCGTCCGCGACCGCCTCGAGCACCGCTTCGTGGATCTCCTCGATCGTTTTCGGGGCGTGTTCGCGGATGACGATCTCGTCGGAGCCCTCGGCGAAGTTTTCCAGCGTCGGCGAGAACGGATAGCGATCCGGGTAGGCGTCGTGGAGCGTGTGCAGGACGTGATTCGCGACGCGCGGGCCGACCATCTGCAGGAGAAACGACGGCGCCATCGGCAATCCCAGGCGGAGCACCGCCTCATCGGTCTCTTCGACCGAGTTCCCACGCTCGAGCGCGTCCATCAGCACGGTCGTCGTCCTGGTCAGGATCCGGTTCACGACGAAGGCCGGCGCATCGCGGACGAGCACGCCGCGCTTGCGAAGTTTTCCGGTCACGTCCCAGGCGGTGGCGAGGGTGACGTCGTCGGTCAACGGCGTGCGCACGAGCTCGACCAGCGGGAGCACTGCGACCGGGTTGAAGAAGTGCATCCCGACGACGCGCTCCGGGTGCTCGAGGTCGGCGCCCATCTCCGTGACCGACAAGGACGACGTGTTCGTCGCGAGCACGCACTCGGACGAGACCACGCGCTCGAGCTCGGCGAAGACCTCCTTCTTCACCGACATCTCCTCAAAGGCCGCTTCGAGAACGAGATCCGAGCCGGCGAAGACATCCCAGCCCGTCCCTCCGGCGACCAGCGAGCCGAGGAAGCGCGCCTTGCCCTCGCCCAGCCTTCCCTTGCGCACGAGCTCGTCGAGCTCACTTCGGATCCAGGCGACTGCGTCGTCCACCTGGTCTTGCGTGAGGTCTCGGAGCACGATGGGGACCACCTCGAGTCGCCGCAGCCCGAGCAGCGCGAGCTGGCGAGCCATGAGGCCGGCGCCGACGATCCCGATCTTCCGGACTCGTCTTGGCTCGACGTCGGGAACGCCGACCCTGCGTTTCGCGCGCCGTTCGATCAGATTGAAGGCGTAGACGGAGGCTTGCGCCTGCGGGCCGGGAAGGAGCTCGGCGAGCGCATCCTCCTCGGCGCGGTAGCCCTCCTCGAGCGACCACGTCGCAGCGCCTTCGATCAAGTCGAGCGCGCGGTAGGGCGCGGGCGCGGCGCCGTGCAGCTGGCCGTCGAGCCGGGCGCGCGCCTTGCGCGTGACCTCGCCGACGTCCGAGAGATCGGCTTCGGGCCGCACCTTCCCGCCGCCCTCCTCGATCTTCTCGAGCAAGAGCGCGAGCGAGTCGTCCAGGAACTCGACCGGCTCGAACAGCGCTTCCGCGAATCCCTGCTCGAAGGCCTGCGGCCCGGTGAGCATGCGGTTCTGGCGCAGCGGATTCTCGACGATGAACTTCACCGCCTGCTCGGCGCCGACGACCTTCGGGACGAGCTGCGTGCCTCCCCAACCGGGGATGAGCCCGAGGAAGACCTCGGGGCAGGCGAAGTGGCGTACGGATGAGGAGATCGTCCGGTAGTCACAGTGGAGCGCGATCTCGACCCCGCCGCCGAGCGCCGCGCCGTTGATGGCGGCGAGCGTGATGAAGGGGAGATCGCGCAGGCGGCCAAAGAGCTCGTGCCCGGCCTCGCCGCCCTCGCGGGCGCGTTCGGGTGTGATCTCTCCGAACTCGTCGATGTCCGCTCCGACGGCGAAGACGAACGGCTTGCCGGTCAGCAGCAGCCCGCGCCAGTCTCGCGTTCGCAGGCGGCCGAGCACGTCGTCGAGCGAGCGCAGCGCCTCCTCGCCGAACGTGTTCGGCTTCTGCCAGTCCTCGCCGTTGTCCATGGTCACGAGCGCGACCGGGCCTACCCGGGTGTTGAGCCGCTGGAGCTTGAACTGGGTTGGAGAGCTAGCCACCGTTTTGGACGTTCTCCCAGAGGACGGCCGCGCCCATGCCGAGCCCGATGCAGAGCGCGGTCAGCCCGTAACGCACATCGGGCCGGTCGCGGAACCCGCGGGCGAGCTGCGCCATCAGCCGCACCCCGGTCGCGGCCAGAGGGTGCCCGCAGGCGATCGCGCCGCCGTACGGGTTGAGCCGCGGGTCGTCGGGCGCGACGCCGACGCCGTCGCACCACGTCAGCACCTGCACGGCGAACGGCTCGTTGAGCTCGAAGAGGCCGACTTCGTCGAGGGAGATCCCGGTCTGCGCGAGCACCTTGTTGGTCGCCGGCACGGGGCCGAGGCCCATCAGCTCGGGCTCGACGCCGGCATAGGCGAAGCCGACGAGGCGCATCTTCGGGTCGAGGCCGAACTCCTTCGCCCCCTCCTCGGACGCGATCAGCGCGGCGGTGGCGCCGTCCGTAAGCCCCGCTGAGTTACCTGCTGTGACGCGCCCAGCCGTCCGAAACGGCGTCCGCAGCTCGGCCAGCGCCGCCATCGTCGTGTCCGGCCGCAGAAACTCGTCCCGCGCCGCCACCGTCCAGCCTTCGTCCGTGAACACAGACATCGGGACCACGATCTCGTCCATCACGCCCTCGTCCCACGCCTTGGCGGCCCGGCGCTGGCTCTCGACCGCGAACGCATCCGCGTCCTCTTTCGTCAGGTGCGGGAAGGCATCGTGGAGATTCTCGGCTGTCTGGCCCATCACCGCGGCGGAGTCGTCGACGATCCGCTCCGAGATGAAGCGCGGGTTGAAGTCGACGTCCTCGCCCATCGGGTGGTGGCCCATGTGCTCGACGCCCCCGACCAGGACGACATCCGCGGCGTCCATTGCAATCTCGCCGGCTCCACTCGTGGTCGCGGTCAGCGCGCCCGCACACATGCGGTCGACGGCGAATCCGGGAACGGACTTGGGAAGCCCCGCGAGCAATGCGACGTCGCGCCCGAGCGTCAGACCCTGGTCTCCAACCTGGGCGGTCGCCGCGAAGACGACGTCGTCGATCTGATCCTCGGGAAGGCTCGGATTGCGGCGCAACAGCTCGCGGACGACCTTGACCGCCATGTCGTCGGCTCGGGTCTTCCAGAAGTAGCCGTCCTTGCCCGCGCGGCCGAACGCCGTGCGGACACCGTCGATGTAGACCACCTCTCGAAGCGTGCGGGACATCGCTGGAGACGATACTTCGCGGGTGATGAGCGACTGGGAGGAACGGGCCACGCGAGCGATCGAGCGTCACGACGACGGAGCGGCGCGTTTGCCCGAGGATGTTGATGGACGGCAGCGACAACTCACGCGCATGGGAAACGCGGCTTGGGCAGCGGGACTCTCGCTGCTCATGGCAGGCCGCGACGAGGAGGCGAGAGCGTGGCTCGTGCGGGCAGCGGAGCGCTACCGCGAGAGCTGGCCGAACGCGCCGGCTGGGAGCTGGGGCCGGCCGATCGGGGCGATGAAGTCACGGCTCATCGCGGGTGACCGAGAGGGGGCGCTCGACGACGCGCGCTGGGCGTTGGAGGCGGGCGCCGCGGAGTCGGAGAGCCCGATCGGGCGCTACGCCGCGGCTCTCGCCAACCTCGTTCGTAGCGAGGACGAGAAGGCCGCGAAGCTGGTTCTCTCACTCCGAGATCGTGACGACTTTCCGCCGGCGGTCGCCGGCTCGCTCGCTGCGCTTTCGGAGAGCGACGCTGGCGCCTACGAGATTGCAATCGGTGAGCTGCTCGACGACTTCGCCGGTAGGGACGATTTCCTCGAGGATATTCCGGTGGCCGACACCGTTCTCGCGTTCCAGGCGCTTGGCGCGCGGCGTGGGTTCGGCGTCCCGCTGCACTCGCCGCTGCTTCCTCCACCGACGAGGGGTCAAGCTTCAGCTTGATCTCGGTCTTAGTGCTTCCCGCCGTAAATACGGTCGTGCTTCGCCGGCGAGAACCGAGCAGGCCTAGGACGCAGGGAGGGCCAATGTTCGAGAACATTGGCCCGACTGAGGACGACGGCATGCGAAGCGTTCGCAGCCACGCGAAGTGCGGGC
>JBPCMD010000050.1:0-5884 GCA_051002595.1 Gaiellaceae bacterium
GGGGGAGGGCGGGCGGCGTCGGAAACGGACAAGAAGGAGCAACAGCCGTTTGTGTCGACCGGGGGGCTCCCCCTTGGACCCCCCTCCCCCCACAACCGGTTCCGTCCGGCCGGACGGTGGGAATACACCCAAGACGAACGTTGACACGCCTGGGTTGGCCCGGGCATCCTCACGAAAAGGGGGTTCACGTGCGAAAGCTCTTTGCTCTACTTGCCGTGCTCGCTACGGCACTTGCGCTCGGGCTCACGCCCGCGGGCGCGATCACCGACGGCGTGCCCGATCAAGAGGGGCATCCCTACGTGGGATTGATGGTCGCGCAGACCGCCGCCGGCATACCGCTCTTCCGCTGCAGCGGCACGCTCGTGTCGCCGACGCACTTCCTCACCGCCGGCCACTGCACGGCGGACGAGCCCGGTCTCGACGTCGCCAGGGTCGAGATCTGGTTCGACTCGGGGTATCCCACGCCGATCCCGCTTGGAGCCGGCTATCCGGCGGCAGGCTCGAACCCGTGCGCGGGAATCACCGGGTATCCCTGTACGGGCGACATCTCGGGAACGCCTTTCGCGCATCCCGAGTACGACCCGAATGCATTCTTCCTGCATGACCTCGGTGTCGTCGTGCTCGACGAGGCGATCGACAGAGGCGGCCTCGGCGTCCTGCCCGAGCTGAACCAGCTCGACGCACTGAAGACCCAGCGTGGTAAGCAGGACACCACGTTCACTGCGGTCGGCTACGGGTTGCAGAAGAGCTTCCCGGACGCCGCGTCGTGGAAGACGCAGGCCTTCCGGACGCGCTACGTCGCCTATCCGAAGCTCATCCAGATCAACGGCGGACTTGTGGGCGACTACTCGCTCCTGCTCTCGAACAACGCCCATACGGGTGGGACGTGCTTCGGCGACTCGGGCGGGCCGAACTTCATCGGCGACTCGAACGTCATTGCCGGAGTGACCTCGTTCGGACTGAACGGGAACTGCGCCGGCACCGGCGGCGTCTACCGCGTGGACAAGGCGGACGACCTGAACTGGCTCGCCACGTTCGGGCTCACGCCCCCCGCGTAACCCGAGCAAGACCGACTGGAGACGAAGGGTCGCCTTGAGCGGCCCTTCGTCGTTCGGACCTCAGCGGGTACCGCCTCCGTCGTGTCGGAGAGGACGAACTCGAGGACGAGCTCGTGAAGAGCACCGCCGCCCTGCGTCGCATCGAGGAGCGGCTCGCTCAGATGGAGGGGTGTCTAGCTTCCTCCGACGAGGCGGTCTAGTACACGACGGCTCCGCGGCCCGTCTCGGCCGCGTGCCGCTGCTCGTCGGCCCGGTACGACGAGCGGACGAGCGGCCCGGAGAACACCGATCCGAACCCGAGAGCTTCTCCTTGCTCGCGGAACCAGCGGAACTCGTCCGGGTGCACCCAGCGGTCGATCTCGGAGTGCTTCGGCGAGGGCTGCAGGTACTGGCCAATGGTGACGACGTCGACTTCATGGGTGCGCAGGTCGCGCATCGTGTCCACGACCTCGTCGTTTGTCTCCCCGAGCCCGACGATGATTCCGGACTTCGTCATGACGCGGTATCCGGCGAGCTCCTTGACCCTCTGCAGGAGCCAGAGAGCCTTCTCGTAGCTCGCCTTGGCGCCTCGCATCTGCGCGCACAGCCGTTGCACCTCCTCGATGTTGTGACCGAAGACGTCGGGACGCGACTCGAGGACCGTCGCGAGCGCCTCCTCCTCTACCCCGAGAAAGTCGGGGGTGAGGATCTCTACGGTCGCGCCGGGGAGCTTGCGCTGGAGCGCGCGGATAGTCGCCGCGTAGTGACCTGCGCCGCGGTCCGGGATGTCGTCGCGGTCGACCGAGGTCACGACGACATGCGAGAGCCCCATCTGATGCGCTGCCTGGGCCAGTCGGAGCGGCTCGAGCGGATCCGGAGGGTCGTCGGGCTTCCCCGAGTGCACGTAGCAGTAGCGGCACGCACGCGTGCAGGTGTCGCCGAGAATCTGGAACGTCGCCGTCCCGCGACCCCAGCACTCGCCTATATTGTGGCAGCGCGCCTCCTCGCAGATCGTCACGAGCTGGCCCTCGCGCATGAGCCCCTTCACCTCGTGGTAGCGCGAGTTGACGCTGGGCGCGCGCACCTTCATCCATTCCGGCCTGCGCGGCCGCTCCGCTACGGGCAACGACTTCTGCATCGCCTGATTAGTCTAGAGACGGTGGTACCCGAGGCCCCACTGGAGCGCACGGAAACCGGAGCTCGTCCGGCCGGCGAGGGCTGGTTCGTTCTCAACGTCCGCGACGCGCAGTGGTTCGAGACCGACGGCGCGGGCTTCTACGCCTCATTCGAGGGCGAGAACGCGCGCTTCCCAGAGCTCGGTATCGGAGTCGGCATTCTCCGTCCCGGAGAACCGAGCGCGATGTATCACGGCGAAGATGCGCAGGAGGACTTCCTCGTCCTCTCCGGCGAATGCCTGCTTCTGATCGAAGGCGAGGAACGGCCGCTCAAGGCGTGGGACTTCGTGCACTGCCCGCCGTGGACCGAGCACATCTTCGTCGGCGCGGGCGCCGGGCCCTGCCTCGTGCTCGGCGTTGGCGCACGGCGGAAGGGGAGCGGCATCCGCTATCCCGTGAGCGAGCTCGCATTGAAGTACGGCGCGGGTGTCGAGACCGAGACGTCGGACCCGAAGGAGGCGTACGCGCGCTTCGGCGACGACAAGCCGGTCGTTTGTCCTCCCGAGTTTCCTGGCTAGGCGCTATGGCAGCCGCGCGACCAGCTCTCGCTCCCGGCCCTGCCAGCGCACGTGGAGCGACTCCGCGACGCGAGCCAGCAACGAGATCGCGGGCGGGTTGTCACCGCAGACCGTCGCCAGCAGCTCGTTGATTCCCGCCGCGCGCGCGTCCGCTGCGAGCTCGCGCGTCAGGATCGTCCCGATTCCGCGTCCCTGAAACGCGTCGGCGACCGCGAAAGCGACCTCGGCCGTTCTTCCGTCGCGGACGAGCCGCGCTATTCCAACCGGCTCCGGGTCGGCGCCGAGGTACCCCACGAGAACGTGGTGCTCGGCGTCGACCCGCGCGAGGACCCGGAGGTCATGCGTTGACAGGCGCGGCTTCGCGCCGCAGAAACGGCGCTCGCGCGAGCGAGTCCCGAGCCGCTCGAACAACTCCGAGACGGTCCGAGTATCGCCGTTTCGCAGGAGCCGGATTGTGAGGCCGTCGATATGACGTGTCTGCACAAGGGCGATGATCGCGCGACGGGACATTGGCTCGCTTCGCCCTGACGGGCCATCTTCTTGACATGGCCCGTCTCGGCCATCAAACTGTCGGGCCATGGAGCAAGAGATTCGTTTCTGCGAGCTCGACGGTCAACGGATCGCGTATGCGACGGTGGGCGAGGGGCCGCTCGTCCTCTTCGGCGGGCGGTGGGTGACCCATCTCGAGGAGGAGTGGGGCGATCCGCGCGCCCGTGCGTTCTACCAGGGGCTCGCGGTGCGACATCGGGTCGTCCGCTACGACCGGATCGGCGCGGGACTGTCGGATCGGAGACTCCTCACCCCTCCGTCGCTCGAGTCCGAGCTCCGGACGCTCGCCGCGGTGCATGCCGCTGCCGGCGGCGAGCCGGCGACCCTATTTGCCTGCTCGTGCGCAGGGCTCGCAAGCGCAGCCTACGCGACGGCCTCTCCAAAGCTCGTACGCAGAATCGTCTTCTTCGGCGGCTACGTGTCGCGTTCCGACATCCCGGACGCGACGCGCCGCTCGCTCGTCGATTTCGTTCGGACGAACTGGCCGCTCGCGGCGCAGATGCTGGCGGGTCTGTTCATCCCGCGCGGGAGCGGGGAGGAGATCGAGGCGTCGAGTCGCTACCAGCGGTACGCGGCTGACGCGGAGGTCGCCGCGGCCTTTCTCGAGCTCGACCTGACCTCCGACGCCCGCGCGTTGCTGTCGAACGTGACAGTGCCCTCACTTGTGCTGCACCGCCGCGGCGACCGCACAGTCCCGATCGGCCGCGGACGCGAGCTTGCCGCACTCTTGCCGAACGCGCGCTTCGTCACCTTGAGTGGCGACGCGCATCTACCGTGGGCCGACGACCAGCGCGACTTGCAGCGGGCACTCGCCGGATTTCTCGACGGCGACGTGCCCGCGGAGTCGACCGGCGACTCGCCCTTGAGCGGGCGCGAGACAGAGGTGCTGCGGCTCGTCGCCGCCGGGCTCTCGAACCGGGAGATCGCGTCGTCACTCGTCTTGAGCGAGCACACGGTGCATCGACACGTAGCGAACATCCTCCGCAAGCTCACGCAGTCGTCGCGCGCAGCGGCTGCGGCGCACGCGACCCGCGCCGGCCTGATCTGACGCGCGAATAGGGTGCAAAGAGAGAGCCAAGTAACAGACTGTTACTTGGAAGAGATCAAACGCTCGATCTCTTACTGTGCTCGCGTGCCTGCTCACCGAGGCGCGTCTCGGCCTCGAGCAGGTGTCCGCGTGCCGCCCACGCGTGCGCAGCCCCGCGGGGCACGAGGTTGTCGCGGAAGTGCTGGGCGGCGACCTCGCAGTGGCGCGCCGCTCGGTCGAGCTCCTTGGCCGCCTCGTCGTACAGCTTCGCGGCAGTCTCGAGCCGTTCGCTCATCGGGCTGCGAGCGAGGCGTGAATCGGCTGCGCCCACAGGCCCGCGCCCTCGTCAGCTGGAAGCTCTTCGAGCTCGAGCCCGAAGACCTCCGCGATGGCCGTGATCGCCGCCGGCCGCACGTCTTCGACCGTGATCGGCCGCTCCAGCTCGCGCGCCATCGTCGTGAAAGCGGCGTCCTCGAGCCCGCATGCCGTGATCCAGTGCGTGAAGGGCGCCAGGTCGAGGTCCACGTTCAGCGCATAACCGTGCGTGGTCACCCAGCGAGAGACGTGCACACCGATCGACGCGATCTTGCGCGGCCCTGGCCCGCCGCCGGGCGGCATCCACACCCCGGTCAGTCCCTCGATCGTCGTTCCTTCGAGATCGAACGCGCTCAGCGTTCGGACGAGGGCGTCCTCAAGGTTCCGGACGTAGAGCTTGACGTCCTTGCCGTGCTTGGCCAGGTCGAGGATCGGATAGCAGACCAGCTGGCCGGGTCCGTGAAACGTGGACTTGCCGCCCCGGTCGGTCTCGACGATCTTGACCTCTGCATCCTCGGGAAGATGCAATTCGCCTGTCTCGGTTCGCCGCCCGACGGTGACGACTGGCGGGTGCTCGAGAAAGATCACCGTCTCGGGAATGGCGCCCTGTGTCACGGCCCCTGCGAGTGACCGTTGGAGCTCCAACGCCTCGCCGTACGGCACGAGGCCGAGATCCATCAGGTACGCGCCGCGACTCATGGCTACGGCCCGCGCACGTCGAAGCGCTCTGCCCCGTCGTCGGGAAGGACCTCCCAGGGCGCGAGCGAGCGGACGAAGATGTGCGATCCGATCTTGCCCTCGTACGGTTCATCGAGCGCGCTCAGGCGGACGCTTGTGGACTCCGACTTCGGCCAGCCGGCGCCGAAGAGGTTCGAGCCGCATTCCGAGCAGAAGGTCTTCATCGAGCCCTCACTTGGCTGGAAGCTCTTGACGAGGTCTTCGCCAGCGAGAAGTCGGATCGCACAGGTGCGCACCCGCCCGTTCACGGTGCCGGCGCCACCGGAGAGCTTCTTGCAGGTCTCGCAGTGGCACGCCGCGATGCGCTCGAACGGCTCGGTCACCTCGAACTGCACGCTGCCGCAGAGGCAGCTTCCGGTCATCTCGGACACGTCCCTAGCTTAGTGCTTCCCGCCGTAAATACGGTCGTGCTTCGCCGGCGAGAACCGAGCAGGCCTAGGACGCAGGGAGGGCCAATGTTCGAGAACATTGGCCCGACTGAGGACGACGGTATGCGAAGCGTTCGCAGCCGCGCGAAGTGCGGGC
>JBPCMD010000051.1:0-33429 GCA_051002595.1 Gaiellaceae bacterium
CCGTCCCGACCGGCGAATGTCAGTCTGATCCACCGTCGCTGCTCCGGACGCTCCGCTGCTCGAGGCCGAGAGGACAACCCATCGACCGAGCGTCACCCCTTGACGTTTTGCTCCATGTCAGAACTCGAATCAAAATGAAGCCTTGAGCCGCCGGAACGACCCGTGCGGCGCGCTGCGGCCTCCTCAGTCGCCCCGATATGCCTCATATCGGGGCTCCCTGCGTCCTTGCATCGCACTCGCCCGGGCCGCCCCGGCGACGAAGCGTCATTCTGATTCGAGTTCTTAACCGGTTGCAAGGACTGAGGGCCGGAGATCCCGGCCCTCAGTCCAACGTCCTGTTTACCGGAGGGCTTAGGGATCTCTGAAGATCCAGAGCCCTGTATCGCGGTCGCTGGCGAGGATGATCGTATCCCCCGTCGCCTCATCAACGAACGTCTCGACGCCCCAGAAGTCGTTACCGGCGACCCCGTCCGTGCCTGGCCGGTCGATGAAACCACCGACCTCCACGTGATCGCACGTGCTCAGGGCAGCGGGGTCTGTGCACTGGATCTGCACTGCTCGCAAACCCGCGTCGTAATACGAGAGATATGCCAGGCTTGCATCCTGTGGATCGGTCGCCACCTCATGCACCGAGAGGTCACCGAATCCCTCGGCAAACGCTGGATCCATCGCCTCCGGAATCGCAAACGTGTCGCGCTCGGTCAGTGTCGAACCGCTTCGGCTGAAGAGGTGGACGTAACCCCACCCGTCGAACACCTGGTCGACGTCGTCGACGTGGTCCGGGCCGGGGCCGGGTGCAATGCCCGATAGTGCTGTTCCAGTCCCCGCCAAACAGGCCGTGAGGTCGAATCCCGCCTTGTCGAAGAGATCGAATCCGGCGTCCCGCCCGATGAAGAGCGTCGGGATGTCGGTGGTCAGGAACGGGCTGAAGACGCCGGTGCAGGCATCCGCGCCCTCCCGGTTCATGATGATCATTGCCTCGTAGCCACCGGCAACGACCACTGCCTGCGCCTTTACTTCGAAGTCGCACACGCCACGCTCGACGACGGCGATCTGATCGGGCCCAGCGGCCGGAACCGCCGCGTCGCCAGGACATGCGCGTCCGACGAAGACGGGCGTACCGGACAGGCCCACAACGTCGTCTGGGTCTGTCTGCGTTCCGATCTTGGCCAAGAAGCTGTCACCCTCGCTCGTCTGGATGAGGAACCGATAGGGGTCGAAGTCCTCGCCCGTGCCGATGACGAACGCGTTGTCGCCGGTGAACTCCGCCTGGTGTGCGTTGCCTTCTGGACTTAGCGAGGGAAGCTCTGGATCGTTGAGCGGATAGTCCGTATCGCTAAGGAAGACCGGGCTCGCGGGGTTCGTCAAGTCGAGCAGCACCCAGCCGCCGTCCCAGTACGACAGCAGCCCCGTCCAGCGAGGAGGCGTCGACGCAGTCCCGTCCGTGTCAACCTGCTTGACGACGAGGTCGTGCAGGAACGAGTCAGTGAGCCGCAGCGCCGGTTCGGGCTGGGACACGTTATTCAGGTTGATGTCCAGCTCGGCGATCAGCTTCGGATGCTTCGGATCCGTGATGTCGTAGATGTCGACGTCCTCGCTCTCCTCGTCGTCGACGGAGATCAGATACGCGTTCGGCCCCGTGTCCCACATGAACGCGCTGTGCGTCTGGTTCACATCCGGTGTGTCGCGACCGCCGCCGATCGTGATGTCGCCGAAGTGCTCCGAGAGCTTCTTCGGCTTTGCGGGGTTGGTGACCTCCCAGAGCGAGACACCAGCCTTGAAGTTCTTTCCGCAGCCCTCGTGATTCATGAGCAACACCTCGCCCGTGAACTTCGGCGTCGTGATGTCGATGATCTGCACACCCTCTCCCACGAGAGTGTCTTGGTGCGTCTCGATGAAGGTCACGAGCTTCGGGTTCTCGAGGTCGCGGATGTCGACGACGTACACGCCACCGTCGCTGACGTTTTCCGGCCCCGCGCACGCAGACCCGCCCCACTTGGCAAGGTAGGCGAACTCTCCCTCAGGATCGACGCCTACATCAGCGATGAGTTCGGGTTCGAAGCCCGGTACGACCAACTTGCTGATGAAATCGATCTTTCCCCAGTCCCCGTCGCCGTCCGTGTCAGCGGCGGGGGTCGGTAGATGTCCTCCCGTGCCTCCGTGCTGGGCGCCTGCAATGCCGCTCATCGACAGAGCGAGTAGCGCGAGCGCGGACGACCACAATGCGATGCGGCCTCGCATAGTCCCCTCCCTGGTTGACTGCTTACACCAACACCCTACGCTTGTGCGGTCTCTCCAGACAAGGGAAACGTAAACGCGCAGTCCGGAACTCGGTTTCAGGCGGCATCGTCGCGACGAGTGAACCTACGAGGGCGCGACGACCCACGAGCCCGGCCGCAAGCAGTACTCGTGACCGGAGCCCGCGGAAGCCTTCTGTAGTGCGAGCACGACTGCATCCTCGAGGACGGGAGGAGCGTCAGCTAGACGTACCGAAGCAGAGTCAGAGAATGCGGCGCGCGCCGACGTAGCCGGAGTAACTAGAGAAGGTCGAGATCTTGACTACGTCGCCGGTGTGTGGGGCGTGGATGAACTGGTCGCCACCGATGTACATCCCCATGTGGCCGAGTCCGTGGAAGAAGACGAGATCGGCCGGCTGCAGGTCTTCACGCGAGACCGGTGTCCCGTAACCGAACTGCGTCGCTGCGTGATGTGGCAGAGAAACCCCGATCTGTGCGAACGCGTACGTCGTGAGACCGGAGCAGTCGAAGCCCTGCGACGGGCTGGCGCCGCCCCACACATATGGCACGCCCAGGTACTGCATCGCGATCGCGATGACTTGAGACGCCTGCGTCCCGTCGGGCGGCGGGGCAGCGGGGACCGGCGTATCGATGAAGTCGGGCGTCGCCGTGTAGATGGTCTGATCCTGCGCGTCCTGCGCTTCCTGCGCCTGCTGCGCGGCCAGGACCTGCGCCTGCTCGGCGGCCAGGCGCTGCGCGGCGAGCCTGGCTCGCGCCTGCGCCTCCAGCGCCGCCTGCCGGCGCGCCTCCTCGGCTCGTAGTTCGGCGATCTCGTCCTTGACCGAGGAGAGAAGCTGCTGACGCTCGGCAAGCCGAGACTCGATCTCCTGCCTCTGGGCGGCGCGCTCGGCGACGACCTCCGTCTGCTCGACACGCGCGTCCTTCAGGTTCGCGCGCCGCGTCTCCACCTCGCGCCGGAACTGCTTGACCTCGCCGAGAATCCGCGTGTCCTGGCTCGAGACCCGCTCGATCGCGTCGAGTCGCGCGATGATGTCGTCCAGGCTTTGAGATCCGAGCAGCACCTCGAGCGTCGAGTCGCCGGCGCCGTTCACGTACAGATCGCGGAGGCGCTGGGCGATGCGGCGCTGCGCCACGTTCAGGCTCTTGCGGGCGGTCGCCAGGTGGCGCGCGTTGGTATCGAGCTCGCCGTCGATCCGCTCGAGCTCGATGTTCGCGCCGTGCCATGCCTCGACCGTCGCCCCGAGGCTGATGTCGAGCTCCTCGAGCTGGGCGACGATCGCCTGCGCCTGTGCTTCCTTTTCCCGGACACCGGGATCGGCGGAGGCCCCGGCGGCAAGGAAGAGCGCAACACACAGAGACCCCATGGCGAGTGCCGTGAGAGGGACGATTCTCGGCGCCCATCCGGTGGTCGAGCCCCCGAACTTGATCCTGCTCCGACCCCGGACGGACCCGCCGGTGGCGGTCCTGCCCGTCACAAGTCGGGGACACTAGCACCCAAGTCGGATGCCTGCAACCCGCAAGAAGACTGAAAAAGTCTGCAAAGAAGCCCTTTCTCCGGTCCGCACAAATAAGGCCTGTTCAGGGGTCTTCGATTTCGTGCGTAGAGAACGCACGGTGGGGGCTGCTTCTTGCTTTCGGCGACACCCAGGTCGTCTGCCGCGAGAGCGAGCGTCATTGCTCCGAAGATCGGTATGCCGTGATCGAGCGAGGACACCAGTTCGCGGGCCGTTCGGCGCACGTCGAGTAGCGTCCCAACGCAAGGTCGATCTCGATCTGAATGGCGAGCGCCGGTTGGAGTGCCTGCGGGTCCTTCGGCTTGCTCCGGCTGAAGCCTTGGTGCGGCTGTGCTGACCTACAATCTCGCGGAGACGGCTATTCTCGCGCTGTGGCGCTCGAACGCCTGCGTGGACGGATGCCCCTATGGGCGTTCGTTCTGCTCGCGGTTCTGTGCCTAGCGCTCATCGGCCTGGCGTGCGCCTGTTTCGACGATCAGTTCGCTCAAGCCATCGAGCGCGCGCTTCAAGCCCCGATCGCGGTCATGGACGCATGGCCTGCCCTGGCGCTTGTCATGGTTGCTTCACTCTCGCTGCTCTTCGCGATACGCGCTTCGGAGCGCGCGTCGCCGGCCATGCTGCAGCGCTTCCTCTTCTGAGTCGCTCCCTTCAGGGCCGCACGGGAACGCGTGGCAAGGGAAAACACAGACCAGAAGGGTGAGCATGATGACAAGAGCAGTGAAGTCAAAGGCGCGGCGCCGCGGACAGGCACCTCCGCCGCCGAAACGGTCGCCATGGCTGGAGCGGGGCCTATTCGGACTCGCCGCCATTACGGTCGTAGTTGTCGGAGCGGGGCTATGGCGCATGAGCGGCGACGATCGAACGACTTCGGCGACGGATGCGGGGCCAGTGCATGTGCACGGTCTCGGTGTCAATCCGTTGGACGGGGCGCTCTTCATCGCTACACACACCGGGCTGTTTCGCTCGGGTGGCGGAGAGTCGACGTCCGCTCGGGTCGGCGACAGCTCTCAGGACACCATGGGCTTCACCATCGTCGATGCAGACCGGTTCCTGGGCTCGGGTCATCCTGACCTGCGAACAGACCTTCCGTCGCTACTCGGTTTGATCGAGTCCACCGACAGGGGCCGGAGCTGGGAGCCGATCGCTCTTCTCGGCGAAGCTGACTTTCACGTCCTCCGCTCGGCCGGCGAGGTCGTGTACGGCTACGATTCCTCAAACGACCGGCTGATGGTCAGCGGGGATGCGGGGCGAACGTGGGAAGAGGTCGAGCGACCCGCGCCCCTCGTCGATCTTGCGGCTGATCCGGAAGACAGCCAGCATGTGGTCGCCGCCGGGGTGAGCGATATCTCTCAGGGGCTCTACGAGTCGCGAGACGGCGGACGAAGCTGGGACCGTCGCGGAGAACAGGTGGGCCTGCTCGCGTGGCCTGCTCCCGGACGGCTCTTCCTCGTGGACGGTGGCGGAGACGTCTTCCTCAGTACGGACAAAGGCCGCCGCTTCGGGCGTCGCGGCACGATCGACGGTCAGCCGGCGGCGCTGCTCGGGCAAGGAGCCGACGAGCTGTTCGTAGCGCTCCACGACGGCACGATCAAGCGCTCGACCGACGGAGGGTCGACGTGGACGATCCGGTCGACTCCATGAACGAAAGAGGAGGAGGTGAGTGATGGAGCTCTTGCCGATCCCCGCCGTGCTGATCTGTCCGCTGGTGTTGGGCGGGACGATGGTGTGGATGATGCGCCAGATGCGCGGCGGGAACAGGGGTGGCGATCGGCCGCGCGAGGACGGGCCAGGATGAGCCGTCGCGTTGTGGTTACGTGTGTGATCGCCTCCGCGATCGGGCTCGCCTTCGTAGCCGCAGTAGCGGCGTCTTTCGGCGGCGGATCTTCTCCGGTTGGACAGGCCTCGTCGTACCGGGGGAGCGAGCCGCCCGGAGGAATTGCGATGCCCGATTTCTCTCTACGCAACTATGACGGGCGACTCGTCCGCTCGAGCGACCTTCGCGGTCGCGTGACAGTTCTCACCTTCCTGGACAGCCAGTGCAGGGAGTCGTGCCCAGTGATTGCCTGGACAGTTGCCCGTGTCGTCGAATCTTTGACCCCGACCGAACGAAGGGGTGTGCGGGCGGTGGCGATCAGCACCGATCCGACTGAGGACACGCGGGTGAGCGTTCGGAGGTTTCTCGCGCGGAACCGAGCGCTCGGAAAGCTCCAGTACCTCGGCGGCGGCCAGCCGGAGCGTGCGTTGCGCCGCGTTTGGAAATCCTTCCTTGTCCTCTCCTCGCTGGAAAGTGGGCAGGACACGCTCCATTCTGCGCCCGTCCGGATTTACGAACGAAGCGGGACGTGGGTGGCGACGCTCCACGCCGGCGCTGATCTCACGCCGGCCAACCTGGCGCACGACATCCGCGTCGTTCTCGAGCAAGGCTGATCGCGCGCGTTTGCGTCACTGGGCACTCATCGCTCACGTCTACGACTGGCAGCTCGTCCTCGAGCGACCCGCTCTCAACGCCGCCCTCGACCTGCTCGACCCAACTGAGAGCGAGCGGCTGCTCGACGTCGCGACGGGGACGGGGGCGGTCCTGCGGGAACTCGCCCGGCGGACGCGCCGGCCGGCCGAGGCGGTCGGCGTCGACCTCTCCTCGCAGATGCTCGCACGCGCCGCGCCGGTTCCTACAGACTGGAAGCTGGTTCAAGGCGATGTCGCCGCGCTTCCGTTCTCAGACGCAACCTTCGACGTGGCGGCCGCCGCCTACGTTCTCCACATCCTCGACGACTCGACACTGGCGCGAGCGCTCGCCGAGATACGGCGAGTCCTCCTCCCCCACGGAAGGCTCGTGACCGTCACGCCCGCCGCGCCCCGCTCACCGCTCAGGCGTCCGTACCTCGCAACGGTCGGGGCCCTGGCTCGCGTCGCCCCGAGCGCGCTAGGCCTGCGGCCGCTGGATCCGTCTGCCGCGCTGAGGCGAGCAGGCTTCGAGCCCGTCCGACGGCAATACGTCGCGTCCGGGTACCCGTCGCTCTGCATCCTTGCGAGGGTCGCCACGTGAAGCAGTCGAACCAGACGACGATCAGGAGGGGCAGCAGCCTTCGCCGCGCCAGCTCTCGCGCCCTTCCCTGACCGCCACCGCGGCGACGACGAGCGCGGCGGCCGGATCGAGCCACCAAAACCCGAAGAGCGCGTTGCCGAGCAAGCCCACCAGGACGGCGCCTGCGAGATAGGCACAGAGGAGGTTCTGCGTCCCCTCGCCTCGGGTGGCGACGGAGCCGAGCTTGTCAGCGAGGCGCCGCTTGGCGATACCGAGAAGCGGCATCGCGATCAGGCTCGACGTGACAATTCCGACCCCAAGCCAGCTCGTGTCGGCTCGCTCACCGGTGGCCAGCTTGTCGATCGCTTCGTAGCCGACGAACGGGACAAGAAGAAAGAACTGGATGGCGACAAACTTCTGCGCTCGTCCCTCGGCCTTATCCGAGTGCAAGCGAGTGCCGCTGAAGAGCCAGACGATCACGAGACTGGCGAGCCCTTCGATGAAGGACTGGATCCCGAACGCCGTCAGCGCGATCGACCTGGCGAGAACGCCCGTGACGACCCCGAGCGTTCCCTCCGCTCCCATCCAGAAGAGACTGAGCCAGGAGAGCTGGCGCGCCCGCTTCGCTGCGCGAAGCCACTCCGGCGAGCGAATCGGCTGCACCCGAACGAGCGGCAGCTCACGGCCGGCGCTCATACGAACACCTCGGAACCGACTGCTTCGAGGAGAGCATTCGCCTCGGCGGTCAGTGAGTAGAAGACCATCCGCGCCTGGCGCCGGGAGGAGACGAGCCTCGCCTCGCGCAGAGCGCGGAGGTGATGGGAGATGAGAGCCTGCGATCGGCCGAGGATCCAGGCGAGATCGCAGCCGCAAAGCTCCCCTTCACTTCGGAGCGCAAGGAGGATGCTCAGCCGAGTTGGATCGGCGAGAGCGCGAGCCCGCTCGACTACCGTCCCGACCACCGCCAGATCGGGGAGTTCGTGCCGCACACGCTCCGCGACGTCGAGATCGATGCACAGAAGGTCACATGTGTCGTCGGCTGCCATGGCGTCATTCTAACTATCGTTTGAATGGGCGCGGCGACAAGGATAAGCGCCGTGACTCTTGAAGAGTACGAGCGGCGGTGGACAGGTTCGCGGAGGAGCCAGAGGTCGCAAGACGTCCAGTAGACGGGCGGAGAGCGCATTCAGACCACGCGCGGCCGATCGCGATCCGGCCGGCGGAAACTGCGGCCGCCACGTAGAGGTAAGACATCGGCCTAGTCGACGTCGCGGCGAGAGGTCGCGAGCGAGCCCGCCCACGCAGCACCTGCCGCGTAGAGGGCCAGCAGGACGAGACCGACCGCCGGTGCCAGCAGCGTGTCCGGATTCTGACCACTGATCGCCTTTGCGGCGGCCCCGGGGAAGAGCCGCCCGATGCCAGTGGCGCCGGCGATGTCGCCGACCAGCAGGTTCTCGACGAACAGGAGCCAGACGACGATGCCGACGAGCGCCGGCACCTGGTTGCGAACGACGGCGCCCACGCCAACGCCGATCGCCGCCCACAAGGCCGACGCTGCCGCCGCTCCCAGGACCATGAGCGCGTAGTCACCGGCGTCGAGCCGGACGTCGATACCGCGGGCGCTGAGCACCGCGGTGCCCACCACTGCCGTGACGGCTCCAGCGACGAGCCCGAACCCAGCTCCGACCAGCATGCTCGCCCAGACCTTCGCGGCCACGACCCGGCGGCGCCGTGGAGTGACGAGGAACGTCGGGCGGATCGTGCCGTAGCGAATCTCTCCCGTGATCGACGTGGCACCGAGAAGTGCAGCGAAAAGCGGGCCGAAGACTTCTCCCCACCCGAAGAGAGCCGTGCGCTGGTTCGAGGTGCTGTCGAAGTTCCCGGCACCAAGGCCGAGGCCGTGGAGCAGCACCACCAGCAGGACCAGGCCGAGCATGGCGGCGAGCAGGCCGAGGACGGTCCGGGTAGAGCGCTGCTTGAACAGCTCGGCGCGCAGGGCGGCGCTCACAACGCCGCCTTGGTGGTCAGCCCGAGGTAAACATCCTCGAGCGTTTGATCGCCGCGCGCAAGCTCGTCGAGGCGGGCATTCGCGACGAGGCGCCCGCGGTCGATGATCATCACCTGGTCGACCGCCTGCGCCACTTCCGCCAGCAAGTGGCTCGAGACGAGCACGGTACGGCCCTCTTCGGCGAAGCTGCGCAGAAAGCCGCGCAGCCAGTGCACCCCCGCCGGATCGAGCCCGTTCGTGGGCTCGTCGAGGACCAGCAGCTCGGGGTCACCCAGCAGCGCGGCAGCGAGCCCGAGCCGCTGTCGCATCCCGAGCGAGTAGGTCTTCACCCGCCGGTCGGCGCTGGCCGCGAGCTCAACCAACTCCAACACCTCGTCGACGCGGCTCGGCGGGATCTCCGCAGCAAGCGCGAGCGTCTGCAGATGGTCGCCGCCGGAGCGTCCGGGGTGAAAGTCGTTTGACTCGAGCACCGCCCCCACTCGCCGCGCCGGCTGGTCGAGCTCGCGGTAGGGGCGACCAAAGACGAGTGCCTCGCCGTCGGTTGGCTCGGCGAGTCCGAGCATCAGCCGCAAGGTGGTCGTCTTGCCGGCGCCGTTCGGGCCCAGGAATCCGGTGACGGTGCCCGCCTCGAGTAAGAACGTGAGGTCGTCGACGGCGACGAGCCCGCCGTAGCGCTTGGTCAGCGAGGTGACCCTGACCGCCGGATCGCGTGGCGGCATCGGATCGCGAGGAGGGGGCGCCGGGGTCGTGGTTACGGGTCGGTCACGCGTCAGAGTCCCCGCCGTTCGCGGGATCAGGATCGTCGCGGCTGCGATCATTCGCCTCGGGAGTGCGGTCGCTCGCGGGGTTACGGTCGGAGCGCCTGAGGTTCCTTGCGAGGAAGAAGACAAGCGCTCCCACGACGGCGATCGCGACCACAACGAGTAGCACTGGCCCGTGCATACCGGGACCGTGCTCGGTTTGGGCGATCAAGAATCCGTGGCTCAAGCGAAACTCCAAGCGACGCGCAGGTGGTCGGCGATCACCGTTGCAAGCTACGGAGGCGGCAAGGTGACTGCAATGCCCGCTGCGGGGAACTTCGCTGTCCACGATCCGTGGAGGCGGATCATCCGCGCGGGGGACTCGCGGCCGTCCTAGCGAAGCTAGTCTCAGCATGCTGTGTCGGCGGCCAGGGCGCACGGGCTCTTTGCTACCCGGCTGAAGTCGGGCCGACTCGTCGACGCGGCGATCGCGGCTGCGACACTCGTCGGCTCGCTGTTGTTGCTCTCCCACGGCGGCTTTGGCTTCGGCGCCCCCGAGCCGGGGTCGGGAGAGCTCGACTGGATCAGCGGACTGCTAATTGCATGCTCGACCCTGCCGCTCATCGCTTGGCGCCGCGGGCCGCAGGCGGTCTTCGTGCTAACAGCTTCAACGAGCGTTCTGCTGGGTGGCCTCGGTTATCCGATCGGACTTCCACTCGGGCCCACCGCCGCGCTCTTTCTGCTCGCGGCGAGTCGCGATGAGGAGGATCCCTGGACGCGACGGAGCACCGGCGCGGTCGTCGCACTGTTTCTCACATACCTCGTTGCGATCTCCCTTGACGACGGCAGTTTCCCAGTGAGCGAGTTGTTACACACGGGCCTCGCCTGGGCAGTTGCCTGGTTCGCGGGGGAGCGAACCCGCCTCCGGCGCGAGCAGATCGCCGAGCTCGAGGAGCGCGCTTTACGCGGCGAGCGCGAGGGAGAGCACGAACGTCGCCTCGCCGCCACAGAGGAGCGCGCCCGAATCGCCCGCGACCTCCACGACACCGCTGGGCACGCTATCAACGTGATCGCGGTACGCGCCGGGGCCGCCCGGCTGCGGAAGAATCCCGAGCGCTCTCAGGCGGCACTGGAGACGATCGAGGAACTGGCGCGCAAGACGGTCGGCGAGATCGACCACATCGTCGGCGCGCTTCGTGACCGCGGTTCCGCGAACGGAGGGGTCGACGCGCCACTCGGGCTCGCGTCGCTCGACACTCTCGTCGCACGCCACGCCGCCGCGGGGCTTGACGTGAGCGTCGCCCGAGACGGGGAGCCTCGCAAGCTCGAGAGCGCCGTCGACCAGGCTGCGTACCGAATCCTGCAGGAGGCCCTCACCAATGCCGCCCGGCACGGCACGGGTGAGGCTCGGGTCGAGCTGGCGTTCGGCGAGGCGACGCTCGAGCTACGAGTCAGCAACGCCACGCTGAACGACAGCGCATCGAGGTCGAACGGCGGGCACGGGCTGATCGGCATGCGCGAGCGCGCGACCCTGCTCGGCGGCAGCCTCGTCGCAGAGCGCGCCGACGGAGAGTTTCACGTCTGCGCCGATCTTCCCTATGGAGATCGTCGCCGGTGACGCGGGTGCTCATCGCCGACGACGACGATCTCATGCGCGCCGGCCTCGTCGAGCTCCTCTCGGGCGAGCACGAGGTCGAGATCGTGGGCGAGGCGTCGACGGGACGGGAGGCCGTCGAGCGAGCCCGCAGGCTCACCCCCGATGTCGTGCTCATGGACGTCCGCATGCCCGACCTCGATGGGATCGAGGCGACCCGCGAGTTGACCCGCGCCTCCCCTGGCATCAGGGTCCTGATCCTCACGACCTTCGAGCAGGACGACTACGTCTTCGGAGCGCTGCGCGCGGGCGCCTCGGGCTTCCTGCTCAAGCGGGCCCGACCCGAGGAGCTGATCGCCGCTGTGCACACGATCGCCGCCGGCGACTCCCTGCTCTCCCCGTCCATCACCCGGCGCGTGATCGACCGCGTGGCTCAGCAGCCGCTGCCCGAGCTCGCTGCGCAGGCGAAGCTCGACGAGCTCACTCGGCGCGAGCGCGAGGTGCTCGAGCTGATCGCCCGCGGGCTCTCGAACCGAGAGATCGCCGCGGCGCTCGTCGTCGAGGAGTCGACGATCAGGACCCACAGCAAGCGGATCCTGATGAAGCTCGGGCTCCGCGACCGCGTGCAAATCGTGATCTTCGCCTACGAGACGGGCGTGAACCGACTTGCCCCCGCTGCCGGTCGTCTCCCCGGTGATTGAGCAGGCGAAACAGGTCATCCCGAGGTGCGTGGTTCACGAAGTGCGGCGCGCGTGGCAGTACCTGCTCAGCGCCTTCTGTCCGCTTCCACGAGCTCGCCCGGCTCGCTAGCCCTGATGACTCGCCAAGAGTCCCAGGTGATCTTGAGGATGACTACGGTGATGAGCAGGCCGATGATCGGATCGGCGACATCGACGCCGAGCGCGACGACACCCGCGCTCGCGATCACGCCGAGCGAGACGAAGCCGTCGCCCCGGGCGTGATTGCCGTCGGCGATGAGCGCGGGGCTCGAGAGTCGCCTTCCTGCACGAAGCCGAATCTGTGCGGCGATCTCGTTGCCGGTGAAACCGATCACTCCGGCGAGGGCGAGTATCCACAGGTGCGGGAGCTCCTCCGGGTGGATCAAGCGCTGTATCGACTCGTATCCCGCGACACAGGCGGAGATGAAGATCGCGAGCACGACGGCCAGGCCGGCGAGCTTCTCGGCGCGCACGGAGCGGAGGAGAAAGGCGATGCCGAGCGGCACCGCCGTCAGCGCGTCGCCGACGTTGTGGATCAGGTCGGCGAGGAGCGCGACCGAGCCCGAGACCAGGAAGATGGCTCCTTGCAAGAGGGCAGTGAGCCCGAGCACGCCCAAGCTGCGGAGAACCGCCTTGATCCCTTCCCGGGAGCGGAGGATCGAGCGATCGACGAGCCCGTGCGAGTGGCCATGCTCGTGAGAGCTTGAATGGCCGTGATCGTGATCGTGGTCGTGGTCGTCGTGTCCGCTCTGGGGCTTCGGCGGAAGCGGGCGGCTCACGATGCCTGTCCGATCGTCTGCGAAAAGCCCAAGCGGACGTGCTCGACGTGGTACACCGCCTGGTCGAGCAGGTCCGCGACGTGAGAGTCGTGGAGCGCGTACACGACTCGCCGTCCCTGTCTTTCTCCGACGACGAGACCGAGATGACGGAGAAGCCTGAGTTGATGGGACACGGCGGACGGCTCCATGGCTACCTCCCGAGCGAGATCGTTCACCGAACAGGGCCCGTCGCGCAACCGGCCAAGGATGCGCACCCGGCTCGGGGTCGACAGCGCTTGCATCGCCTCGGCGACCTGCGCCGCCGTCGCTGCATCGATCGGGCCGCGACCCGAGTGTCGAGCGACGCCATGGCTCATCGCCCCGCCAGAATAGCTGATCGTTTGTTCAGATGTTCAGGCGTGGTACTCGTGAACAACTGCGTGGCCCTTGCCACGCGCGATCATGTATCGATTCGCCAGGAAGGCGAACGGATAGGCGATCGCGAACCCGCCGGCGATGGCTGCCCACAGGAGCGGGTCGGCGAGACCGGCCTCCATCGCTCCCGGGACGAGCAGCACGAACGCGTTGTCGATGACCTCCATGATCGTGATCGAGACCGTGTCCGCGGCGAGCGCGATCGGCACGATCGCTCCGAGCGACAGGCCGGAGCGAAAGAGCGGCACCGATGTCAATCCGAAGCCGAAGACATACGCGAGTCCGATCGCGGCCGCGATCGTGGCGAGGTTGCCCCAGCCGAACGCGGTGCCGATCGCCATTCCCGCGACCTCGCCGATAACACAGCCCGTGAGGCAATGCGTGGTTGCCGAGACTGCGAGGGAGTTGAGGCTTCGCGTCTCGTGGCCGCCGTGCTCGCTATGGACGGCGCGTTCGCTCATCTCCATGCTGCTACCCCTCAGGACCGCGCTCCAACCGTCAAGCGCCGCTGATGGCCGTCGGCTTCATCCGCTACAAGGTCTCCATGAGACGTCGGTCCATCCTCTCGCTGGCCATCGCACTCGCCCTCGCCGGATCGCTGGCTGCTTCGACTTCGGCGCCGACTCAGGCGGCGTCAACCGAGCTCGGCCTTGCGCTCGGAAGAGCGCTGGTCACGCCCGGTGTCGCCGCGAGCCGCACGGCCGCGCTCGCTGTCGATCTCGAGACGGGCGCCGTGGTGTTCAGCAGAAACGCGGGATTCGCGCTCGTGCCGGCATCCGCAGAGAAGCTCGCTGTCTCCTTCGCCGCGCTCCGGCTTCTCGGCCCCGGGTACCGCTTCCGGACGGAGGTAGCCGGACGCGGCGAGCTCACCGATCACGTCTGGCGCGGCGACCTCTTCCTCGTCGGTTACGGCGATCCCACACTCACGCCGGCCGATCTCAACGCGCTCTCCCGCGACGTCGCAGCCTGGGGTATCCGGCGCGTGACCGGGCACGTGCTCGGCGACGAGCGGCATTTCGATTCGCTCCGCGGCGCTCCGAGCTGGCTGCCATGGTTCGTGGGTCAGGAGTCCGCGCCGATCTCCGCCCTCTCGGTCGACGACATCGTGACCTCGGGCGCCGACAGCTCTGCCTCGGCTGCCGCCCGAGCCTTCACCCTGGCACTCGTGCGCCGCGGCGTCTCCGTCACGCGGTCGTCAGGCGCCGGCAACGCGCCCGCGGATGTGCTCCCACTGGCCCTCGATCTCTCCGATCCGCTCGCGGAGATCGTCCGGACGATGAACCGGGAGAGCGACAACTTCATCGCCGAGATGCTGTTGAAGGAGCTCGGCGCCGGTATCGCCCGCCGTGGCTCCACGCCGACGGGAGCGGAGGTCGTGCTCACCGAGCTCCGGGAGGCCGGCGTGCCGACGAACGGAGTTCGCATCGCCGACGGCTCGGGCCTGTCGCGAGCGGACCGGCTGACGACCGAGGCGCTCGTGGCGATCCTGCGGAAGGGGTCAGCCGATCCGGCGATCCGCGATGCGTTCGTCACGTCGCTCGCCGTCGCGGGCATATCCGGAACTCTGAAGCGCCGGCTCGATCGCCGATCGACCAGGGGACGCGTCATCGCCAAGACCGGGACGACGCGCGTCTCGTCCGCGCTTGCGGGATTCGTCCGCCGCCGCTACGTCTTCGCCATCATCCAGAACGGCTCGCCCGTGCCCTACTGGACCGCACGACAAGCGCAAGATCGATTCGTGACGGTCCTAGCTCGCTCGTAGCAACGACGTGAGGTCGGCCTCGGACAGAATTGGGACTCCGAGCTTCTCCGCCTTCTGCGCCTTCGAGCCCGGGCTCTCGCCGACGACGACTCCGGTGGTCTTGGTCGACACGGACTCCGACACCTTCGCGCCGAGGGCCTCCAGGGCCGCCTTCGCCTCCTCCCGCTTGAAGGTCTCGAGGGTCCCCGTGATCACGTACTGCTGCCCGGTCAGCGCGCCCTCAGCCGGGCGCTCTTCCTCCGCGCTCTCCATCTGGATGCCGAGCTCGCGGAGCTCTCCGACCAGCGCTTGGTTCTCCTCGTCCGAGAACCACTCGGCGATAAGCACCGCCCGGTCCGGTCCCACTCCCTCGACCTCCTCGAGCTCGGACTGGGTCGCGGCCACGAGCGCGTCGACGGAGCGGAAGTGCTGCGCGAGGTTGCGGGCGATCACCCAGCCGACCTTGGGGATGTTGAGACCGAAGAGCACACGCGAGAACGGCTGCTCCTTCGAGCGCTCGATCGACGCGATCGCGCGCGCGGCTGAGATCTCGGCGTATCCCTCGAGCGCTTCCAGCTGCTCCGTCGTCACGCGATAGAGGTCCGGGAGCGAGCGAACGAGACCCTCGTCCCACAGCTTCTTGATCGTGTTGCCGCCGACCCCCTCGATGTCCATCGCCGAGCCCGCCCAGTGGTAGAGCGTCTCCAAGCCGCGCGAGGGGCAGGCGCGGTTCGGGCAGCGGTGCATGACCTCGCCTTCGGGCTTCACGATCTCGGCGTGGCAGAGAGGGCAGCGCTTGGGCATCTTCCACGGCTTCGTCCCGGATTCGTGCTCGCCCGCGGGTCCGACGACTTGCGGGATGACATCGCCTGCACGCTGGACGACGACGAGGTCGCCGACTCGGATGTCCTTGCGCCTGATGTCGTCCTCGTTGTGCAGGGTCGCGCTGGAGACCGTCACGCCGCCGACCTGCACGGGCTCGAGCTCGGCCAGCGGGTTCAGCACGCCTGTGCGCCCGACACGAACGTGGATCGCCAGCAGCCGCGTCACCGCAGCCGTCGGCGCCCACTTGTACGCGCGGGCGAAGCGCGGCCTACCGTGGAGCGATCCGAGGATCTCCTGCTGCGCGAAGGAGTCGACCTTGATCACGATTCCGTCGATCTCGTATCCGAGTTCGCCGCGCCTGGCCTCCCAGGCGGCGCAGGTCTCCGCCACCTCCTCGATCGACTCGAGCCGCTCGGCGTCCGGGTTCGTGCGGAAGCCGAGCTCGCGCAGCCACGCGAGCGTCTCCCACTGCGTCTGGGGCGCCGAGTCGTCGCGCACGCCGACGCCAAAAACGTAGATCGAGAGCGGTCGCTCTGCCGTCATCGCGGGGTTGAGCTGGCGGAGCGAGCCCGCTGCCGCGTTCCGAGCGTTCGGCGCAGGTTTCTTGCCGGCTACGAGCTGAGCGTCGGTGAAGCGCGCGAATCCCGCGAGCGGAAAGTAGATCTCGCCGCGCACCTCGAGGGTGCCGGATGGAGCCGGCTCGTGGAGGCGGAGCGGCACCGACCGCAAGGTGCGCAGGTTTCCGGTCACGTCCTCGCCGCGCAGCCCATCTCCCCGCGTCGCGCCACGCACGTAGACGCCATTCTCGTAGACGAGCGAGACCGCCGATCCGTCGATCTTCGGCTCGAGCACGTACGCGACGGCTTCGTCGGTTCCCAACCTCTTGCGCACGTCGTCCGCCCACTTCGAGAGCGCCTCTACGGTTGTGACCTTCTCCAGCGAGCCCATGGGAGACAGGTGCTCGACCTTGCGAAACCCATCCGCGGGCGGAGCACCGACGCGCTGCGTCGGGGAGTCGGGCGTGACGAGCTCCGGATGCTCGTCCTCGAGCGCCTGCAGCTCGTCGTACAGGACGTCGTATGCCGCATCGGAGAGCTCCGGATCGTCGAGGACGTGGTAGCGGTACAGGTGGTGCTCGACCAGGCGCCGGAGCTCCTCGGCGCGTGCCCCGGGAGAAGACCGCTTCGCCTTCGTTCTAGAGGACATCGAGGAGCTCCTCCGGCGAGCGCACGAACGCATCCGGCTCTTGGCCCAGCAACGTCTCGTCGGAATGGATCCCGCCCCACCCGACCGCTACTGCGAAAACGCCTGCGCCCTTTCCCGCCTGGATGTCGAACGGTGAGTCTCCGATGTAGGCCGCGTCCGCGGCCTCGGCGCCCAGCCGCTCGAGGGCGGCGAGCACCGGCTCGGGATCCGGCTTGTGCCGCTCGGTGTCGTCGTGTCCGACGACGACCTCGAACTGCTCGGAAAGCCAGGGGAAGCGCGCGAACGCCAGGGCGACGGTCCGATGGCGCTTGGCGGTCACGATTCCGAGCCGCCTCCCCTCCGAGCGCAGCTGTGGCAGCACGTCCATCATCCCGTCGAACGCCTCGAGCGTCTCGTGCAGCGGATCGTTGTGCTCTCGGTAGACCTCGACGAGCTCGTCCACGCGGCCGGGCCCGAGCGCCTCCATCTGCGCGACGAGACCCTGACCGCCGACCGTCGCCGCGAGCTCCTCGTACCCGACGTCGCGGTCGAGCACGGTGCGAACGGCGTGCCGCATCGACGCGAGGATGATCGGACCCGAGTCGATCAGCGTCCCGTCGAGGTCGAAAAGGACGATGCGGAAGCGCACCCGGCGATCGTAGCCGCGTGCTTCAGGGGTCAGGCTTCAACCTGACCTTGGTGTAAGATTCTTGAGCTGAGGCGTGCGACGCGCACCCAAGGACGGGACCAGGCTGAAGCCTGACCCCACGTCAATAGCCGACTCGCTCCAGGTAGAGCCCCCAGGGCGGCGCCGTCAGCCCCGCCTCATCGCGCGGCCTACCCGCGAGGAGCTTGTCCATCAGCTCAGGAGCGTCCGGGCCGGCCTCGAGCATCGTGCCCACGAGCGTCCGCACCATGTGCCGGAGAAAGCTGTTCGCGGTGATCGTGAAGTCAAGACGATCGCCGTCGCGCTCCCAGTTGGCCTCGATGATGTTCCGGACAACGCTCTCGTGCTCGTTCTCCTTCGGTGTGAAGGCTCGAAAGTCGTGCTTCCCCGGAAGCAGCGCGGCTGCCGCGATGAGCGCTTCTACGTCGATCGGGCGCGGCCAGTGAAGCGCCCGCTGCGCGTCGAGCGGCGCAGGGGCTCGGCGGGTGAATACCCGGTAGCGGTACGAGCGGGAGAGTGCGGAGAAGCGCGCATGGAATCCATCCGGCGCCTGCACCGCGGCCACGACGGCCACGTCGCCGGGCAACGCCGACGTCAGCGCCTCCGCAGCGCGGTCGATCGGCGCGCCCTTTCGCACCCCGACACTCGCGACCTGTCCTCGCGCATGGACTCCCGCATCAGTGCGCCCTGCAACGGCAAGGTCTGCCCATCCGGGATACGTTGCGTCGAGAGCGTCGCGCAGCACCCCCTCGACCGTGCGCTTGTCAGGCTGCCGCGCCCAACCGCGAAAGGCTGTGCCGTCGTATTCGAGGGTGAGCTTGAGCATCATCGCACTGAGCCTCCCGCCATCTCAGCTGCCGATTCGCAGCGCCTCGTTCGCGGAACTTACCGTCAGGCCCGGTTCCGGCCCGCCGCCGATGACGAACACGCGGCCGCCGAGCGCGGCCATGCCGATGCCGTGGCGAGGAGTCGCGAGGTCGTCGAGCCGGACCCAGCGCCGGTCGGCGACCCGGTACGCGAGAACCTCCGCGATCGTTCCGGCGGGCTCCTCGCCGCCGGCTGACACCACGTGCCCGAGAAGGGCAGCTGCGCCCGTGCCGCCGCGTGAATCAGGCACGGGCGCGAGCCGAGTCCAGCGTTTCGCCCCCGGCCGGTACGACTCGAAGTGCAGGAGGTTCGTATCGAGACCCGACGTCCTTCCACCGATCGCGTACAGCGTTCCGGCGAGCGACGTGACTCCCAGATGCTCACGCGCAGTCGGTCCGACGACGATCGACCAGCGTCTCGTTTCGAGGTCGAAGGAGAGCGCGTTTCGGGCGAGTCTGCCGGCGGCGGTCACACCTCCGGCGACGACGATCTTCCCTCCCGCGACGCCTGCGCCGGCCGCGGCACGCGGGAACGGCATGCGGGGAAGAGAGCGCCACTTCCCGCGCTCGAGGACGAAGACGCTCGAGAGCGGCACTCCGGCGACCGTGTAGCCGCCGAGCAGGTAGAGCTTCGCCCCTATCCCCACCGCCATCGAGTGATGGACTCCGACAGGGAGGTCGGGCAGCCGGCGCCAGCTGTTTCGAGCCGGGGAGTAGGCGTCCACGCGTCTCGACGCGCTCCTCTCGAGGGTCAGGCCGCCGAGCACGACGATCTCGCTGCCAACCGTCGCAGCCACGACCTCGGTGCGTGGAAGCGGCAGCGGCGTTCTCGTCTCCCACGCGCTCGATGCGGCGGCAGCGAAGGGCGCGAGCACCAGAGCGAGCGCTACGCATGCCACTCTCATTGCACGCAGGCTAGTCATGCAGGATCGACGACGAGCGTCAGGCCCTCGATTGCGCGAACGACGACCTGAGTGCCGGCGTCGCACCCTCCGGCGCAGCGGGCCTGCCAGATCTCGCCCCGGATCCGGATCTGACCTTGGGGCCAGAGATCCGACGAGGCGATTCCGACCTTGCCGACGAGCGCGTCGACTCCCACGGTCGCCTTACGGCGCTTCGACCACCAGATGAAAAGGCCTGTCTCCGCGATGTCGAGAACCGCGGCGACGACCACCGCGGCCAGGCCCCAAGGCGAGGGGAGAACGAAGATCGCGAGAAACAGCGCGATAAGAACGAGCACGGCTCTGAGGGTACTGCGCCGATCGTCCACCTTGAGATTGGGGTCAGGCTGAAGCCTGACCCCGACAAGCGTAGTGAGATCTGGGGTCTGGCTTCAGCCAGACCCCGCGTGAGACTAGGCCTCGGCGGGAGCCTCCTCCTCGCGCGGGGCGCGAGGAGGCGCGAGCGGCAGAGCCGCGGGCTCGTAGTCCACGAGCTCGAGGTAGACCATCTCCGCGGCATCGCCCTGCCGCGGGCCGAGCTTGACGATGCGCGTGTAGCCACCGGGGCGGTCGGAGAAGCGCGGCGCGATGACCGCAAACAGGCGATGGACGACGTCGTTGGAGCGAAGCGCGGCAAGCGCCTGCCTGCGGGCATGGAGGTCGCCGCGCTTCGCGAGCGTGATCAGCTTCTCGGCGAAGGGCTTGACCGCCTTCGCCTTGGCCTCGGTCGTCTGAATGCGGCCGTGCGCGATCAGGGCGCCCGCGAGATTCGAGTAGAGCGCCTTGCGATGAGCGGGGTCCCGCCCGAGCTTCTTTCCTGACCGCTGGTGTCTCAACCGATCGTGTCCTCGCCCTTCAGCATCAGCCCGTGCGCGGCGAGCGCGGAGCGCACTTCCTCGATCGACTTCCGCCCGAAGTTCGGGATCGCCACCAGCTCGTTCTCGGACTTGGAGGTGAGGTCGCCGATCGTCTCGATGCCGACCCGCTTCAGGCAGTTGTAGGAGCGGACGCCGAGCTCGAGCTCCTCGATCGGGAAGTTCTCCATGCCGTGCATGACCGGAGCCTCCACCGTTGTATCGGAGGAGATCTCCCCCAAGCTCTCGAGGTCGAGGTCGGTGAAGATCTGGAGCTGGCGGATGAGGATCTCGGCGGCCTGTCCGATCGCGTCTCGTGGGTCGAGCGACCCATCGGTCGTGACGTCGAGGACGAGCTTGTCGTAGTCCGTGCGCTGACCGACACGTGCCGCCTCGACCTCGTACGCGACCCGGCGCACCGGGGAGAAGATCGAGTCGATCGGAATCACGCCGATCGTGGTCTCGGGCCCTCGGTTCAGCTCGGCGGGGACGTATCCGCGCCCGCGGCCGATGGTGAGCGTCATCTCGAGCTTGCCCTTGTCGGAGACGTGGGCGATCTCGAGCTCCGGATTCAGGATCTCGAGGTCGGCGGGCGCCTCGATATCGGCTGCGGTCACGACGCCGGCGCCCTTCTTCGCGATGTAGACCTCGATCTCCGGCGACGCGCCATGGAGGAGCACGATGAGGTTCTTCAAGTTGAGGATGATGTCGGTGACGTCCTCACGGACTCCCGGAAGCGTCGTGAACTCGTGGGCGACGCCTTCGATCTTCACCGCGGTGACGGCTGCGCCCTCGAGCGAGGACAGGAGCACGCGCCGGAGCGAGTTTCCGAAGGTGTTGCCGAAGCCGCGATCGAGCGGCTCGATCTGGAAGACGCCGCGGTGGTCGTCCGCTTCCTCACGGGCGATCCGCGGAGTCTGGAACTCCATCAAGCTGGTTCTCGTAGCCAAGACGATCCTTTCTGGTTCTGTGTCACACGGGCGAGGCAAGCCTCGCCCCTACGTGTTACTTGGAATAGAGCTCGACGATGAGTGACTCCTGGACAGGAACGTCGATCTCGTCGCGCTCGGGGAATCGGAGCACCTGACCCGTGAGCCCGTCGTGGTCGGCTTGAAGCCAGGGGGCGACCGACGCGGTCAGATCGGTCGCTTCTCGGACCAGCTGCTCGACCGGGCTGCCTGGCCGAAGCGCGATCACGTCGTTCGCCTTCACGCCGTAGCTCGGGATGTTGACGCGGCGGCCGTTGACCTGGAAGTGACCGTGGCGGACGAGCTGGCGCGATTGCGCGCGCGAGCCGGCGAAACCGAGTCGGTAGACGACGTTGTCGAGCCGGGTCTCCAGCATGCGCAGGAGATTCTCGCCCGGAGCGCCCTGGCCGCGGCTGGCCCGCTCGTAGGTGAGGCGGAACTGCTTCTCGAGCAAGCCGTAGTAGCGGCGCGCCTTCTGCTTCTCGCGCAGCTGGAGCAGGTACTCGCTCTGCTTGATGCGGCCGCGGCCGTGCTCGCCCGGTGGATAGCTGCGCCGCTCGATCGCGCACTTCTCGGTCAGGCAGCGCTCGCCCTTCAGGAAGAGCTTCAGCCCCTCGCGGCGGCAGAGGCGGCACTTGGGTCCGAGATCGCGAGCCACTAGTGGTCTCTCCGGGAAGTCCGGTGCTGCTTGGCCGAGCGAAAACCGAGCAGCGCTAGGACGCAGGGAGCCCCGACATTGGTGAATGTCGGGGCGACTGAGGACGACGCGATGCGAAGCGTTTGCAGCCGGCCAAGCGGTGCCGTACTTCCCGGAGCGACCACTAAACCCGCCTCCGCTTGCGCTGGCGAACGCCGTTATGAGCTTGCGGAGTCACGTCCTTGACGCCGAGGATCTCGAGACCCGCGGCCTGCAACGAGCGGATGGCGGTCTCGCGGCCGGAGCCGGGGCCCTTCACGAAGACCTCCACCTTCTGGAGACCGTGCTCCATGCCCTTGCGGGCGACGTTGTCCGCAGTCACCTGGGCGGCAAACGGCGTGGACTTACGAGATCCTTTGAAACCCGCGGATCCGGCGGACTCCCAGACGATGACGTTGCCCTCGCGGTCGGTCAGGGTCACGATCGTGTTGTTGAATGACGTTTTGATGTGCGCCTGACCTATGGCGATGTTCTTCTTGACCCGGCGCCTCGTGCGACCCCGAGCCGCTGACCTTCGTGGGGGCGCCATCAGTCGCCTCGCGAGCAGATCGTGGCTTCACGCCGCGAAACGCGAGCAGCGCAAGGATGCAGGGAGCGCTCGTACCCGTCGGGTACGAGTACGACTGAGGACGCGGCGATGCGACGCGTTGCAGCGCGCGTGTAGCCGCGAGATGCGAGTGAGTCGACTGCCATCACTTGGACCTCTTGCTGCGGCCGACGGCCTTGGTCGGGCCCTTGCGCGTGCGGGCGTTGGTCTTCGTCCGCTGGCCGCGCACCGGGAGACCGCGACGGTGACGAACACCGCGGTAGCTGCCGATCTCCGTCAGCCGCTTGATCGCGCCTGCGCGGTTACGCCGGAGATCACCCTCGACCTCGAGATCCGAGTCGATGTAGTTTCGAAGCTTCGTCACCTCTTCGTCGGTCAGGTCCCGCACCTTCTCCGAGGGGTCGAGCTCGAGCGTCTTGCAGATCTTCTGCGCGGTCGACTGCCCGATGCCGTAGATGTAGGTCAGCCCGATCTCGAGCCGCTTCTGAGTGGGGAGGTTCACGCCTGCGATACGTGCCATGTGTCGGCTAGCCCTGCCTTTGCTTGTGCCGGGGATTGGAGCAGATCACGATCGTGCGCCCGTGCCGCTTGATCACGCGGCAGCGTTCACACATGGGTTTGACGGACGGACGGACTTTCATCGAAACCTCACGTCGCCAGAGAACCGAGCCTTTCGGTCGTTGTTCGACATCTGAGTAGGTGTCACGGTCGAGTCGGACACCTCGGCGGCACAAACGTACGGCCCCGCACCGCGGCCGGTCATCGTAGCAGAGTCCTTCCGGCCGGAAGTCCCACGCGCGGCGTCAGAATGCGCGGCCCGTCTGCGGTGATCGCGACGGTGTGCTCGAAGTGGGCGGCGAGCGAGCCGTCCGCGGTCGAGATCGTCCAACCGTCGTCTGCGATCGAGATGTCCGGCCCTCCCGCGGTGATCATCGGCTCGATGGCGATGGTCATCCCGTCGGAGAGCCTCGGCCCACGCCCTGGCTCGCCGAAGTTGGGGATGTGCGGATCCTCGTGGTAGTGGCGCCCCACTCCGTGTCCGACGCACGCCCGCACGACTGAGAATTCCGCTTCCTCGACGACCGCTTGCACGGCGTGGCCAATGTCGCCAACCCGGTTCTCATGGTGCGCCTCGGCAATTCCCGCCGCGAGCGCGTCCTGGGCAACCTCGAGCAGGCGCTGCGCTTCGGAGCCGATCTCGCCCACGGCGAAGGTGTACGCGCTGTCCGCGATGTAGCCGGCGAGCGTCACACCGACGTCGATCGTGATCAGGTCGCCATCCGAGACCTCGTATTCCCCTGGGATCCCATGGACGACGACGTCGTTCGGAGAGATGCAGATCGCCTTCGGGTAGCCCTTGTATCCCTCGGACGTCGGCACGCCGCCCTGCTCTCGGATGAATCTGTCGGCGGCCGTGTCCAGCTCGTCCGTCGTCACACCGGGGGCGATCAGTGACCCAACGTGCGCGATCGTCTCTGCCACGAGAGCTCCGGCGGCGGCGATCCTGTCGATCTCCCTGGCACTCTTGCGGATGATCATGCGCTCTTCACCGTCTCGGGGTCGGAGTCGGGATCAGGCTGAAGCCTGACCCCGACGACTTTGCCAAGCGCATCCTGGACCGCGGAGAAGACCTCGTCGACGGTCTGCTCGCCGTCCACCGCGAGCAACATCCCGTCCAGGCGGTAGCGCTCGACGACCGGCTCGGTCAGGCCGTGGTACAGGCGAAGCCGGTTCAAGATCACCTCGGGCGCGTCGTCCGCGCGACCCTCCTCGGCACGCCGGTCGAGCAGACGCTCGAGAGCCACGACGTCGGAGACGTTCAACAAGAGGACGATGTCGAGAGGCTTCTCGATCTCCTCGAGCATCGCGTTCAGCGCCTCGGCCTGGGGAACCGTCCGCGGGAACCCGTCGAGCACGAAGCCGTGCTCGTCGGCGAGCCGCTCGCGAATGAGATCGACCATGAGATCGTCGGGAACGAGGTCGCCTCGCTCGAGGATCGGCTCCACCCGCTTGCCGAGGTCTGAGCCCTGCGCGATCGCCGTACGAAGGATGTCCCCCGTGGCGACGTGCGGGACGTCGTGAAGCGCGGCGATCCGCTTCGCCTGCGTGCCTTTTCCGCTCCCCTGCGGGCCCAAGATCAGAATGCGCACGGGGCCGCTATTTCAGGAAGCCCTCGTATGAGCGCATCATCATCTGCGACTCCATCTGGCGCATCGTGTCGAGCGCGACGCCGACCGCGATGAGAACCGACGTCCCGCCGAGCGCTCCCGCGCTCGCCTGGGAGAAGCCGCCATAGGCGATGAACAAGCTCGGAAGCACCGCCACCAGCGCCAGGAACAAAGAGCCCGGCAACGTCAGGCGCGAGAGAACGCGGTCGAGATACTGGGCTGTCGGGGGACCCGGCCGGATGCCAGGGATGTAGCCCCCATGCCGGCGGAGGTTGTCGGCCTGGTCGACCGGGTTGAACTGCACCGCCGTGTAGAAGTAGGTGAAGAGCACGATCATCATCCCCTCGAGCACCAAGTAGATCCAGTCGCCCGGCTGGAAGTACTCGTTGACGAACCGCTGGGTCGTCGGAAAGTACTGCGCCATCGTCGGCGGGAAGGCGAGTATCGCCGCCGCGAAGATGATCGGGATGACGCCTGCCATGTTGACGCGCAGCGGCAGGTACGTCGACCCGCCCGCGGTCATGCGCCGGCCCACCATCCGCTTCGCGTACTGGATCGGGATGCGCCGCTGACCCTCCTGCACGAAGACGACCGCCGCCACGATCGCGACCGCGATCAGCGGGTAGAAGAGCTTCTCCATGGGCCCGCCGTTCCACCAGGCCGCGATCCCGATCGGCGCCCCGACGAGAATCGACGCGAAGATCAGGATCGAGATGCCGTTGCCGATCCCGCGCTTGGTGATCAGCTCGCCCATCCACATCAGGAGCGTGGTGCCGGCGGTCAGCGTGACGACGATCAACACGAGCTCGCCCGCGCCCGCCTCGAGCGCGCCCTGATCCCGGAAAAGGAACGCATACCCCGTGGCCTGCATGGCCGCGAGGACGACCGTCAGGTAGCGCGTGTACTGCGTGATCTTCGCATAGCCCGCCTCCCCCTCCTTCTGGAGCTCGCCGAGCCGGGGGATGACGACGGTCAGGAGCTGGAGGATGATGGACGCCGTGACGTAGGGCATGATCCCGAGGGCGAACAACGAGAACTGGGACAGCGCGCCGCCCGAGAAGAGGTTGAGCAGGCCGAGGATCGTGTCGCCGCGGCCCGAGAAGTAGTTTTCGATCGTCTCCGAGTTGACACCCGGGGCGGGAATCCAGGATCCGAGCCGATACGCGGCGAGGATCATCGCCGTGAAGAGCACGCGACGCCGGAGCTCCGGCACGCGCCAGGCGTTGGCGAGCCAGGAGAACATGGCTAGCCGGCGCCCTCGGCAGGTTCTGACTCGGGCTCGGGTGCTGCATCGACCTCGGGCTCCGCTTCGCTCTCGGCTTCAGTCTCCGCGACCTCGGCTGCTTCGGCCTTCGGCGCGCTCGTCTTGTGGCGTTTCTTCTTCTTCTTGACCGGCTCGCCGCGGAGCCAGGTGACCGAGCCTCCGGCCGCTTCGATCTTCTCGACCGCTGATTTCGAGAATCCGTGGGCAGAGACCGCGAGCTTCTTCGTCAGCTCTCCCTCGCCGAGCACCTTCACGTCGATCGAGAGCTTGCGCACCAGTCCTGCCGACTTGAGCGCTTCGGGAGTCACGTCAGCGCCCGCTTCGAAGCGGAGGTCGAGACTGCCGACGTTGACGGGCTGAGTGTAGGTGCGGAACGGCCCGATCGGCATCGCATCCGCGGAGGTGTTCCCGCGGAGCTTGCCGAGACGCATGTCGATCGGCATCTGGCCGCCCTCGAAGCCGGCGGGCATCTTGTGGGAGCCCGCACGCGACTTCTGGCCCTTGATGCCGCGGCCCGAATACCGCCCCTTGCCGGAGCCGAGACCCCGACCGACCCGCTTGCGCGCCTTGCGTGGCTGCGCGGGCTCGAGGTTGGAGAGATTGAGCTCTTCTGAAGCCATGTGCCTAGGCGCTTTCGACGCGAACGAGATGATTGACCTGCCGGAGCATGCCCTTGAGCTCCGGGGAGTCCTTGTGCTCGGCGGTGCGGCCGATCTTCCCGAGCCCGAGCGCGCGCAGGGTGCCGATGTGCCGGTCCGTCTGGCCGATGGTGCTTCGCACCTGAGTGATCTTCAAGGAGCTCATAGGCCGATCCTTGGCCTATGGGCGTGGAGGGGTGTGGGGAACCGGGAGGTTCTCCACGCTCTCAGGAAGAAGGGGGGACACGGGGGAAACATGGTTTCCCCCGTGATCGTTTGCCGAAGGCTCACGATGCTCAAGTCGTCTCCTCGGGCGCGTCCTCTACGACCGGAGTGGCGTCCGCTGCCGGCGCCGGCGACATGGCCGCCCGTTCCAGCGCGAGCGCCTCCTCGGCGCGGGCGCGCGTCGCAGGCCGGGGGATCGGGATCACGTCGGCGATCGTCTTGCCGCGGAGCTGCGCGACGTCCTCCGGCCGCACGAGGCGCTGCAGGCCCTCCACCGTGGCTCGGGTCATGTTGATCGGCGTGGTCGTGCCGAGGCTCTTCGCGAGGACATCGCGGATACCCGCCAGCTCGAGCACGGCGCGAACGCCGCCGCCGGCGATGACTCCCGTTCCCTCGCTCGCAGGCCTGAGGACGACGCGCGCGGCGTCGAACTGGCCGACGATCTCGTGCGTGATCGTCTGCCCGTGCTTCGGCACCGTGAACAGGTTCTTCTTGGCGTCCTCGACGGCCTTGGAGATGGCGAGCGGGACCTCCCGCGCCTTTCCGTAGCCGAGACCGACCCGGTCGGTCTCGTCACCGATGACGACGAGCGCGGTGAACGAGAACCGCCTGCCGCCCTTCACGACCTTGGCGACACGGTTGATCTCGATCACCCGCTCCTTCAGCTCGCGGGAGTCAGCGACTTCCCTGGTGCTCAAAATACGAGTCCTTCCTCGCGTGCGGCCTCGGCGAGCGCCTGCACGCGTCCGTGGTAGAGGTAGCCGCCGCGGTCGAAGATGCAGCGCTCGATCTTGGCCTTCTTCGCGGCCTGCGCCAGCGCCTTGCCGACGGCGGTCGCCTGTTCGGTCTTCGAGCCGGATGATTTGACCGTGGACCAGCTTGCCGAGGCAAGCGTGCGACCGCTCTGGTCGTCGACGAGCTGCGCGAAGATGCCACGGTTCGAGCGGAACACGGCAAGCCGCGGCCGCTCGGCGGTCCCGGCGATCTTGCCGCGGATGCGGCGCTGGCGGCGCATGCGCGCTTGGCGCTTGGTCAAAACCGTCATGCGCGCTTCCCGACCTTCCTGCGAACCTGCTCGCCCTGGTAGCGGATGCCCTTGCCCTTGTACGGCTCGGGCGGGCGGACCTTGCGGATCTCGGCGGCGGTCTGACCTACCGCCTGCTTGTCGATGCCCTTGACGACGATCTGCGTCGGGATCGGCACCTCGAAGGTGATCCCGTCGCGCGGCTTGATCGTCACCGGATGCGAGAACCCGACTGCGAGCTCGAGCTCGGCGCCCTTGAGTTGCGCGCGGTAGCCGACTCCGAGAATCTCGAGGTGCTTCTCGTATCCCCTGGTGACCCCTTCGACCATGTTGGCGACGAGCGTGCGGGTGAGACCGTGCAGCGCGCGATCCTCGCCCCGGTTCGTGGGGCGGGTGACGACGATCTCCTCCTCGATCTTCTCGATCTGCATGCGCGCGGGCACGACCTGGCTCAGCTCGCCGAGCGGGCCGTTGACCTGGACGCGGCCGGGAGAGAGCGCAACCATCACTCCTGAGGGCAGCTCGATGGGCTTGCGGCCGATTCGCGACATCAGATCTTCAACTCCTTCGGAGTTGAAGATCCGATATGAAAGGCATTGAATTTCATCCTCTTTCCTTATTCATTTGGTGATCTCCGATCACCAAATGAATGCGATCACTTCGCCGCCGACGCCGCGCTCGGCGGCCTGGCGGTGGGTGATCACCCCGGTCGATGTGGACATGATGGCGGTGCCGAGCCCGCCGAGCACGCGCGGCAGGCGGTCCTTGCCCGCGTAGACGCGTCGGCCGGGCTTGGAGACACGCTTGAGATCGGTGATGACGCGGCGGCGGTCACGGGCGAACTTGAGCTCGACCACGAGCGTTCTGTACGGCAGCGGCTGGTCCTTCTCGTCTTTCGTCTCGACAACTCGGAAATCCGCGATGTAGCCCTCGTCCTTCAGGATGCGCGCGATCTCCTCCTTCATGCGAGAGGTCGGCATGGACGCAGACTCGTGCAGCGCGCGATTCGCGTTGCGGATGCGGGTGAGCATGTCGGCGATCGGATCGGTGAGCACGCTTCCTCCTACCAGCTCGACTTCGTCATGCCCGGGATTGCGCCCTGGTGGGCAAGCTCCCGCAGGCAGATTCGGCAGAGCCCGAACTTGCGATAGACCGCACGCGGGCGACCGCACTTGTTGCAGCGCGAGTACGCGCGCACCTTGTGCTTCGAACCACGCTGTTGCTTGACGACGAGCGACTTCTTGGCCATACGTTAGGAATCCCTTCTCTCTCCGGCGAACGGCATGCCGAGGGCGCCGAGCAGCGCGCGCCCGTGCTCGTCCGTCGTCGCCGAGGTGGTGATCGCAATGTCGAGCCCGCGGACCGACGGCACCTTGTCGTAGTCGATCTCGGGGAAGATGATCTGCTCCCGGATCCCGATCGAGTAGTTGCCGCGACCGTCGAACGAGCCGGGATCGAGACCCCGGAAGTCCCTGATCCGCGGCAGCGCGATCGAGGTGAGGCGATCGAGAAACTCGTACATGCGCGCGCCGCGCAGCGTCACGCGCGCGCCCACGGGCATACCCTCGCGCAGCTTGAAGCTGGCGATCGACTTGGTCGCGCGCCGCACCTGCGCGCGCTGCCCGGAGATGACGGACAGCTCGTCTATGGCGGCGTCGAGCGCCTTCGCGTCCGTCTTGGCCTCGCCGACGCCCATGTTCAGCGTCACCTTCGTGACGCGCGGCGCTTGCATGATCGACGAGAGCTCGAGCTCCTCCTGGAGCCGCGCGCGAATCTCGGTCTCGTACCGCTCCTTCAAGCGCGGCACGTACGTCTCGGGCGTAGGCGCGTCGCTGGTGACCGTGGCGGTGCTCACTTGTCGATCTCCTGCCGGCAGCCCTCGCGCTTGCATACGCGGACGCGGACGGTTCCGCCCTTGGCCGCCTTCTCGACGATTCCGACACGCGTCGGCAGCCCGCACACGGGACAGACGACCATCACGTTCGAGACCGGCACGGGGGCCGGCTTGTCCATGATGCCGCCGGGTACGATCTGCGCTCCGCCCATCCGGGAGGAATCTCTGATCGGGCGCGGCTTCGTGTGCCGCTTGGAGACGTTCAAGTTCTCGACGATCACCCTCTTCTCCGACGGACGCGCCTCGAGCACGCGACCGCGCTTACCCCGGTCCTTGCCGGTGATGATCTGAACCATGTCGCCCTTCTTGACCTTCATCTTCACAGTCACTTACAAGACCTCCGGGGCCAGGCTGACGATCTTCATGAAGTTCTTCTCGCGGAGCTCGCGCGCGACGGGGCCGAAGATGCGCGTCCCGCGCGGGTTGGATTGCGGATCGATGAGGACGGCGGCGTTCTCGTCGAAACCGATGAGCGTGCCGTCGTCCCGGCCGTAGGGCTTCTTCGTGCGCACGACAACCGCCCGCACGACCTCACCTTTCTTGACCGCGCCCTGGGGCGTGGCCGACTTCACGGTAGCAATGATGATGTCCCCCACCCGCGCGTAGCGGCGGTGAGAGCCCCCGAGGACGCGGATGCACAGGATCTCCCGCGCGCCCGTGTTGTCCGCCACCCGCAGCCTGGATTCCTGCTGGATCACTTGGCAGCCTCGACGACTTCTTGCAGGCGCCAGCGCTTCTGCTTCGAGATCGGCCTGGTCTCCACGATGCGGACGACGTCGCCGATCTTCGCCTGGTTCTCCGCGTCGTGCGCGTGGAGCTTGGTGCTTCGGCGAATCACCTTCTTGTACATCGGATGCACCTTCGCGGTGTCGACGCGGACGACAATCGTCTTGTCGGAGGCCGCGGACACGACCTTGCCCTGGCGCTCCTGACGGCGCCCGCGAGCGTGCTCCGGCTTCGGGAGGCGGCTGATCGGCTTGCGCTCAGCGGGTCGCTCGCGCTTCGTCTTCGTCCGCTGGGGGCGGAGCGCGCGCGGTAGGCGCTTCTTCTTCTTCTTGGGCTCGGAGACTGCGGCGGCCGCGGCCGGCTCGGGCTCCGGGGACTCCGAGCTCTCGCTCGAGGCCGAAGTCTCCTCGGTGGCAGGTTCCTCATCGCCCGTCTCGACGGTTTCCGCAGCGGGCTCCTCTTCGACGACCGGAGTCGCTTCCGCAACAGGCTCGTCGCCTACCGCCTCGGCCTCCGGGGCCGAAGAGCCTTCCGCTGCCGGCGCAGGCGCCTCGGTTGCCGGCTCGGTCTCGGGCGGCTCGGGAGCCGCCGCAGGCTCGCCGTCGGGCGCCGCCTCGTCCGGCACGTTCTCGACGTCCGCCACCCCGTCCGGGGCATCGGTCGTCCCGGACGATGCCTCCTCAGGGGCGGCGTCGGTCACGGTCTCGTCCTGGGTCTCTTCGCTTCGGTTCACATTCTCCTCGGTCATGTCGTCAGCCCTCTGGCACGCTCGCTCTTGACGGTCAGGATGCGCGCGATCTCGCGTTTGGCGGTGCGCAGCCGGGCGCTGTTCTCGAGCACGCCGGTGGCGGTCTGGAAGTGCAGGTTGAAGAGCTCCCTCCGCGTCTCGGCCATCTTCCGGTCGAGCTCGTCATCGGACAGAGCTCGCAACTCTCTAGCTCTCAAAGAGATCGGCCTCCCTCTTTACGAACTTCGTCCTCACGGGCAGCTTCTGGCCGGCGAGCCGGAGCGCTTCCTTCGCCAGCTCCTCGTCGACCCCGGCGAGCTCGAACATGACTCGGCCTGGCTTGACGACCGCGACCCAACCCTCGGGAGAGCCCTTGCCGGAGCCCATGCGGGTCTCGGCCGGCTTCTTGGTGAAGGGCTTGTCTGGAAAGAGGTTGATCCAGACCTTGCCGCTTCGGCGGATCTTTCTGGTGGCCGCGATGCGGGCGGCTTCGATCTGGCGGTTCGAGATCCAACCTGCCTCCATGCTCTTGAGCCCGTAGTCCCCGAACTGCACCGTCGTCTGGCCCTTGGACAAGCCCGCACGACGCCCCCGGTGATGGCGGCGGAACTTCGTCTTGCGCGGCATCAGCATCAGGCGTCACCCTCGGACGTTGGGGCGAGGCTTGACTCGTCCTCGGCCGGAGCAGGCTCGGGGGCCACCTCAGGCGTCACCTCGGGCGTGACCTCGGGCGTCGCCACGTTCTCAGCCTCCACCGGTTGCGCCTCCGCCTCGGTAGCGGTAGCCGTGGCGCCCACATCTTCACCGCGCGGCCGCTGGGTGGCGCGGCCGCCGGGACGTTGTCCCTTTCGCTTGCGCTGGACGATGCCGAGACCCTCGCGGTCGACAGTGCGCCCGCGACCCTCTCGAGAAGCCCCAAGCCCTTCGCCGGACGAGCCTTGTCGCCGGCGCGCCTGATCCTGGTCGCCGAGCCGCGAGTCGCGACCGCCAGCGCCTTCGAAGCCCTCGGGCATGATCTCGCCTTTGTTGATCCAGACCTTGACGCCGACCTGTCCGGCTGTCGTCTTCGCCTCCGCCTGGCCGTAGTCGATGTCCGCGCGAATCGTGTGCAGCGGCACCCGGCCCTCGGAGTACATCTCGCGGCGGCTCATCTCGCCACCGGTGAGACGCCCCGCGGCGGTGATCTTGATCCCCTGAGCTCCGGATCGCATCGCCGAGGCCAGTGAGCGCTTCATCGCGCGGCGGAAGCTCACGCGGTTCTCGAGCTGCTCGGCGATCGACTGGGCGACGAGCTTCGCGTCGAGCTCGGGACGCTTGATCTCGTTGATGTTGATGTGGACGTTCTTCTGCGTGAGCGTGTGCAAGTCCCGGCGCAGCGCGTCGACCTCGACGCCGGACTTGCCGATCACGATGCCGGGGCGGGCCGTGTAGATGTCCACGGTGATCCGCTGCTTGTCCTTGCGGATGAGGATGTCGGAGAGCCCCGCATGCGAGAGCTTGTCGAGGATGTGCTTGCGGATCTTGACGTCCTCCAGCAGGTAGGCCGCGAACTCCTGCCGCCCGGTCCACCAGTTCGACTTCCAGTCGTGAATGACGCCGACGCGGAACCCGCCGGGATGCACCTTCTGGCCCATTAGGCGACAGCCTCCTTCTTCTTTCGTCGTCTCGAGGCCTTGGGCTTCGAGGCGGAAGTTGTGCTCTCGGCGACCGGCGCGGCGGTTTCGGCCGGCGCATCGGCTCTCGGTCGGCGTCGACGCCGGGTTGCGGGCTCCGAGACCTCGGCGAGCACGAGCGTGACATGACACGTCCGCTTGCGGATGCGGTTGACCCGGCCGCGAGCGCGCGGCTTCCAGCGCTTCAGCGTCGGGCCTTCGTCGGCGTACGCGACCTCGACGACGAGGTCGTCTCCGTCGAGGCCATGGTTTGCCTCCGCGTTCGCGACCGCCGAGCGAAGCACCTTCTCGACATCTGTCGCGGCCGCACGAGTGCTGAAGGCGAGGACGGTCCGAGCCTCGGGAACCGAACGCCCGCGAATGTGGTCGAGCACGAGCCGCGCCTTCCGCGCGGATGTCCGCACCCACTTGGCCTGAGCGCGCACCCGCTGGCGGTCGTCTGTTGCCTGAACACTCATGTGCGCTTCTTCACCTGGGCCTGGCGGTCGCCGGAGTGGCTCCGGAACGTCCGGGTGGGCGCGAACTCGCCGAGCTTGTGGCCGACCATCTGCTCGGTCACGAAGACGGGGACGTGCTTTCGGCCGTCGTGGACCGCAATCGTGTGCCCGACCATCTCGGGGAAGATGGTCGACGTTCGCGACCAGGTGCGGACCATCCGCTTCTCTCCGGTCGCGTTCATCGCCTCGATCCGGCCGAGAAGGCGATCCTGGACGAAGGGCCCCTTCTTCGAAGATCTGGACACTTACCG
>JBPCMD010000052.1:0-12424 GCA_051002595.1 Gaiellaceae bacterium
TCTTCAGGCCAGGCTTTGCAGGCCTGAGGGGCCTGTCCGGAAGGTGGTCACGGTGAATGGCGTGTGGGACGTGCCGCAGGCGAGGACGCAGGGAGCGCAGATATGCAGGGATATCTGCGCGAGGACACTGCATCGTGGTGCGTCGCGTATGTCAGGCGCCCTGAGCCACTTTCCGGACAGGCCCTAATACTGGATCAGCGAGTGAACGTCGTAGCCGTCGAGCCGGTCGCGCCCGCCGAGGAACGTCAGCTCGATCACGAAGAGAGCGCCCGCCACGATGCCGTCGAGCTGCTCGACGAGGTCCACCTTCGCCCTGGCCGTGCCGCCGGTCGCGAGCACGTCGTCGAGAACGATGACTCGCGCGCCGGCAGCGATCGCGTCACGGTGCACGTGCAGGCTGTCCGTTCCGTACTCGAGCGCATAGGTCGCCTCCACTGTCTCGCGCGGCAACTTGCCCGGCTTGCGGGCGGCGACGAATCCAACCCCGAGCTCGTGGGCGAGCGCGCCGCCGAAGATGAAGCCACGAGCTTCGGCGCCGAGGATCACGTCCGGCTCGCGCGCCCGCGACCACTCGGCGAGCAGGCGTACCGTCTCCGCGAGGTACTCGCGATCGGCGAGCAGCGGCATGACGTCCTTGAACACGATCCCCTCGGTCGGGAAGTCGGGGACGTCGACGATGCGATTGCGGAGATCCAAGGTCAAGAGCTTCGCTCTACCGCGCCGCGCAGTTCGCGGAGGAAGAGCAGGTGTGAGAGCTCCTGCGCGACTCGGGCGAGCGACTCGAGATCGTCGAGAGCTCCCTTGCGCCGCTCCAGATTGCGCGACCGCAAACCGGGCGCGACGAGCTGCTCCACGAGCGATGCTTGCCTCCCCGTGGCGGTGAGGAACGTTCGGAGGTGGCGCGCGTCGATCCCGAAGCGCGCGAGCCGGCCGCAGGCCGCGGCGATGCCGGCTTCGCTCTCCGGATACAGACGCTCGCCCCCCTCGACGCGTGAGCGGACGACGCCGTACTCCTCGAGCTCCTTCACAAAATCGAGTTTCACCGACGCACGCTCGCACAGCTCCGCGCCGTCGATCTCATCCTCGCTCTCGGTGAGCCCGACGCTCCGCCGCCTCGTCCGGTCCGTCGAGGCGCCCGGGCCGTCGAGCGCCTCTCGAATGACGCGCAACGGCAGGAACTCGTCGCGTTGGAGGCGCAAGATCGTCGTCAGGCGCTCGATGTCCTCCGGCGCGAACAGGCGATATCCACCCCGCGTCCGCTGCGGCACGATGAGGCCCTGATCCTCCAGGTAGCGGATCTTCGACACCGAGATGTCCGGGAACGCGTCACGGAGCTCCTCGCACACGGCTCCGATGGTGCGGAGGCCCGGGTCGGCTCCTCCCCGCTCTCGTCGCCGGGACGTCACGGTGCTCATCGCTGCAGGAACGTCAGCCGGTACTTGCCGATCTGCACCTCGTCGTCGTCCTCGAGCACCGTCGACTCGATGCGCTTGCGGTTGACGTAGGTGCCGTTCAGGCTCTCGAGATCGCGGATGGTGAAGATGTCGTCCTCGCGCGCGATCTCCGCATGACGGCGCGAGACGGTCACATCGTCGAGGAAGATGTCGCACTCGGGCGAGCGGCCGATTAGGGTCAGCGGCCCGGTTGGTTGGAACGGCTGGCCGGCGATCCCTCCACCCGAGCGGACGACGAGAGCTGGACCGGTGATTCCGAGAGTTTCCAGAAGCGACTCGCCTTCGTCACCACCCTCGTCCACATCGAAGGCCATCGTGGTCTCCGCGCCCGCCTCCGGGACGATGAGCGCACCGCAGCGCGAGCAGTAATTGGATGTCTCCGGATTCTGGAAGCCGCACTCCGGGCAATAGACGTGACTCACTCGTCTTCTGCCTTGGGAGCCGCCTTCGCGGTCAAGATCTCGCTGAGCCGCCCTACGTCCGCGAGCTTGGCCTCCCCTGCGCTCACCTGCTCGCGAAGGCGCGCGACGAGCTCGGCACGGAGAATGTCGATCCTCCCGTGCAACATGCGTCGCTCGAAGGAGATCTTGTCCTCCTCTTGCTCGAGCTCGCGAATCATGACCCGAAGGCCGTCGTCGGACAATGTGGTCAGGTCGGGATGTGGTTCCACCGGTCGCCTTTCTCGTCGGTCATGAGTAAAGCAGCACCCGTTCCAAGGGGTCAACCTCAGCTTGAGAGTTTACATTCGCGGCGAGGTTGTCCGTCCCTGCCCAATCCAGGGGTGTAGGGCGAGGCAAGCGCCGCCCTACGACGGCCTCAGCGCGCGCCGAGCTTGTACGAGGTATTGCGCCCCCGCGGCGAGCGCCAACGCGATGCCGATCCAGAGGATCGCGAGCGGCCACGCCGTGCCCTCCTCGGTCACGAGCACGAATCCGAGCGCCGCGTACAGGACCCAAGTCGCAAGCTTGCCCAGGAAGGTCACCTCGAGCTCGAAGCCCCTCGGAGCGAGCAGCTTGTATCCCAGCACGAGGGCCAGGTCACGGGCGAGCACGAGGACAGCCGCGGCGAGGGGGATCCGGCCGGTCGCCCACATGAGGACGACCGCGGCGCCGATCATCATTCGATCCGCGAGCGGATCGGCGACTCTCCCGAACGCGGAACGCACATCCCAGCATCGGGCCAGGTAGCCGTCGATCTGGTCGGTGAGGGCTGCGCCGGCGAAGAAGAGCCCCGCGCCCCACGCCGCGCCGTCCCCCGCGCGCAGGTAAAGCCAGACGAAGACGGGAATCGCCGCGAAGCGCGCCAGCGTCAGAGCGTTCGGAATGTGTCGTCGCTGCCCGCGCCAGCTCACTGGGTGAACCCTATGCCCCTGCTAGCGTCGCGCCTCGTGTCCGAGACTCTTCCGCTGCCCGGCTTCGTCAACGCGCACAGTCACACCTTCCAGCGAGCGTTACGCGGGCGAGCCGCAGGCGGCGACTTCTGGGCTTGGCGGGAGAACATGCTCGCCGAGGCCGAGCGGCAGACACCCGCCCTTGTCCGTGTCTCGTACGAGGCTGCGTACCGGGAGATGCGGGCCGCGGGCTTTACCGCGGTCGGGGAGTTCCACTACCTGGGACTCGCCGAGGCTCTCGTAGCGGCGGAGGCCGCGATGGCGGCGGGTATCGAGCTGGTGCTCCTGTACGTGGCGTACGCGCGCGGCGGCATCCCCCGTTTCCGCCAAGAGTCCACACGAGCGTATTTCTCCGAGATCGAGGAGCTACGAGCCGCTGGCATTCGCGTCGGCCTCGCCCCCCACTCCGTTCGCGCCTGCCCGGTCGACTGGCTCGAGGAGATCGGGCGCTTTGCCAGCCGCGAGGAGCTCCCGCTGCACGTGCACGCCGACGAGCAGCCGAAGGAGATCGAGGAGTGCCTCGCCGAGCACGGCTGCCGGCCGATCGAGCTTCTCGCCCGCACCGGATGTCTCGGAGAGCGAGCCACCGTCGTCCACGCAACACACGCCGACGGCGCGGAGCTCGACCTCCTCGCCTCGACTGGGGCAACCATCTGCGCCTGTCCGACGACGGAGGCGGATCTCGGCGACGGCTTCCTGCCCGCCGAGCGGATCCGCGGACGCGGAATTCCTCTCTGCATCGGGACCGACTCGAATGTGCGCATCGACCCGTTCGAGGAGCTCCGCGAGCTCGAGGGGATCGCGCGGCGGCAGACGGGACGTCGCGGGATCTTCACGATCAACGAGCTCTTGCGCTTCGGATCGGAGCTCGGAGCACGCGCGCTCGGGCTGGACGAGTGGCCGGGAATCGAGATCGACCTCGGGCGCCGCTCTCTCGAGGGAGTCGCGCCCGAGCACGTCGCGGGCGCCCTCGTAGCGAGCTGCTCAGCCGATGTCGTCAAGGGATGATCCGCGCCAAGTCCGGCGTTATAGACAGACATGACCGTGGCTGATGTCAGCGAAGCGACGTTCGAGCGAGATGTCGTCGAGAGATCTCGCGAGGTTCCGGTGATCGTGGACTTCTGGGCGGCGTGGTGCGGACCGTGCCGCGCGCTCGGCCCAGTGCTCGAGCGCGAGGTGGAGAGCCGCGCAGGCGCAGTGGAGCTGGCCAAGATCGACGTCGATGCGAATCCCGCGCTCTCGGCCGAACATCGCATTCAGGGCATTCCGGCGGTCAAGGCGTTTCGGGACGGCCGGGTCGTGGCCGGGTTCGTCGGCGTGCGCTCGCCTGCTGGGGTTGCGACGTTCGTCGACGCGCTACTCGCGCCTCCGCGCCTGGAGCGCGCGCTCGAGGAGCTCCGCGAAAGTGGCGAGCTTTCGGATGTTCTCATCGCTCTCGAAGCAGGCGACGAGGAGGCCGCTCTTCTCCTCATCCTCGACGCCATCGGTGACGCGGAACCTCCCGCCAAAGAGCGGCTCCGCGAGCTCGCGGTCGCGGTCTTCGACCATCTCGGCCAGGACCACTCGCTGACGGTCGCGTATCGCCGGCGGCTCGCGGCCGCGCTCTACTAGCCCGCCAAGGCCCGTAGTCGCGCAGTCCACCGCGCCGTCGCGTCCAGGTACGCACGCCGCGCGGCGAGTCCGTGTCTCCCCCAGGCGCCTTCGTACCCTGGCCGCTCGACCTGTGCCTGCGCGGGCTCGATCTGCGTCCCCTCCTGCCATTCGTTGTAGCTCGTAATCGTGACGAGGTCAGCGTCCGCACTGAGCGCGGTCTTCCACATCCGGTCGTACGTCGAGCCGTGCAGACGCGGCTTCACCGCCCGGTCGCTCGTCGCAAGACGCGCGTCGTAGCCGGGCCCGACCGACGGCGCGCAGAGGAGGCCGACTCGGTGCGCCTGCGTGCAGAGGCGACGGAACGTCGAGCCCGTCCACGTGACGACGTCGTACGTGTAGAGGCCGTCGAAGTCCGACGCTTTGGCGCGACCGACGAGCGTCGTGTTGCCGAAGATGCGCGCGTCCTCGAGATCGGCGAGCGCGTCAGCCCAAGCGCCTGCGGGGTCGCGGTCCGCGTCGTAGATGTAGAAGTCCGTGACGCCGGTGACTTGCAGCCGAGCGATGTCGACCGCGGTCTGCTCGGGAGTGCGTCCACGGTACGGCTCGAGATGAACCGCGATCTCGAGTCCGTGGCGCCGGGCGGCTTCGACGACGAGAGGGAGCCGCTCGGCCTCGGGCGAGCCGACGCCCCACCAGGACACGACGACGGTCGTCACACCTGTCGCCGCGATCTCGCGCATCTGCGCGGCGACGATCCGCCCGTTCGACGACGAGTAGAGACCGCGGCTCGGGAAGTACGGTGTGGACAGAACCGGCGTGCCTTCGCGCTCCACGTACCAGTGCGCCCAGCGTCCATCCCGGACGGGGGTCGAGTACCAGGGGTAGTAGAAGATCGCGGATTCCCGCGCGCTCGCCGTGGGCTGCGCGCCCGCGCCCGTGACGACCGGCAGCGTGAGGGCGCCGGCGACGATCGCAGCGACGACGTAAGGGGACGTTCGCGCTCTCTTCACGCCGCGCAGGACTCTAGATGCTCGATCGGAGGTTGGCGCACAGCCGGGGCGGACACGATCCGGCGCCGCGCCGTCGCTGCGAAGCGGATCACTAGGATCACGCACAGTGGCCGAGTACCGATACCTGATCGTCGGCGGCGGCATGACCGGGGATGCGGCCTGCAAGGGCATCCGTGAGCACGACAAGAAGGGGTCGATCGGGCTCTTCGCCGAGGAAGCGCATGACCCGTATGCGCGACCGCCGTTGACGAAGGGGCTCTGGAAAGGCGAGAAGGAGAGCTCGATCTGGCGAGGCACGCCAAAGCTCGACGTCGAGATCCATCTCGGTCGCGCGATTGTCTCTCTCGATCTCGACGGGCACACGGTCACCGACGACGCGGGTAAGAGGCACTCTTACGAGCGGCTGCTCCTGGCGACCGGCGGCACTCCGCGCAGGCTCCCGAGCGCTCCGGACGACGTCATCTACTACCGGACGCTCGACACCTACCACCGCCTGCGCGCGCTCGCGGGAGAAGGGGTGCGAGCGACGGTGATCGGCGGGGGCTTCATCGGCTCCGAGATCGCGGCCGCACTGGCCATCAACGAGTGCGCGGTCACCATGGTCTTCCCCGGGGCCGGAATCGGCGCGAAGGTGTTCCCTGCCGATCTCTCGGCGTTCGTCAACGACTACTACAAATCCAAGAGTGTTGACGTCCTCCCCCAGGAGAAGGTCGCAGAGATCGGGCGCGCGGGAGCTGCGGGCTTCCGTGTCGTAACCGCTAGCGGACGTTCGATCGACTCTGACGTCGTCGTCGCCGGGCTCGGAATCGAGCCACGGACCGACCTCGCCGGGCAGGCGGGTCTGGCTGTCGACGACGGCGTCCTCGTCGATGAGTATGGCCGCGTCGAAGGACACGAAGACGTCTTCGCCGCCGGTGACGTCGCCCGCTTTCCCGCAAAGCCGCTTGGCGGCCTTCGCCGGATCGAGCACGAGAACCATGCGAACTCGCACGGGGCCTCCGTCGGGGCGAACCTGGCCGGCGCCGACACGCCGTACGACTATCTCCCGTACTTCTACTCGGACCTCTTCGACCTCGGCTACGAGGCCGTCGGCGACGTGGACTCGAGCCTGGAGACCGTCGCCGAGTGGGCGGAGCCAAACAAGAAGGGCGTCGTCTGCTACGTCGAGGACGGCAAGCCGCGAGGGTTCCTGCTCTGGAACGTGTGGGACAAGGTGGACGCGGCGCGCGAGCTCATCGCCGCCGGCGACCCGATAGACCGGGCCGCAGTGCGCGCGCTCATGGACTGACCACCCTGACGTCTTTCAGATTCGCGACGCGACCGAGCTCGAAGGCTGCCTGCCTCACGCCCCGGAACGCTCTAGTCCCTGGACCCCATGAAGGGGTCTTGGTCCGCGCGACCGGAATCCGCGCTAGCGGATTCCGGTCTTGCGCCAACAAGTCACTCGTCGAGGATGAAGGTGACGAGCATGTTCACCTGGTACTCGGTGACCAAGCCCCCGTCCAGGCGAACCTGCTGCTCCTTGATCCACGCGCTCTTCACATTGCGAAGAGTGGAGTTCGCGCGCTCGAGGCCCTGCTTGATCGCATCCTCGAAGCTGGTGCTCGATGTCGAGCTGATCTCGGTGACGCGTGCAACTGCCATTCTTGCCTCCTCATTTCGGTACAGGGACTCTGCAGAAGCTGGGAATCTACGAGACGGACAACGGCCGTGCACCGTTCCAGCATTTGCTTGACCGTACCCGCGCAGCCGCAAACCCGCTGATGCTCCTACTCGGGTAGCCAGCCCTCGCGGTAGCGGGTCGGCTCACGCCTCGTGAGCGCGGCATACGCCTGCCGCACGTCGGTCGTCTCTTGCTCCACGCCGGCGCCGTGGCGCTGCGCGACCCCGTCCACGCTGTAGCCACCCCAGCCCGAGGCGTTCTGGTGCTCGCGGGCGCCGACTGCCAGCACAAGGCAAGACGTCTTTCCAGCGCCGACGATGACATGCTTCGTCTCGGCCGGGCAGTGCACGAGATCCCACTGCCGAAGTGGGCGCTCCTCACCCTCGATGATGAGCAGCGCCTCGCCCGTGAGTACGAGAAAGTCCTCCTGATCGGCCTCCCAGTGGTACATCGCCATCGGCACCCCCGGCTCGAGGACGCTCAGGTTGATCCCCAGCTGCGGGAAGTCCGTATGCCCTTCGAGATCGCAGAACGCCGAGCGCCCGGGGGCGTGCAGCCAGCGCGCCTCACGCGCGTTCGAGACGAACCAGCCCTCGCCCTTGGGGACGAGCCCGTGCTCGGTGGTGTCGAACTGCGCCTCGGGAACCATCGCGGGGGATTGTTGCATCCCTGGAAAACTGTGGTTGCCCCTACCAGTTCGATCGCGATGCGTCTACAAGGTGAACGCACTCGCGCTCGGCCTCACGACGCCAGCAGTTCGGCAAGACCTTCACACAGCCGCGCTCGGTTCGGGCGGTAGAGGCACTGCGGCGCACGATCCTTCCGAACCGAGCTGCAACTTGCGCCGCACTAATTACATGCGATCCCATCTCCGTCTGGGTCGAGACCATGCGGGTCCTGACCAACGACCCTGACCCCTCCTCGAATTCCCAGCGCTCGAAGATCGTCGCAGTTCAGGTTCGGCGGCGGTGAGGGGATACAAGCGCCGGAGTAGCCTGGGTCGCACATCGCCACCGGTGGTCGAAACTCGGGCGACTCCGGAGTTCCCCTGAAAAGGTGCTCGACCTTTCCAGCGACGAAGAGCATGGCCAGAATCAAAACAACGGCGACACTCCCGATAATCAGCGCGTACTCGACACTGCCCTGGCCCCCTTCACTAAAGGTTGGTCGCGCCTGACCTTCCTTCGTGTCTCGGGTGAGTGACACGGTTGAACCTCCTGGGGTGCTGATCGGCGGCATGGCACCCGCTCCTACGATTCCTCGTGAGGATTACCTTAAACCTTCCGCGGCGCCGGCGAACAGCGGGAGATACGGCTCGCTGCCTCTCGAGGCGACGACTCGCCAATCGAGCACGAGGTCGGGAGGGAAAGCACGTAGCTCGGGCAGCACCGGCGTCATGTTGCACCCGCACCGGCTGCGAACCGCAAAGCCGTCCTCCGTCGAGACGATCGCCCTGAAGTCGTCCCACTTTCAATCCGTAGAACCACGTCAGGCCTTTGCGGCTGTCGTCATCGAGTGGCGGGAGTCTGCAACCCTACGGAGGAGCGTGTTTATCGCCAGCGTGCGTCTCGGTCTGAGGTTCGGGCGCCTGGCGGCGCTCGCGGAGGAGCTGGTTTATCGTTCTTCGTGCCGCTCTCCTCGGCGAAAACTCTCGTCGCGCGGCCGCTCAGTCATCTCGAACTTGTGTCGGTGGGGTTTGGCGCGTACACGAGTGATCGTTCCCAGACGTGTGCTTCGCTCATCGCTCCTCACCCGAACCCGGCCCTGCGAATGGTTGGTGCTCGAGCGTGCCAACGTCGACCACCAGGCGCGCGTCGTCACCACTCGCCGCACCGTCGTCGAAGGCGTCGTCAAGCCAATGGGAAAACGGAGCGCTCGACACGAGGCGTCGCTCTGCCCGCAAGAGCGGCGCAAGTGCTCGACGAGCACCCGACACCGCTCGATACCCGCGTGCTCTTTCCGGAAACGCGTGGCGGGCGTCTCGGCGCTCTCACCGTGGCGTCACCGCCGCGAGTCGAACCCGGCGCTACGGGCGACCGGCCCCGAGCACACACGGAATACGCGCTACGGCACACGTATGCGAGCCTTTCGATCGCCGCGGGCGTGAGCCTGTTCGAGCTCTCCCGCGCCCGTGGGGCGTTACCGGCGATGCTCGACAACACCTACGGACACGTGCTCCGACGCGTGGGTGGGACCCGCCAGTAGGGACGCAGGTGTTCCTCGGCGCCGGGCTCGTCGAGATGCACGTCGGCCGCGGGATTTGACAGACGGTCCTACCTAATCGCCTACCGGCCTCGAGCAAGCAGTCGGTTTTGAGTCCCTCGATTAGAGGGGATACTTCCTTCCGTGCGCGAACGGGTTGCGACTGTACTGTTCATCTTTCGGCACTCCCGTCAGATTCGACACATGCGCGAACCTCCAAGGCTCGGCAGTCGTGTGCGAAGCCCACGCGGAGCCGTCTGGACGGTGGCACAGGTCATCGACTACGGCAGCGACACCTACACGGCGACCTGTGTAAGGACGTCCCGGGTTGCCACCGTGCCTCATCGAGCGACCGACCCTGTGAATGAGGCGGTAAAGCAGAGAGAGCCAAGTGTCCGAGTGCTGTTCTTTTTTCCCGACGACACAAGCGAGGGTCGATACATGCATGAACCCCCACGGCTCGGCGGTCAGGTTCGAGGCCCAGGGGGAGCCGTCTGGACCGTGGCAGACGTATTCCACACCGGACTCGATACGTACACGGTGACGTGCGCGCCGCCTCAGGGGGGCGTGCGGGATCTCGCTGCCGACCTATTGGAACTAGCACGCGATTCAATTTCGCGCCTATTCAACCACGGACGAACTGTGCCAATGCCGATAGACCAGAACATGACCTACCTCGGACGAACTGTGCCAATGCCGATAGACCAGAACATGACCGATTTTCTTTGGGTGAAGCTTCCTCCGGAGGTTCCAAATGCCTCCGACGCACCGACCGACTCGCACGACACAAGCGGGGAGCGGGGCGGGGAGGGTGCCGACAGGCGGGAATACGAGAAGAACACGCCGATCGCCGATGCGCTGGCATCGCAGCAACTGGCCGCGCTCGCGCGGGTGAGCGACCTGTTCAAAGAGAAAGAGATTGACTACTGGCTATTCGGGGGCTGGGCGGTCGACTTCTACGCGGGCTCAGTTACTCGAGCGCACGATGATGTCGATTTAGCCATCTGGCTGAAGGAGGTTCCACGCATCGCGGAGATGCTTGAAGAGGACGGTTGGCGACATGCCCCGTTGGATGATGAGGACGGAGGCACCGGCTATGAACGCGAGTCGGTCCGGCTTGAGCTGAAATATCTCGTCCGCCACCCCGACGGCGGGGTCTTCACGCCTCTGCGCCAAGGCCGGGGAGCGTGGTCCGGGGAAGCACTCGCTAACGATGTGGGTGAACTACGCGGAGTGCGCTCGCGCCTGGTCGGGTTGACTCCCCTGATGCGTGCCAAGTCGTCGCCTCGCGATGATCCCGAAGAGGCTGCGAAGGACAGCGCCGATTTTGAACAGCTGTCGCGGTTAGGAACCGGAACGCGATCGAGACAATAGCCCGCTCGCGGCGTCGAGCGCGAACTCGCGCCTAGCGTACTCCGGCAGCGGCGACAGCTCGCCGCCAGCGGGTTGATTCGCCGACCCTCGTTCCCGTTGATGCCCGTCACAGGTTCAAGACGATCCTGAGGGATCGTCGTTCATGAGCGAGACGGCCATCCGCCTCGAGGAGACCCGCCTTCCCGAAGCCGTAGATCTCTCGGTGAGGGGGGTACCGAGCTCTCTAGACTCCGGTTGCCCGGCGATGCGGTCAATTTCCAAGTGCCCTCGGGCTTCTCCCCAATCCCCAGCCCCCAGGCCCCAAGGTGCGCCTTGCACGCTAACTGTTCGCCCGGGCGATGGCTTCCATGCGCACCATCGGCATCGCCGGCCTGCTGATCGCGCTGGTCAGCGTCGGCGTGGCTGTCACGCTGCTAGGCCATGCCGGGCTGGAAAAGCGACGTCGGGGGCCGCATCGATGAGATCACCGTGCGCACCGTCCCCGGCGTGCGCAAGGCGGTCAAATGGAACACGCCGCTCTACGGAGTCGAGGGGCAGGGCTAGTTCCTCGGCCTCCATTGCTATACGAATTCTTCAACGTGCTTTTCTTCCGCGGCATGTCGCTGTCTCCTGTCCCCCCGGTGAGTCCAAGCCAGAAGGAAGTGCGCTACTACCTCGACATCCACGAGGACGACCAGTTCGACGAAGCTCAGTTCGCCGATTGGGTGAAGCCAGCCAATTGCCCGGCGAACGACTGTGAGCGTCCAGTACGAGGCGCGTGCGTGGGTGAGCGGACGCCAAGCCATCAGCCCGCAAGTACTTGACTAGCGATGCTCAAGTGACGGGCGAGCGACAACAACCATGAAGAGGAAAGGCGGCTCGATGGAAGGAAAAGGAGAAGACTCTCCCTCCCAGCTGATAGATGCGAGAATCAAGGAGCTGAGTGATTGGCGCGGCGAGACGCTCGCTCGGGTCCGAATGCTCATCAAGCGGGCCGACCCCGAAGTGGTCGAGGAGTGGAAATGGAGAGGGGTCCCGGTGTGGTCGCACGCCGGAATAATCTGCACCGGTGAGACGTACAAGAACGTCGTGAAGATGACCTTCGCCAAGGGCGCCTCGTTGGAGGACCCTTCAGGCCTCTTCAACTCCAGCCTCGACGGCAACACCCGGCGTGCCATCGATTTCCATGAGGGCGACAAGATTGATGAAAAGGCGTTGAATCGCTCATTCGCGCCGCCGTGGCACTGAACACGTCGGTGCGAGCTACCGCTGGCCCCGTCCGCTCTGCTCGGCGCTCCACGTGATCGACCAGACATCCGCCGAGGGTGAGGAGCGGCAGAAGGCCGGCACCAAGAAGTCGCACGCGACGTGCTCCGCGGGTGGTGATAGCAGGTGTGGTCCGTCTAACGCATGTTGAGAGCACGCCCCTTGCTGCTACCATGGAGTCACCTCAGACCCATGGACCACCGCAGCAAGGAGCGGCTCTCATGAAACGAACGACCAAGTATGTCGCGTTGGATGTGCATCAGGCAACCACGGTCGCCTCGGTGCGGGAGGAGAGTGGACGGGTGATCGCGCGGACCATCCTGCCCACCGAGGCGCCGGCGATCGTCGAGTGGTTCCGCGGGATGCGCGGCGCCGTGCACGTCACCTTCGAGGAAGGGACCCAGGCGCAGTGGCTGCACGACCTGCTGGTCCCGCAGGTGCAGCGGGTGCTCGTCTGCGACCGACGGGGGGAGCCCCGGCAGAGCCCCAAGGG
>JBPCMD010000053.1:0-6020 GCA_051002595.1 Gaiellaceae bacterium
GCACAACGGCAATCTCAACTGCCCGCTCGCGGTCACTCGCTCGGCCTGCTTCTATGTGGTTCGCTGCGTGACCGCGCCCGACCTTCCCGCTTCGGGAGGGGCCTTCACTCCGGTCACCGTTCGCGCGCCCGCGGGCTGTCTCGTCAACGCGCAGCCACCCGCTGCTGTCGCCGCAGGCAATACGGAGACCTCGAGTCGGATCGTGGACGTCGTCTTCGCCGCGCTCGCGCAAGCGGCTCCGGTCCCCGCGCAGGGTCAGGGGACGATGAACAATGTCGTCCTCGGAAACGACCGCTTCACGTACTACGAGACAATCGGGGGCGGACAGGGAGCGTGCCCCAATGCGAACGGCCCGTCCGCGGTCCACGTCGCCATGTCAAACACGCTCAACACCCCCGTGGAGGCGCTCGAGCTCTCATATCCGCTCAGGATCGAGCGCTACGAGCTGCGCCGCGGCTCGGGTGGCGCGGGCCGCTTTCGTGGCGGAGACGGAGTGATTCGCGAGCTACGAGTGCTGGAGCGCTGCCGCCTCTCGCTCCTCACCCAACGTCGCCAGCTCCCGCCGCGCGGAGCCGCGGGCGGCGAGGACGGGCTTCCGGGCCGAAACCTCTTGAACGGTGAGGAGCTGCCGGCCTTCGTCACCAGGGATCTCGAGCCCGGAGATCTCCTCCGGATCGAGACGCCCGGCGGCGGGGGCTACGGCTCCGGGGGCAGCCGGTAAAGAACGAAGCGGGCGTCGCGGTAGAGCTCCCGAAGATCGAACGCGCGCGGTCGCCCGCGCGCGCGGTCGACTATGAGGTACTGCGCGCCGTAGCTCCTCGGGATCGCCAGATCGCCGGTTCTCAGAAAAGCACGAGCCTCGCGCGCCCGCTCGAACGGCCGGTTCACCATCGTGTCGGCGACATGACCGGGCGGCGCGACCGCGATATAGACAGGTGCGAAGGCGGCGATCCGGAAGCTCGTCTCCTGATCCGAGTACACGATCGAGCGGTACGGCACGTTCTCGCGCACGGCCTCCACAAGTCCCGGTGAGAGCAATCCCAGGGGAGGTGTCGACGGCGGGCTCCACTTGGCCAGGCCCACGGCGACGACCGGAATCAGGAAGAACGCGGCGGCGAGTCCGGCAGTGTCCTCCACGGGGGGACGGCTGCGGCGGACGAAGCCGAGAACGAGGGCGGCAGCGGCGCCGATCACCGCGAGCCACACGACCCAGGCGGGACCGGGGTCGTCGAAGGCGTAGTCGAAGTCACCCGGATAGAGGTACTGCAGGACCGCCCCGGCGACGAGGGCTATCGGAGGAAGCCAGGGCCAGAGGACTCGTGAGAGAACGCCGAGCCCCCCGGCGAAGGCGAAGGCAAACGGCAGGAACCCGGCCGCGCGCCGCGCCTGGGAGATGGAGACGAGGTCGGAGAGCGTGGTGAAGAGGACTGGGACGAGCATGCACACGAGCACGGCGAGTGACCCGCCGACCACGAACGCGGACCAGCGCCTGCGGGCGGCAAATGCGGCCAGAGGGATCAGCAGCAGCGCAAGAACGGCCACGGGCCCGCTCCTCGTGAAGACCTCCGGAGCGAGGCTGTAGCTCGTCTCCGAGCGGATGTCGAGCTGGCCCGGATACTGCTCGAACGCACGCCGAATCTCCTCGCGATCGGGAGAGACCGAGCCCGTGTCGGCGACGATCGGGATCAGCCAGAGCATGAAGAACGCCGCCGGCAGCACGAGCGCCGCCAGGGCCGCCCCTCCGGGTCGCAGGTCGAGTCTCGTCCAGAGCGCCCGGACGAGCAGGAACCCGACGAACGGGAGCCAGAGGAAGATCGCGTAGGTGGGATGCACGACAGCGAGCACGAAGCCGGCGGCGGCGGTCGAGGCCAAGAGCGCCCGAGAAGGCAGGCGCAGAGCGGAAAGCGCGAGCGCAAGCGCTGCGGGCACGAGCAGCTGCCGCGACGACGTCGCCGGCAGCGAGAGGAAGGCGTAGGCGCCGCCCGAGCCGGGAGCGAAGCAGATGATCCCGGCCTGCGCGCCGGCGACCGCGCCGGCCGCCCAGACGCTCCGAAACAGCGCCCAGCCGGCCTCGTAGGCGATCACGACCGCGAGCACGGCGAGGATCGAGGGGAGATGGAGCACCACCAGCTCGAGGTCTGCCCCGGAGATCCGGGACACGAGCGCGAGGAATCCGTGCCAGAGCGGGAACGCGTAGCCCGGATGGAGGCTGGCGTCGGCGAACTCCCCGACCGCCTTCAGCGAGAGGTCGTCGAGCTCGAGAATCTTTCGCGCTCGCGCGAGATGGAAGAGGCCGTCTCCCTGCACGGATCCTGCAACCCGCCACAGGCCGATGCCGAGGGAGGCGCCCGCGCCTGCGGCCGCCCAGCGCCAGGGGATCCGCTCGGAGGTCCGGCTCCTGCGCAGATACCAGCTGACACCCGCCGCCACCCCGGCTACGAAGAGCAACGCGATCGCGAGCGTGAGTGAGGCGCCGAGCGCGAACGTCACCCCGAGCGCTGCGAAGACAAGCGTCAGCGACCACGCAAGCGTCGCCGCGACGCTGCGAACGCCGAGGGCGCGGGCGAGAGCCCAGCCCGGCGCCAGCACGAGCCCGGTTCCGAGGATGAGCCGGAGGTAGAGCTCGATGTTGCTCATCGTCTCAGGATCTCCGCCACGTCTCCGGAGGCGAGCCAGGACCCTGCTTCGCGGTATGCGCGACCGCGCTCACCTCGGAAGATCGCCGCCCGCAGCCGCAGCGCAGCGAGCAGGAGACGCCTCGCCCATTCCGCCTGGCGCGCTCCCCGGTGCTTCCGAATGAAGCGTAGGTGTCCCCGCAAGTTCTCGTGGTAGAGACGTCCCGCATGCGACGCGCCCCGGACGTGGACGCACTCGGTGCCGGGAAAGAAGACGATCTCCCACCCCGTCTGCCGGGCTCGATAGTGCCAGTCGGTCTCTTCGCTGAAGAGGAAGAAGCTCTCGTCGGCGAAGCCGACATCGGCGAGGGCAGCGCGGCGGACGAGCATGCACGCGCCCATGACGGATTCGACGTCACGCACTTGGTCGTGGTCGAAGCCGCCGGCGTAGAACGCGTTCAGCGCAGGCGAGCGTGGCGCGAGCTTGCGTATGCCGAGATACTCGGTCGCCAGCCTCCAGAGCGTCGGGAAGCCACGAACCGAGCGCTGCAGCGTTCCGTTCGGGTTGGAAAGACGCGGCCCCACAAACGCCGCTTTCGGACGTGAATCGGCAAACTCGACCAGCCGGCCGAGCGCGTCCCCGACGAGCCAGGCGTCCGCGTTCAAGAGGAGGACGTAGCGGCTGTCCGTAGCGCGGATGCCCGTGTTCCAGCCTGCGGCAAGGCCGAGGTTCTCGGACTCGATCACGTCGACATCGGGAAAGCGCTCCCGCACGAACGTTGCCGTCCCGTCGCTCGAGCCGTTGTCGACGACAACGGTTGGGACGCCGCGCACGCTCTCGAGACAGTGCTCGATCCAGGGAAGCGCGTCGTAGGTGACGACGACGACCGAGACGTCAGCCATGCTCGACCCGAGGCCGCGTCTTCCCCCCGCGAAGTCCCTCCCAGAGAAGAATCGCCCCACCCGGCAGCGCCATGATCAGGGTGACGAGGAAGAAGAGAAACCCCGCTGCAAACGCCTGCTCAGCGCCAATGCCGAGACTGCCGAGGAAGCTGACGAAGAACGCCTCGCGGACGGCGATCCCGTTCAGCGTGAAGGGCACGAGCAAAACGAGGAAGAGCAGCGGGCCCATGACGTAGTAGACGAGCACCTCGAGCTCGATGCCGACCGCCCTCGCCGTGGCCCAGATCGCGAGGATGCGCACCGTCTGGACGGCGAACGTGAGGGCGAACACGCGAAGCAGAAGCCGTGGGCGGCCACGGTAGTGGTGGACGCTCTCGTAGAACGCCCGCAGAAGCCGATCGAGGCGAACGCGTTCGAGCCATGGTGCTGTCAGGCGGAGAAGCGGGCGCGCCGAACGGGCGAAGAAGAGGAACGCGAGAAGGATCGTCCCGAATACGAAGATCCCCTCGAGCCAAACGTACGCGCTCACGTCGAAGCGCCCGATCGAGAGCACGAAGGCGATTGCGCCGAGCAACACCGTCGCGGCGCCCCCGAGACCCCGCTCCAGCACCACGGTTCCGGTCGCGACAGCTGTCTGGCCCTCGTGCCGGCGGGCCGTCTCGACGATCCGCACCGCGTCACCGCCGAGCGAGGTCGGCAGGATCTGGCCGGCGGTGTAGGCGACCAGGTACGCGCGGGTGAGCCACGCGAGGCCCTCCTCGATGTGTTGCGCGCGCAGGAGCCAACCCCAGCGCGCGGCCAGCGCCGGAATCGTGAAGACCATGATCGCGACGGCAGCGACGAACCACGCGAGGTCGGTCTCCTCGAGCACGTCCAGCGTCGTCCCGAGTTCGATCTTCCAGGCGAGGTAGGCGACGGCGAACGCGGTGAGGACGAGCGTGCCCACAATCCGGACTTGGCGACTCATGCGTCCTCTAGATGGTTGATCGGGAATTGACGCGCAGCCGGGGGCGGTCACGACCAAGCCGGGCGACGCACTCACTCGTCGTGCAGGCTGGTAAGCCTGGACGGCGAGGGAGGGTGGCGATCCGGAGCCGTGTCGTGGCCGTCATCCGGCCCGCCGTGAATTCCCGATCAAGCATCTAGCCGGCGAGGACGTCCAGCGTGAGCAGCTCGAACGCGACGTTTGCGGCGGCGACGGCTGTCGACTGGCCAGGCCCATCGTAGGGCGGGCTCACCTCGACCACGTCATAGCCTGAGAAGCGGAGCCCCCGCAGCGCGCGCAGGTAGCCGAGCGCCTCGCGGCTCGTCAGGCCTCCGACCTCGGGTGTTCCCGTCCCGGGCGCGAACGCGGGATCGAGCACGTCGATGTCGAAGGAGAGAAACAGCGGCCCCTCGCCGACACGCTCGCACACCCGCGCCCCGTATTCGTCGAAGTCGAGCGCGACCAGCTCGTCGCAGGGGATGACCTCGAAGCCGAGGTCGGACGGCGTCGCGACGTCCTCCGGGCTGTACAGCGCGCCGCGCATACCGGCGAGCAGCGAGCGACCCGGGTCGAGCAGCCCCTCCTCCAGCGCTCGGCGGAAGGGTGAGCCGTGGTAGTAGCGCTCGCCGACATAGACGTCCCACACGTCCGCATGGGCGTCGAGCAGGACGAGGCCGAGCGGTCCGTGCGCCGCCGCGTGCGCGCGCAACTCGCCGAGCACGACCAGGTGGTCTCCGCCGAGGCAGAGCGTCCTCGCGCCCGACCGGACGATCGGCTCGACCTGCTCGGCGATCTGCGAGACCGTTCGCTCGGCGTTGCCGGGCGTCACGGTGACGTCTCCGAGGTCGGCGACCGACAAGCGGCCGAACACCTGCGCATCCTGCGCGGGGTTGTACGGGCGGAGGGCGATCGAGGCGGAGCGGATCGCCTCGGGCCCGAAGCGCGCGCCGGGGCGGTTCGTGGTGGCGGTGTCGAACGGGATTCCGAGGACCGCGACGTCAACGTCGTCAGGGCTCTCGACGAGTGGACAGCGCGCGAACGTCTTCACGCCCGCGTAGCGCGGAGAGCGGAGCGCGTCGGGAGGCCCGTAGCGGGGAGCTTCCTCTCTCGGCACCGGGCGACGGTACCAGCGGCTCTCGAGCGCGGCGTCATCCCCACCCACGTCGGCCGTTATAGACATGCCCAGGGTCTGACCCTGGACATGTCTTTGTGGATGGATTGGCGCTGTTTTGTTGCTAGAGGCTCGATGTGAAGTTGGTGCGCAGCCGGGGGGGTCACGACCAAGCCGGGCGACGCACTCACTCGTCGTGCAGGCGGGTAAGCCTGGACGGCGAGGGAGGGTGGCGATCCGGAGCCGTGTCGTGGCCGTCATCCGGCCCGCAGTGAATTTCCGATCAAGCATCTAGCTGTCCTGCCCACAGACGTTGTGAACACGGCTGATCGGGGATTGTCCTCCGAGTGAGCTGTGTGGTCTGGTGTGGTTGTAGTGCTGGAGCCAGTGTGGCAGGGCGGCCGCG
>JBPCMD010000054.1:0-6357 GCA_051002595.1 Gaiellaceae bacterium
CGGTCGTGAAGGGGAAGACAGACGAGATCAAGCTCGTCCTCTCGGCGCTCCTTTGTGGCGGCCACGTGCTGCTCGAGGACGTCCCGGGCACGGCGAAGACGGTTCTCGCCCGCGCGCTCGCTGGAAGCGTCGCGGGAGCGACGAACGCGCGCATCCAGTGCACGCCGGACCTGCAGCCGACAGACGTCACCGGTCTCTCGGTCTTCAACCAGAGGGACCGCGACTTCGAGTTCCGGCCTGGGCCAGTGTTCGCGAATGTGGTCCTCGTCGACGAGATCAACCGCGCGATGCCGAAGACGCAGTCGGCGCTCCTCGAGGCGATGGCCGAGCAGCAGGTGACGATCGACGGCGTCACGCGCCCCTTGCCCGAGCCGTTCCTCGTCCTCGCCACCGAGAACCCGATCGAGCAGGAGGGAACCTTCCCGCTCCCGGAGGCGCAACTCGATCGTTTTTTCCTCAGAACCGCGCTCGGGTATCCGGGCGAGGACGACGAGGTCGCGATCGTCGAGGAGCAGCTGCGCGTCCATCCACTTCGGTCGCTGCGGCCGGTCGTGAGCCTGGAGGAGGTCAACTCGCTCCGCCTCGCCGTCCACGACGTCTACATCGATCCCGCGATCCGGCGCTGGGTGATCCAACTCGTGCGGGCGACCAGGATCGCCGACGGAGTCGGGATCGGCGCGTCCGTGCGCGGCAGCCTCTCGCTCGAGCGCGCGTGCCGCGCGTGGGCGCTGCTCGACGGCCGCGACTACGTCACCCCGGTTGACGTCGAGCGCCTGTTCCTGCCCGTGGTCATGCACCGGATCGTCTTCACGCCCAGCTTCGTCGCGACGGCGCGCGAGATCGGCTGGACGGACGCAGCCGAGCGCTTCCGCGAGCAGTGCCTCGAGCTCGCTCCACGGCCCGGTGCAGACCTCGAAGCACCCGTCGCTGCGGCCGGTTGAGCGCCACCTTCCCGCTGATCCCGCGCCGCCGCGTGCTGGGGCTTCCGTTCGGCGGCCTACACAGCATGCGCCGCGGACTCGGCTCCGACGTCGCCGGCTCGCGTCCATACCAGCCCGGCGATGACATCGACCGCATCGACTGGCACGCGTCGGCGCGGCTCTCGCTCGCGCGAGGAACGGAGGAGTTCATAGTCCGCGAGCACTACGCGGACGAGGCGCCGCGCGTCGTCGTCCTCTGCGACCGCCGACCGTCGATGTCGATCTTCGCCGGCAGCTGGCCGTGGCTCCGCAAGCCGGAGGCAATCCGGCAGGCGGTCAGGGTGATCGGGGACAGCGCGGCGGCCGCACGCGGCCTCGTCGGCTACTTCGACGAGGGTGACGGGAGCGCGTACTGGCACCCGCCGCGGAGCTCGGTCGAGCTCGGCCCGGCCGACGTCGAGCGACCGTTCGAGGCGCCTCGAGACACCCTCGCACGCGGTCTCGGCCACCTCGTCGAGCAGCGGCGCGACCTTCCAGCAGGCTCCTTCGTCTTCGCCCTCTCCGACTTCCTCGCCGAGCCGACACACGACCAGTGGCTGCAGGCGCTCGAGCGGCGCTGGGAGATCGTCCCCGTCGTGAGCCAGGACCCTGTCTGGGAGCAGAGCTTCCCGGAAGTGGGTGGGACGGTCGTCCCGTTCGCGGATCCCGAGAGCGGACGCGTGAGCCTCGTTCGCTTCTCGGAGGACGAGGTGGGGAGGCTGCGCGAGGCGAACGGGGCCCGCCTGCGCGACCTGCTCCACGACCTGCGGGCGCGGGACATGGATCCGGTCGTCCTCTCCTCGCACGAGTCGAGGGAGATCGTGCTCGCGTTCCTAACCTGGGCCGACCAGCGGCTGTTCACACGGGGGCGCGCATGAGGGCGATCGCCGTTTCCGTGCTCGTCGTCGTGCTCGCGACCGGCTGCGGTGGCGATGGCGAGGACGTCGCGGCGCTTCCTCAGGGTCGATTCATCGCGGTCGAACAGTCGCTGAAGCCCGAAGTGCAGCTGTTCGCCGAGCCCGTGATCGCGCGGGTGGACGTCCTCGTCGACGGCGAGCGGTTCGACCCCGATCGCGTACGAGTCGTCCCGTTCTTCGAGCCGTTTGAGCTGGATGGCGAGGTCGAGCGGACGCGCCGCGACCAAGGTCGTTACACGCATCTCGAGTACGAGTTCACGCTCCGCTGCCTCGTCTGGGAGTGTCTTCCGCACACCGACGACCCGGGCGCGACTCCGGTGTCCGTCGCCGGTGGCGTCCAGCGGCCGCCTCCGCCCGGCGGGGCTCGCGACCGTAAGACACACAAGCTCAAGGCCGCGCGCATCCTCTACGACGATCCGCAGGAAGGGACGCAGCGGATCCATAACGTCACGTGGCCTCAGATCGTCTCGGTTTCGAGGCTCAACTTCTCCGACCGTGAGGTCTCGGTGCTCGGGTTCCCGTTCGAGGCCTCGGTGACACCGCTGCCGGAGGCGTCGTACCGGTTGCCGCCGGCTGTGCTCGGGATCGGGCTCCTCGCCGCGGCGCTCGCGCTGCTAGCGCTTCCCTTTGGCCTCGTCGTCAACTCGCTCCGGAGGCGACCGGCTCCGGTCGTCGAGGAGGCACCGGAGCCCGAGCTGTCCCCGCTCGAGCGCGCGCTACATCTCGTCGAGTGGGCGCGCGAAGGCGAGGCCGAGGAGACGCGAGCGGCGCTCGAGGTGCTCGCCGAGGAGCTCGATGGGGAGCAGAAGGCGGATCTGGCGGCGCAGGCGCGGCGGCTGGCTTGGTCGCGGCCGTCGCCATCGCCTGACGCGGTGGATCAGCTAGTCGGCGCGGTCAGGGAGTTCGAGTGACCCTGCCGCTCGAGCTCCGTCACGGCATTCCGGCGAGTGAGCCCACGAGATTTCGCCGGTCCGAGCGGCGAACGACGCTCATCCGCATCGGCCTGGCTCTCGCGATGTGCGCCGCTCTCCTGCTCGCCTTTCTCGTCGCGCGCTCGCAGGACGTGCGCTTCGCCCCGCTCGTCCCCTCGGGCACCACCGGCATGGTCGTTCTTGACCTGTCCGCGAGCGTCAGCGAGGGCGGGCTCGACGCCACGGTGAGAAAGCTCGCGAGCACCGATGAGAAGACCGGCCTCGTCGTGTTCTCCGACGGAGCGTACGAGCTCCTGCCGCCCGGCTCTCCCTCGCGCGAGCTCGGCTCGCTCCTGCGCTACTTCAAGGAGCGCTCCGACGGCACGCTCCCGCGGAACCCGTGGGAGGAGTTCCGCGGAGGCACGCGGATCTCGGCGGGCATGGAGTTCGCGCGCCAAGTGCTGCACCGCGAGCGCGTGACGCGCGGCTCGATCGTGCTGATCAGCGACCTCGAGATCGATCCCGACGAGATCGCACGGCTCAGCGAGGTGCTCGCGCTCATCGAGAGCGAGGGCTTCCAGGTGCGGATCGTGCCGCTCTTCTCATCGGACGAGAAGCGGGCGCTGGTCGAGCGGCTCGTAGGCTCGAATGCCTTCGTGCGCGCGCCCGAGCAGGAGGAGCTTCGGACTCCCGACGAGGGCGGCTTCGGGTCGGTCGCGCCGTGGCTTTTCCTCTTGGCCGGAGGGCTGCTCGTCCTGTTGCTCGCCGCGAACGAACGCGTTCTCCCACGGCTCGAGGCGCGGCGATGAAGTCGCTCGGGAAGTGGGGGAGATGGGCGGCGTGGGCCCTCGCCGTGCTCGCCGTCCCGGTCGCGGTGGCGCTCGCCGTCGTCGCCATAGATTTGCTGCGCACCCCAGGTCAGATCGCCGCTGACGACGCGCGTTTCGAGAGCGCGCCGATGCGGCAGCGCAATCTCTGGAAGGTCGGCTTCCTTCCAGGGTTGATGAGCGAGAAGCTGCTCGGTCTCGAGGACGACGTTTTTCATCGCCAGATCCTTGGGCTCTACCTCCGAGTCGAGCCCGGCGAGGTGGACTACTCGGGATTCCCCGAGCTCGAGTCGCTCAGGGCGAAGGCGCAATACGAGGTGACCCGCCTGAGCTTGGAGGAGCCCGATCCGAAGCGACGATCCCGAATGTTGACGATGTACGGCGTCATCACGCTCGACAAGAAGGTGCCCGACAAGGTCGGGCGGAGGGACAACATCCAACGGGCCGTGGTGGCGTTTCGAAGCGCGATCGCGCTCGACCCGGACAACGCGGATGCGAAGACGAACCTCGAAGGCGTGCTCAGCCGCGAGGGCGATGTCATCCTCACGCCGTCCAATGCCCCAACGCGCGATCGCGCCGGAGGAAAGCTCTCGGGTCGGGGAGGCACGGGCAGCGGCTACTGATGGAGCTCGCGTTCCTGACGCCGCTCGGCGCGCTCGTTGGACTCGCGGCGCTCGTCCCGCTGGCCGTGTATCGGGCGCGGGAGCGCCGGCTGCGCGAGGTCCGGACCGCGCTACGGCTGGACGAGCCCTCGCGCGAGTCGCGCCTCTCGCTCGTCGCCGCGCTCGCCGCTGTCTGTGGTCTCGTGGCGCTCGCGGCCGCGCAGCCCGTCCTCGCGACGACGCGGGAGGTGCGGGAGCGAACCGACGCGCAGGTCTTCATCGTGATCGACACCTCCCGCTCGATGCTCGCCTCCGAAGGGCCGAGCGCCTCGACGCGATTCGATCGAGCGCGGGAGATCGCACAGGAGCTCGCGGGTCAGCTCACGGAGGTCCCCGTCGGCGTCGCGTCCATGACAGACGCGCTCCTGCCGCATCTCTTCCCGACCACCGACCGGCAGGTGCTCCAGGCGACGCTCGGGAAGACGCTCGATATCGAGTCGCCCGGGCCGAGCACCTTCTTCTCGACGCGTGCCACGACCTACGACGCGCTCGAGGCGGCTCCAACCTTGAACTACTTCCCGCCGGCGGTGAAGAAGCGCGTGCTCGTCGTCTTCAGCGACGGCGAGAGTCGACCGCTGGAGCGAGACCTGGCGATGGCGTTCGACCGTGAGCCGAAGATCGAGACGGTGTTCGTGCGCCTCTGGGACGCGGACGAGCGGATCTACCTGACCGGCGTCGCCGAGTTCGGCTATTCCGCCGATCCGAGGAGCGAAGCCGTGCTGGCAGGAATCGCCTCGACGATCGGCGGGCGAGTGATCTCCGAGGGTGACACGGAGGGTCTGCGGCAGGCCGTGGTGAATCTTCTCGGCACTGGTCCGACGATGGAGCGCAGGCACGAGGGAGACCGACTCGCGCTGATGCCCTGGATCACGCTCGCGGCGTTCCTACCGCTCGGGTTCGTGCTGTACCGAAGGAATGTCTAGGAGTCGTCGCGAGCGTTCCAGCGCGTCGTGGGTGCCGACGTCGAGCCAGACATCGGAGAGCTTGAAGCCGCGAACAGCACGACCCTCGCGACGCAGCAGGTCTATGTGCTCGCCTGGCCATTCGACGCGGGTGAGGCCCGCCCACATGCTCGTGGACGCGGCTGCGCAGCCCCAAATCCACTCGGACGGCGGCGCCGTGGGCTTCACCACGATGCGTTCGATAGCGCCGTCGTCGCCGACGACCACGACGTCCGAGCGTGTGAGGTCCGACGCGTCGACTCGAAAGAGGCCGAGCGCGACATCAGCGCCTTCGTGAACCGCGGTGACGAGACGCCGGTAGCCGTCGACCGGCTCCCAGAGCGTGTCGGGGAGGCCGAAGAGCACGATGTCCTCCTCGGCCAAATCGGTCAGACCGAAGAGGAATGACTCGCCGAGGGTATGCGGGCTTTCGAGAATCACCTCCGCGTCGAGCTGGTCAGCATGTGCGATGACGTCTTCCTTCTCGGGCCTCGTCACGATGCGGAGCCTCGTGCAGCCGCCCGCTCGCATCCGCTCGACGATGGAGTCCATGACCGGTCGTCCGCGGATCTCGAGCATCTCCTTCGAGCCGACAAGCGGTTGGAGGCGTAGCGCGTGGCCGGCAGCTGGGATGACACCGACGATCTCCACCTTGGGCTCCATCCTCGCACCCCGAGTGCGGCTAAGGTGTCCCTCGCCACGGGGCGTGGCGCAGCCTGGTTAGCGCGCTTGACTGGGGGTCAAGAGGTCCCGAGTTCGAATCTCGGCGCCCCGACTGGGAGAAGGGCTGGTAATCCGGCCCTTCCGCGTCTCTCGGCGAATCTGCTTTCGGCGTTGCGGTGACCAGCTGGTGACCAAAACGATCTCGGGTCGCGGGCGCAGCTTCACCGCGCTGCGTCCGTCCGAGAACCTGGGTTTCCTCTTGCCGCAGACTCTGGCCCTGTCTCAAAAACAAGGGGTCAGAGATCGCTCGTCCTCTAACCCATTGTTTGCGCCGCTGTTCGGGCCGATTTCCGTGGGCTGAGGTCTAACTTGAGCAAGTCAGACTCGTGGATCCCTCGAACGGGGGACGATGTGTAAGCGCCTCGTAAAACCTGGGGCTCGGGGGGTGTGCAGTCGGGTGTTTGCGGAGAAAAGGTC
>JBPCMD010000055.1:0-17922 GCA_051002595.1 Gaiellaceae bacterium
GACCCCCTCCTTACCATGGAGGTGCTCTACCGACTGAGCTAAGAGGGCGTGATTCGAGACTGTAGCCCAGCGCGGCGCGATGCAGGGGGGAGGATTCGAACCTCCGAAGGCTGAGCCAGCGGGTTTACAGCCCGCCCCCTTTGGCCACTCGGGAACCCCTGCGGGGCGGGCCATTGTAGCCCGGTGCCCCGCTCGGGCCTACCATCGCGATATGGAGCGCTTCGACGTCCTCGTGGCCGGCGCCGGGCCTGCGGGGTCGGCTGCCGCCATGCATCTGGCGCGGGGTGGGGCACGGGTGCTGCTCGCCGACCGCGCGCGCTTTCCGCGGGACAAGCCGTGTGGCGGAGGGCTGACCGGACGGGCGCTCAGGTATGTTCCGTGCGATGTCTCGTCGGTCGTCGAGCACGTCGTCGACGGGTTCGTGCTCCGCGCCGGGTATCGCTCGCGGCTCGTCCGCAGGAGCCAGACCCCTGTAATCCTCATGACGCAGCGGCGGAGACTGGACGCGTTTCTCGCCGAGCAGGCGGCCGCCGCCGGAGCCGAGTTCCGAGACGGAGCGGCGGTGAGCGAGATCGTCTGCGAGCCCAGCAAGGTCATCGCTCGCATCGGTGGAGCGCGGATCGAGGCGTCTTATCTCGTCGGCGCCGACGGCGCGAACGGGATCGTCGCCCGTTCCGCCCTCGCCGGCGACGAGATCCTGCTCGGGGTCGCGCTCGAGGGAAATGTCGCCTGGGGCGACATCGACCCGGCACCCTACCGCGGTACCGCGTGGGTCGAGCTCGGAGTCGTGCCGGGCGGTTACGGCTGGGTGTTTCCGAAGAGCGACCACGCGAATCTCGGGGTCGGTGGCTGGCTCGAAGAAGGCCCTCGGCTCCGGCTTCATCTCGCTAGGCTGGCTCGAGAGCACGGTCTCGATCCGGAGGCGCTGACGAACGTGCGCGGGCATCGGCTCCCGATGCGGCGTCTCGGGTCGCGGGCCGCTCGGGGGCGCGTGCTCTTAGTCGGCGACGCGGCCGGGCTAGTCGACCCACTTTCGGGCGACGGGATCTACGAGGCGTTCGTCTCCGCGCGACTCGCCGCCGATGCCGTGCTCGCGGCTCGGCCGGAGACGTACGAGGCGGCGCTGGCAGGCGCGCTCGACCGGCATGCCGCCGCCTCCTGGAAGGCCAAACGCGTGGCCGATCGCTTTCCGCGGGCGTGTCTGTGGGCGGTGCGCGCCCCGGGGGTCTTCGACGCGGTCGCGGGTCTCCTGCGCGGCGACCTCGCACATCCGAGCGAGGCTCGCAGGCTGGCACGGCCCCCGCTCAAGGTCCTCTCCCGCCTGGCCCGCATCGCCGCGCCTGCTCCCTGACGTGCCCCGCGTTCGTCGGTGGAACTGAGGGCGAGGCAAGCCTCGCCCCTACGCGACACGCGCTTGGTGTTCCGGCCTCAGCACCACGGGCCCGAAGGCGAGCCTCGACCCCACGTGCAGCGCCTCGGAAGGTCGCGCGTAGTAGTACCCCTGGCCGAGCAAGCACCCGAGCTCGCGCAGTGCCTTGGCTTGCTCGCGGGTCTCGATGCCTTCCGCGACGACCTCGAGATCAAGGGTGGTCGCCAGACCGAGGATCGCCTCGACAAACGTGGTGTCCTGGTCGATCCGATCGACGAACGGCTTGGCGATCTTGAGCATGTGGATCGGGAAGTCGTTCAAGTGGCTCAAAGACGAGTAGCCGGTGCCGAAGTCGTCGAGCGCGAGCCGCACGCCGAGCTCCCGTAGCTTCCCCAGTGTGTCGATCGCCGCCGCCGGATCCTGCATCGCGCTCGACTCCGTGATCTCGAGGATCAAGCGGTCGGGCGGGATGCCGGTCTCGGCGAGAATCTCCTGCACATCCTCCGAGAGATTGGGACTCCGCAGCTCGCTCTGGGACAGATTGACGCTGACCATGAGCTCGTGATGGAACCGGTGACGCGACCGCCACGACTCGAGCTGCTCGCAGGCCAGGCGCAGGACGGTTCGGCCGATCGGCCGCATGAAGCCGGTCTCTTCCGCCAAAGGGATGAAGTTCTCCGGGAGAACGAGGCCGCGAGCGGGGTGGTTCCAGCGGGCGAGCGCCTCGAGCCCGACGACCCGGCCCGTCGCCAACGCGACGATTGGCTGGTAGTAGGCCGCGATCTCCTCTCGCTCCACCGAGCCCTCCAGCGTCCTCGCCAGCTCCTGTCTGCGCTGGCTGCGAACGTGCATCTCGGGGTCGTACCAAGCGTAGCCTCCCTTCCCGTTGGTCTTCGCCGAATACATGGCTACGTCTGCGTTTCGCAAGAGGTCGTCGGCGATGTTTCCCTGCTCAGCGTGCGCGATGCCGATACTGGCGTGGATCCTCATCTCGTGTCCTTCGAGGACGAACGGGGCCCGGAGCGCGTCCACGAGCCTGGTCGCAACGCCCTCCGCGTCGGTCCGATCCGAGCGCTCGAGGAGAACGGCGAACTCGTCACCACCGAGTCGGGCGACAAGATCGTCCGGTCGCAGAGAATGCCGCACGCGCTCGGCGACGGCGATCAAGAGCTGGTCGCCGGCCCTGTGCCCGAGGCTGTCGTTGATGGTCTTGAAGTCGTCGAGGTCGATGAACAGCACCATCGGACACCGTTCCGCCGTGAAGACGCGGGTCAACGACTTCTGGACTTGCTCGGCGAAGAGCAGTCGGTTTGCAAACCCGGTGAGACTGTCGTGAAACGCCTGGTGGCGCAGCTGGCTCTTGACCCGGTCGTTCTCCAAGAGCGCCCCGGCGTGGCTGGCGAACGACTCGAAGAGGCGTCGGTCGTCCTGGGTGAACGTCGTCTCGTCTCCGAGGCGATTGCCGACGAGCACCATGCCGAAGATGCGATCGGCGCCGTGCAACGCGGTGACGATCGCATCGTCGAGACTCCTCTCGGTCAGGTAGTCGTCGAGCGGGTGCGGTTGCCTGCCAGCGGGCAAGAGCGCCGCGGCGTCGCGCGCGGAGATGCTCTTCAGAGCCCGTAGGTGGGTCTTGTCGAGCTCGATCGGCTCCATGAGCACGTCCTCTGTAGGGCCGATGACGCTGCGAAGGGCACTCCCGTCGGACGAACTCTGAAAGACGACGATCTCGGCAACGTCGGCCGAGAGCATCGTGCGGGCCGCCTCGAGCAGCTCACGCACCGACGAGCGGAACTCGGCGCCGTGCATGGCGCGCATCGACCGAGAGAGAAACTCGAGATGCCCTTGGCTGCGTCGTTGCACGGTGAAGGCGTTCAAGGCGAGGGCCGTGCTCGCGATCGGAACGAGCATTACCCAGAGCGCGCGGGCGTCCGACTCCGCGACCTGGACCGCGGCAACTGCAAGACTTGCATTCGCGAAGCATGCGGCTCCAGACACTGCTGCGAGCGTCCGTAGCTCCACGCTCAACGAGTGAGACGAGCCGAGCCACGTGAACCTGGCCGCGAGCAGGACGCCCACGGAGACGCTGGCGCCAGCGCTCAGCACCGCTCCGATCCAGCCTGCGGGGCCGTAGGCATCGCCGAGGAGCAGGAGACCGTGAAAGACGAGAATCGCAACGCAGGACCCGAGACTGAAGACCGCCAGGTTGAAGGCGAGCGTGAGAGCTCGTTGCTTGCGGACGAGGCTGAGCGCGATTACCGCCCCGAGCAACTGGGCGACCAAGAGCTCGCCGGGCGATACGAGGTAGAGCGCGAGCACCAAGGCGAGCTCGCTAAGAGACAGGCTGTGTACCTCGCTACGGAAATGAATTTGGACGGGGAAGGCCTCGGCGACGAAGAAGACGAGCACGAAGCTCCACCAGGGGATGCCAATCGGAGACGCGGGCGGCTCTAGACCCGCGAGCAGGAACAGGAAGAGGACGAAGGCAGCCGTCGCAGTGCCGCAGACCAGGCCGACAACCGACACCTTCCGCGTGCGAGTGAGCGCCGGCACTCCTCGGCCGGCAGCGCCCGCTGCGGTCAGACCCACGAGCGCTCTTCGGAGTCGATGGACGCTGACCCGCGCGGCTCTCGACCGCAAGCTGACGCAGCTGCGTTGAGGCTGGCGACGGATGATCCTGCCGACCCAGATCTCCGCTCAGCTTTCGTCATCGTCTCTCTTTCCGCACGGTTGCCCGCACGAGCCGCAGTCGGGGAGACGGAACTCGAGCACTCCGCTACCCGTTCGCAACGTAGGCGGGTGGATTTGCCGAGCGTCCTCCCAACGGGTGGTAGCGCCCGGTTCCCTTGCTTGTCGGAGCGGCGCGCGGATCGCTACAGCCCCAGCGCGAGGGTCTAAAGCGCCCCGTCGTCCGTGCCGATTGCGAGGGTCTAATGAATCTCACAGCCGTGCTTCGACATGCAGTCGAGTCGGGTGCCAGCGATATCCACTTCAAGCTCGGCAAGCCGCCCGTGCTCCGGTACGACGGCGTGCTGATAGCGACCTCCGAGTTCGCGCCTCTCGAAGACGCAGAGCTCGAGGCCGTTCTCAATCAGGTTACCCTCAGCGCACCTCGGCGGCGGCAGGAGTTCGACGAGACGGGCGATCTGGACATCGCGTACTCGGAGCCCGAGCTGCCGCGCTTCAGGGTGAACGGTTTCAGGCAGCGAGGTGCCGTGTCCCTCGCCTTCCGCATCCTCGGGGACACGATCCCGAGCTTCGAGGAGCTGCACTTGCCGGCAGGCGTCGCCCGGCTCGCGGACGAGCAGCGAGGTCTCGTCCTCGTAACGGGAGCGACGGGGTCGGGGAAGTCGACAACGCTTGCCGCGATGCTCGACCACATCAACCGCACGCGCCAGCTGCATATCGTCACGATCGAGGATCCGATTGAGATCCTCCATCCGGATCACGGCTGCATCGTCAGCCAGCGAGAGGTCGGCCTCGACACCGACAGCTTCAGAGAGGGTCTGCGGCGGGTCCTTCGACAGGACCCGGACATCATTCTGATCGGCGAGCTCCGGGACGGGGAGACGGCGCGCGTGGCTCTCCAGGCAGCGGAGTCAGGCCATCTCGTCCTCTCGACTCTGCACACGCTCGACGCTGCGGAGACGATCGGCAGGATGGTCGAGCTCTTTCCTCCGGGAAAGCAGGGACAGACCGCGGCGATCCTCGCCGGGGTGCTGCGCGGCGTCATCAGCCAGCGGCTGATGCCGCGCGCGGGCGGAGGTCGAGTCCCGGCCGTCGAGGTAATGGTCTCGAACGCACGCATCGCCGATCTGATCCGCGAGCTGCGCTCGGATGGCATCCCGGCGGCGATCGCGGAGGGCGAGTTCTACGGAATGCAGACGTTTTCCACAGCGCTCGTCGACCTCGTCCTGGCCGGGCTCGTCGACCGCGAGACGGCGGCGAATGCCGCGAACAGCAGGCATGACTTCGAGATCGACGTGGCGCAAGCGCTGAAGAGCCGCGCGGCGCACGGCTCCGACTCCGGCGATGACGAGCCGGAGCCACAGCAAGTAGCGCCCGGCCTCCGACTCGCGGGCGCCTGACGATGGCTCGCCTGCCGGGACGCGCTCCCGATCTTCGGAGCGAGAGCGGCTACTCGCTCATCGAGCTCATGACGGTGATGGCGATCCTCGGGATCGTCCTCGCAGGACTGACGGCGATGTTCCAGGCCGGGGTTCGGGCCGAGGTGCGCACGAACAAGCAGTTCCAGGCGCAGCTGAACGCGCGCCTTGCGATGGATCGCATGCGTCGCGAGCTTCACTGCGCCAACGCGATCTCGGCGTCGAACTACGGAACGCCGGTCGCCAGTGTCGCAGTCACGCTGCCGGACACCTGCCCCGGCCCGGCGACCTCTGTCTCGTATACGACTCTCGCGGTCTCTGCGGGTCGCTGGCAGCTCACGCGGGCGGCTGACAGCGGAACACCGCTCGTGGTTGCGGACTATCTGACTTCGAACACCCCGTTTACCTACTACATCCCGGCCGCGGGAACGCTCGGCCGTCTTCGCGTCGACCTCCCGGTGAATCTCGATCTTGCCGACGCGGGCACCGACTGGCGGCTGGAGGACGACATCGTGCTCAGGAACACGGTCCGGCTGTGACGCCGACCTCGATCGAGGGAGCCTCAACCTCCCCCCGCAGAGAGGCGACCGATCGGCGACCAGCGCGAAGACTGAGATTTCGATCTAGGTCGGAAAGGACAATCATGCGGCTACGGTTCGGAGACGAGAGTGGCGTCGCGCTCGTTATGGCGGTGTGGATCCTTGCCTTCCTCATGCTCATGGGCTCGTCGCTCGTGTTCTATGCGGGCTCCGGGGCGAGCCACGCCGAGACGTCGACGGAAGACGCGCGGGCGGTCAACCTCGCCGAGGCGGGGGAGAACTACGCGCGCGCCATCCTCTACAACGCCGCCGATCCCACCGTCTCGACCGCCGTCGGCGCCGGCCAGCTCACGCTCGAGGGCGGCACGGTGGACTACTCGGGGACGTATGACACCGCCGCCAAGATCTGGACGCTGACCGGCATCGGCACCCACGCCAATCCGACGGCCGGAGCGGCCCCGATCTCGCGCACCGTCTCGAGCAAGGTGCTCGTGTCGAGCTCGACCGGGCTGGATCCGGCCTGGGGGTATCTCTTCGCCGACACCACGAGCTGCACGACGCTCGGAAACAATCTCACGATCGACGCGCCGATCTACGTGAAGGGCGATCTCTGTATGGAAAACTCGGCGATCATCACCGCCGACCTCGTCCAGGTTCGCGGCAAAGTGCAGATCAAGAACTCCGCTTCGATCGGGACCGCGGCGACACCGGTGGGGGTCGTCAGGGTCGGCGGCGGCTGCCGCTATCCGTGGACCGGCGCCTACGTCTCGCCCTGCACCTCGGCGCACCGGGTCTACCGAACGGCCTTCTTCGGCTCCGTCCCGGACCTCACGAAGCCGCCCATCGATCTGCCGACGTGGTACGCAAACGCCAAGCCCGGGCCGATGAGTCAGGTCTGCGCAGCGCCAGGGAGTTTCCCCGGGACGTTCGACAACGACACGGCGCTGAATCGGAGCAATCCCATGCAGAACCTGTTCCCGACCACCGCCTATGACTGTCAGGTCAAGGATGGCAGCGGCAACGTCCTCGGCCGGATCGCCTATACGCCCGGAACCCCGGGAACACTCCTTATCGAGGGAACGATCTTCTTCGACGGCAAGCTCGAGCTCCAGGGGAACAGAGACGTCGTCTACCAGGGCAAGGGCACGATCTATGCCAGCGACTCGATCACGGTGCGGAATTTCATCAGGCTCTGCGCGGTTGCGAGCTGCGATCAGGCTGTCTGGAATCCCAACAATCATCTGCTGGCATTCGTCAGCGGCGCGACCAGCGCCGTGGGATTCGAGATCGAGAACAACTCGACGTTCCACGGGGCGATCTATGTCGTCACCGACTTCGTCCAGGGAAACAGCGTGATCGTGTGCGGGCCGGTCATCGCGAACGACCTGTTCATCGAGAACAACACGGATAACTGTTTTGTCCCGTTCGGGGACGGTCCGCCGGGGCTGCCGGGGAACTCCACGCCCACGCTCGAGCTCGTGAACATCCCCGACAGCTACACGACCGATTAGGCGCCGCTACAGGAGTGGCGATGTGGTGCCGATTCCTCAGCGAGTGAAGAGCGGAGACTTCATCAGCGCGCGTGTACGCGCGAAGCAAGGCTTCGGCCTGGTCGAGCTGCTCGCGGCCATGATGGTGCTGATGGTCGGCATCCTCGCGCTCTTCGCCATGTTCGAGTCGGGCATCCGCACCATCAAGCGCGCGAGCACGGTGACGACCGCGGGCGCGCTCGCAGACCGCGAGATGGAGAACTTTCGCGCGATCCAGTACAGCTCGATCGGCCTCCCCGAGATCCTCGTCGGCGCCGCGGCCCCGCCTTACTCCTTGGATCCTGCCTACCAAGCCGCCCCAAACCGGTTCCCGCTGAACGCCTGCGGAACCGCGCCGTGCACGACGAAGGCTCCGGTTCAGACGCTGACGGGCGCCGACGGAAAGAGCTATCGGGTCGACACGTATGTCACCAGGCAGACAGTCGCCGCCGGCCGTGCGGTGAAGCTCGTCACAATCGTGGTACGGGATGGGGCCGACCCGAACAAGGTCTGGGCCCGAACGGCGTCGTCGTTCGACGCGTCGACCGGCGAGTAGGGCAGTGAACGCCGCCGCCGCAGCCTTCGTTCTCGCTCCGGCGCTCGCGCTCGGGAGCTTCCTGAACGTCGTCTCGGCCCGGGTGCCTGCGCGGCGCTCATTGCTGCGGCCGCCCTCGTCCTGTGGGGGCTGCGACCAGGAGATCCTCTGGCGCGACAACATCCCCGTTCTCTCCTATTTCCTTCTGCGCGGGCGTTGCCGGCATTGCTCGGCGCAAATCTCGCCGCTCTATCCCGCAGTGGAGGCGGGAACGGCCGCGCTGGCAGTCGCCTGCGTGGTGGCGTTCGGTCCCACCGCGTACGCCGCGCTCGCGGTCGGTTTCTGCGCGCTCCTCGTCACCCTCTCCGTCATCGACGCCCAGCATCGAATCGTCCCCAACCGCATCGTGCTGCCGGCCGCGGCCATCGTGCTCGTGGCGCGGACGCTGCTCGACCCGAGCGCGGAGTGGCTCCTCGGCGCGGTCGGAGCGTCCGGATTCCTGTTCCTCGCAGTCCTCGCACATCCGAAAGGGCTCGGCATGGGCGACGTCAAGCTCGCGCTCTTGCTCGGCGCGATGCTGGGAGCGACGGTCTCCGTGGCGCTCTTCATCGGGTTTCTCGCCGCGCTCGTGCCGGCGTTCGTCCTCTTCTCGAGACATGGATCGGCCGCGCGCAAGATGGCCGTCCCCCTCGTCCCGTTCCTGTCCGCCGGCGCGGTCATCTCCCTCTTTGTCGGCGAGCGCCTGCTGGAGGGCTATCTCACGCTGTTTTGACGTCAAGCTCGGGTCGAGCGCTGCCGATAACCCGTTCGAGGGACAGCCGATGAGAGAGTCGCCATGAAACTTCGTCCAACCAGCCACGACGGGCCGAAAGGGACCGCGTCCTCGCACACGCTGGGCGGGCGGTTCGGCGTCAACGAGACGGCGGAGCTCGTGCTCGACTTCATCGGCCCCACCGAGCTGATCAGTCAGGAGGCGCTCGCGCTCGTGCGCGGGCGCGCGACCGAGGGCGTCTCGGTGACGGACGCGTTGATCGAGGAGGGCGCCGCGGCAGCAGACGGAGTCGCCCGCATGCTCGCCACCCGGCACCATCTTCCGCTCGTCGACATCGCGTCGTCCGGCGTGGCAGCGGACGCAGCGCAGATGATTCCCGTGAACACGCTCGAGCGGGCGGTCGCAGTGCCCTATGCGTTCGAGGACGACGTGCTCAAGGTCGTCGTCGCCGACCCCGGAAACCTGCACGCGATCGACGAGCTCCGCCTGGCTACGAGGCACCCGCTCGAGCTCGCGGTCGGATCCCGGGACGACATCGTCGTCGAGCTGCAGAAGCTCGTTCGCGCCGCGGAGTCCGTCGGGACCGCCTTGCTCGAGGCGGAGGCGGAGGCGGAGGCCGAGGACGACTCCGGTGACGACCTCGACGCCGACGACGGGATCTCGGACGGCCCGCTCGTCCGCCTCGTCAACTCACTCATCTTCCAGGCTGCCGAGGAGGGCGCCTCGGACGTCCACTTCGAGCCGCAGGAGGACGCGCTCGTCGTGCGCTTCCGGGTCGACGGCGTCCTGCGCGAGGTGCAGCGCATCTCGAAGCGGATGTCGGCCGGCGTGACGACGAGGCTCAAGGTCCTCGCGAAGCTCGACATCGCCGAGCGCCGCAAGCCGCAGGACGGCCGGATCACCCTCTCCACGGCCGCGGTGGGCCGGCTGCTCGACATCAGGCTCGCCACGCTGCCCACCGTCGAGGGCGAGAAGGGGGTCATTCGCCTTCTGGACAAGTCCCGGCGCGCGCCGACGCTGCTCGAGCTCGGGCTCTCCGAGGCGATGCGGGCGGACCTCACGCGGATCGTCAGCATGCCGACGGGCGCCCTGCTCGTCACCGGCCCCACGGGCTCCGGGAAGTCGACGACGCTCTACGCGTGTCTCGCGCAGATCAACCGCCCCGAGATCAACATCATCACGGTCGAGGATCCCGTCGAGTATCGCCTGGTCGGCGTGAACCAAGTGCAGATCAACGTCCGCGCCGGGCTCACCTTCGCGTCGTCGCTCCGCTCGATTCTCCGCTCCGACCCCGACGTGGTCATGGTCGGGGAGATCCGAGACACGGAGACCGCCAAGATCTCGATCGAGGCGGCCCTGACCGGCCACTTCGTCCTCTCCACGCTGCATACGAACGACGCGCCGTCCACGATCACCCGCCTCGGCGAGATGGGCGTCGAGCCGTTCTTGACCGGGGCGGCGGTCTCGGCCGTTCTCGCCCAGCGCCTCGCGCGGAAGCTCTGCACGCACTGCTGCGAGGCGTATACGCCGTCCGAGGCGGAGCTCGTCGAGGCTCGCGTGTCACAGGAGGTCGCCCGTGCGTCCGACGGGGCCGTCTTCTACCGTAAGAAAGGCTGCCCACGCTGCAACCAGACGGGCTATCGCGGCCGCATTGGCCTGTACCAGCTCCTCACCATGTCCGAGGAGATCGCCGCGCTCGCCGTACGTCACGCGAGCCGCGACGAGATCGCTCGCGCGGCGATGGACGGCGGCATGCGGATGATGTGGGACGACGGTTTGGAGAAGGTCGCCTCCGGCCTGACCTCCGTCGAAGAGCTCGCGCGGGTTCTCTCGTAAGGCGAGTCCTTCGTCGAACCCGAGCCGTTCGCGAGTCCGATCCGTGAGCGCTCAACCGTTAACAGTGCCTGTCCCTGTAAGGGTGGCAATTCGGCGCCGATGCGCCCACAGGCTTGCTGGCTCTGCTAGGCGTGGCTCTTCGCGAGGGTGGACTTCGCAGCCGAGGACGAACAGCGACTCGACCGCGTGCGTGACGCAGCGCGTTGCTCACGAGCCGTGAGCGCTCAACTGTTTACAGTGCCTGGCACTGTGAGCGTCACAATTCGACGCCAATGCGCCCACAGCCCCGGTGTCTCTAGGAGGCGTGGACTTCGCAGCCGAGGACGATCAGCGCCTCGACCGCGTGCGTGACGAACCGCGTCGCCTCCACGGGGCTTCTGAAGGTGTACGGGCCGGGGCGAACCGGCTCCTCTGAGGACGCGCTCGGCGGCCACACCTCCGCCTCGACGGCGCAGGTGTCGCCGAGGTCGATCGCCCGCAGGAGCGCAACCGAGCGCCCGTCGACTCGAGCGTGCCGCACGTAGAGCTCACGGGCAGCGTCGGGACGCGCGTCGCCCTCGATCATCGTCTTGCCTGGGCGACTGCCTGGGCGACGGTCTGGCGGTCGGTCACGCCCAAAGTCGCGATGACGACACCGGGCCGCCGGAGCACGAGCACCGCGGGATCCGGCAAGACACCGGTCTTGGCGACGAGCGGGCGCACGAGGCGCTCGCTGAGCGCGCTGACGGCGACATAGCCGGCCCGCGCCGTCCGAGCCCCGGTTCTTGCCTCTCGGCGGACGACCGAGTCGACGCTCGCGCCTGGCAGGTAGACGGCGACGACGACCACGCGGTTCCTGCGCAGCGCGCGATGGATCGGAAGAGGAAAGCCGCTGGCCGGCAGCACCGTCGGACGCGGGATGGCGCGCGGTGTGCGCACGGGGCGAGGGGCGGGCTGCGTGGTCGCCCTCGCGGGCTTCGCCACCGGCGGCGTCACCGCGGACGTGGCGTCGCCCCCGGCCGGTCGCAGCAGGAAGAGAAACGCTGCGAGCCCGACCGCGGCAAGCACGCCGACGAAGGCGAAGACACGAACAGGCGGAGTCAGAGTCACGCTCACGTTTCTTCTATCGGCAAAGGATCGAGGGCGCTTTACGGGCAAAGAGAAGGGCGCGGTCTCCCGCGCCCTCCCTTCGGTCAAACGAAGTTCCTGCTTAGCAGGCGCCCGAGGCCGGAGCCGTGACACCAGGCCCGGAGATCTTCCACGTGGCGCCGCTGACGAGGCTGTCGATGCAGTACGTCGTTGCCGTCACCACCGGCTCTCCGTCGAGCTTGACATTCGGGTCGATCGCCCGAAGCGTCGCCAAGGTCATGGTTGCATAGGTGCCCGTGTCGGCGTAGTACGCCTCGACCGCGGGAAGCGCCGCACGCACGTTCGCCTTGGCCGAGCTTTCCGCCGCGCGGCCCCGGAAGCCGAGGTACGAGGGGACGGCGATCGCGAGCAGGATGCCGATGATGATGATCACGACGAGGAGCTCGATCAGGGTGAAGCCCTGCTCGGTGTTCCCGTCGAGACGCTGCCGGATCCGCTTGAACATGAGGTGGCTCCTTCCGCAGTCGGGGGGATTGGTTGAGTGTTGCGCCGCTGCTCGAACAGGAATCGGCCCTCCGCGGAGCGCGCCATACCCCAAATTGGGTGATTCGAGAGTGACGCTCTGAGGGAGTCGTCGCGGCGTCCTGCCGCCCGGCCGGGTTCGGCTCAAGGGGTGGGATTCGCGTGCCGATAGCCACCCTGTTCATGGACGCGCCGATGACGATCGACGATTTGCTGAAGCGCGCGGTGGAAGCCGGGGCATCGGATCTCCACGTCGTGCCGGGCGCCCCGCCCGCCATCCGCGTGCACGGTGACCTGCGCTCGCTCGAAGGCGCCGAGCCCCTGAAGGTCGACGCGACGCGCGCTCTTCTCTACCGCGTCCTCTCCAGCGAGCAACAGAAGCAGCTGGAGATCTCGCGCCAGCTCGACTTCTCTCACGGCGTGCCCGGGCTCGCCCGCTTCCGTGTGAACGTGCACTTCCAGCGGAACTCTCTGGCAGCTGCGTTTCGCCACGTTCCCGAGGAGCTGCGAACACTCGAGGAGCTAGGGCTGCCGGGGTCGCTCCGCGATCTCGCGATGAAGCCGCGCGGCCTCGTTCTCGTGACGGGTCCGACCGGCTCCGGAAAGTCGACCTCGCTCGCGGCCATGGTGGACGAAGTCAACCGAGTGAAGCCCCACCACATTCTCACCATCGAGGACCCGATCGAGTTCGTTCACCGCCACAAGCGTTGCGTCGTCACCCAACGCGAGATCGGCCCCGATGCCCCCAGCTTCGCCGAAGCGCTCCGCGCAGCTCTGCGCCAGGACCCGGACGTGATCCTCCTCGGCGAGATGCGCGATCTGGAGACGATCGCGACCGCGCTGACCGCCGCGGAGACGGGTCACCTCGTTCTCGCGACACTGCACACGCAGAGTGCGCCTTCGACGATCGACCGCGTCATCGATGTCTTCCCTCCGACGCAGCAGGAGCAGGTGCGAATGCAGCTTGCGAACACTCTCCAGGGCATCGTCACGCAGACGCTTCTGCCGACGGTGGACGGAGCGGGCCGCGTCGCCTGTCTCGAGATCCTCTTTCCCGACGACGCCGTCAGGAACCTCATCCGGCAGGGCAAGGTCGAGCAGATCTACTCGGTCATGCAGACCTCGACCCAGCGCGGGATGCAGACCATGGAGCACGGCCTGACGGAGCTCCTCCGCAAGCGCGTCGTCTCCATCGAGAGCGCCCTGGCGGTCTCGAGCCGCAGAGAGCAGCTCCTCGGCATGCTCGAGCGTGGCGGGATTTCCGTCGACTTCCCGTCGTCGGACAAGCAATCCGCTTCGGCACTGCGGCTGGCGGGAAGCGCCTGATGGAGCTTCACCGGCGAAAGAAAAAGGTCGAAGCGCCGCGTCAGAAGGACGCGAAGCGGGCGAAGAAGCTCATCGGGCTGAAGATCGGCGCTTCGCAGATTGCTGCGGCGCGCGTCGTAAACAATGGCGTCGCGGAGCTCGTGGAAGCAGTGCGCGAGCCCCTCGAGCCCGGCGTCGTCGTGTCCGGAGAGATTCGCGACGCAGATGCGCTCGCGGGCGCGCTGTTGCGCTTCTTCGAGCTGCACAAGCTGCCGAAGAAAGGCATCCGTCTCGGCATCTCCAACAACCGCATCGGCGTCCGCGTGTTCGAGATCGAAGGGGTCGGAGACGCGCGCCAGCTCGAGAACGCGGTTCGCTTCCGGGCCGAGGAGGTGCTCCCGATTCCCCTGGACGAGGCGGTTCTCGACTGGGTCGTGCTCGAGGACGGGATGCGCGAGGACGAAACCGCGTTTCGGCGGATTCTCCTCGTCGTCGCGTATCGCGAGGTCGTCGAGCGCTATCTGCAGGCCTGCCGCGGCGCCGGGCTCGAAGTCGTCGGTATCGACCTCGAGGCGTTTGCGCTCCTGCGCTCCCTCTCGGCGCCCAACGATCCGCTCACCGGCGGAGGCGCGCTCGTCGCCATCGCCATCGGCCACGACCGCACCACGATTGCGGTCTCGACCGGGAAGCACTGCGAGTTCACGCGCGTCCTTGATTGGGGCGGATGGTCACTCAACGTCGCCGTCGCACGCGAGCTCGACAAGGCGCCGAGCGAGGTCGAGTCGATCAAACGGCAGCTCTCGTTCGCAGGTGATCTCGCGGTCGAGGGGCTGACGGCGGAGCAGAGCACGAAGGCCCACGAGGGAATCCAGCGCGCCCTGGCTGCATTCGCGCGCGAGCTCATCGCGTCACTCCACTTCTACCAGGCGCAGCCGGGAGCGCTCGGAATCGGGGAGATCGTTCTCACCGGCGGCACCCCCCAGATGCCGGGCTTCACCGAGGCGGTCGGTCGACTCATCGGCGCGCCCGTTAGGCTCGGCGACCCCTTCCGACGCGTGAGGGTCGGGCGAAGCATCCCCGACGAGACGCAGTCCGGCTCGCTTGCGATCGCCATCGGCCTGGGAATCGAGGACTAGAGGCTCGTGCGCGCAGTCAACCTTCTCCCCCGCGACGTTGAGCGCGAGCGCCTGCAGGGTGCACGCGTCCCGCTCTTCGCTGCGGCTGGCGGCGTGGTCGTCGTCACTGCCCTTGCGATGTTCCTCGCGTCGTCCGCGACCGGCGATGCGAACGATCGTCGAACCGAGTTGCAGGCCGTCGAGGCCGCGACCAGAGCGCTCCCTCGGAGCGAAGAGCAGTCCGTGACTCAGGGGACGCTCATCCGCGAGCGCTCTGACCGCGTAGCAGCGCTCGCAGCCGCCCTCGAGACGCGCGTTCCCTTCCAGCGCGTTCTGCGCGAGATCTCGTACGTTCTTCCCGAGGACACGTGGCTGACGCAGCTCAGCGCGACCGCGCCCGCCCCCGTCGTGCCGCTAGCGGCAGGCGCCGCGCCGCCACCTCCTACTTCCACGACTGCGGCGCCCGCGGGCGTCACGATCGAAGGGGCGACCTACTCACACGACTCCGTAGCCCGGTTTCTCGCACGCCTGAGCGTCGTTCCGTCGCTCGAGAACGTGCAACTCACGTCGAGCGCTCGTGTCGAGCCGCAGACGGAGTCGCCGAGCGGCGAAGGGCCGGGCCAGCCGCAGACGCAGTCGCCTCGGAAGCGATTCGTGACGTTCATCGTCTCCGCCTCCCTGAGAACGGGAGCGACGCAATGAGGGGCCGCGTCGAATCGCTCTCTCCCCGCACGCTGAAGATCGCCGCGATCGGCGCCGTGGTGCTCTATGCGGCGGTAGTCTGGCTCCTCATCGTCTCGCCGAAGCGCGGTGAGGCCGCCGAGGCGCGGGCAGACGTGGCCGCCGCTGAGATCAGGCTGGCCGAGGCGCGAGCGGCGACAACCACACGGCCGGGGGGGTCGGGCGGGGCGCCCGTCGCCGACGTCTTCCGACTCGCCAAGGCCATGCCGGCGAGCGCGGACCAGGCCAGTCTCGTCCTCGAGCTGAGCAAGCTCGCACAAGCCAGCGGCGTCACGTTGCGCGTGATCGCGCCGCAGGAGCCCCTCGTCGGCTTGGGAGCGCCGACGCTCATCCCGATCTCGGTCACGGTCGGCGGCAGCTACTTCAAGATCTCGAGGTTCGTGCAGCGCACGCAGGCGCTGGTCAGCGTGCGGAACGGGAAGATCGAGGCCAGAGGCCGTCTCTTCACGGTGCAGAGCCTCGAGCTCGGCGAAGCTCAGACCGCCAAGTTCCCCGCTCTGGACGCGACCATCGTCTTGCACGCGTACGTCTACGACGGGCCGATCGTGCCCGTAGACGTGCCGGACGAGCCCACGGAGGAACCCGAGCCCACAGGCAGCACCTCCGCGGCTGGGAGCACGTCCTGATGGCCAAGGCGAATCCACGCGCGGCGCGGGAGCGCAAGCAAAAGATCTTCGTCGCCGTCGGCGGCCTGGTGCTCCTTGCGATGCTCGCCATTCAACTTCCGAAGATCCTCGGCGGCTCCTCGAGCGAGGCGGCAGCGACGACGGAGACGACACCGAGCGGTGAGTCGACGACGCCCTTGGACACCTCGAGCAACACCATCCCGACGTCCTTGGTCGATACCGGGCGTCGTATCCAAGCGGGCCCGGGGCAGCTCCGCTCCTTCGGCGTGTTCGGCCGCAAGGATCCTTTCGTCCAGCAGCTCGTCACGCCGGACAGCCCGTCCGCGAGCGACACCGGTGAAAGCGCCGGCGGCGACGCGGGCGGCGGGGCGGCCGGCGGAGGGGAGGACGCGGACGCGCCACCGCCTAGCGTGGACAAGCCACCCCCGACTGCGGACTTCTCGACCGACGATCCCGCTGCGCCCGCGGTGACGGTGATCTCCGTCAACGGGACCCGGCAACCGCTCGTCGCCGGCGCAGTCTTCCCCGCCGCCGATCCGGTCTTCGTGCTCATCGCCGAGAATCCGAAGGCGAAAACGGTCGTCGTCGGCATCGCCGGTGGCTCGTACGCGAGCGGCGCAGGCGGGACGAAGCTCCGAGTTGAGAAACCGCTGATCCTCGTGAACACCAGCACAGGCGCGCGCTATCGGCTGGTTCTCGTCGCCGTCGGCGAGGGTGGCGCACCGGGCACGAAGCCCGACGACACCCCCGAGCCGTAACCTGATGGCGGCTTTCGCCTACAACGCGATCAACTCGCTCGGAGTCGAGTCGGATGGTCAGATCACCGCGGCCGACCGCGCGTCGGCGCGGGAGCAGTTGCTCCAGCGAGGCCTGCGCCCGGTCGCGCTCGACCAGGTCGACGACGTGACCTCGGGGGGACGCCGCAAGAAGGTGAAGCAGCGCTCGTTGCAGGTGTTCTCGCGTCAGTTCGCGACGATGATCGACGCAGGGCTGAACATCGTCTCCGCGCTCCTGATCCTCGAGCAGCAGACGGACGACAAGGCGCTCGCCGAGGTGACCCGCGAGGTGCGTGCCGCTGTCGAAGGCGGCATGCTCCTCTCCCAGGCGATGGCGCAGCATCCGAAGGTGTTCGACCGCCTCTATGTCGCGATGGTCGAAGCAGGCGAGGCGGCGGGCATCCTGGACAAGGTTCTCGACCGCGTCGCGCTCCAGATCGAGAAGGAGATGAAGATCAAACGCCGCGTCAAGGGCGCGATGATCTACCCGACCCTCGTCCTCTGCTTCGCCTTCCTCGTGCTGGCGGGGATGCTGATGTTCCTCGTCCCGATCTTCGAGGACATCTTCAAGGACCTGGATGGCGAGCTGCCGATCTTGACCAAAGTCATCGTCGCTGCCTCCGACGTCATGAAGGGGTACTGGTTCATCGTCTTTCCCGCGATCGGCGGCTCGATCTACGGCTTTCGGCGCTGGAAGAAGACCCCTGCTGGCAAGCAGGTATGGGATCGCTTCAAGCTGCACGCGCCGGCCGGGATCGGCAAGGTCGTCCTGAAGGTCACGATGGCGCGCTTCTCGCGCACGCTGGCCACCCTCGCCGCGGCCGGGGTGGACATCATCAAGGCGCTCGAGATCTCGGGCCAGACCGCGGGCAACTGGTTCATCGAGTCGGCGCTCGTCGACGTGCGCGCGCAGGTGCACCAGGGAGTCCCGATCGCCCAGCCGCTGATCGAGAACCCGGTCTTTCCTCCGCTCGTCTCGCAGATGGTCAAGGTCGGCGAGGAGACGGGCGAGCTCGAGAAGATGCTGGACAAGATCGCCGACTTCTACGAGGACGAGGTGGACACCTCGATCGCCTCGCTCAC
>JBPCMD010000056.1:0-33701 GCA_051002595.1 Gaiellaceae bacterium
CAGCCCGCGCGATGACGCTCGACATGGCCGTGAACATCGCGTTCGTGCTCTTCATCGGCAACATCTTCGGGATCCTCGCGGCGAGCAACATCGGGTACGTGCTCGCGCACTTCTTCGCGATCACGGCATTCATCCTGTTACGTCGCGACCGGCCGGACTGGCCACGCCCGATCAAGCTGTCGCCGATCTGGGTTCCGATTGCGGGGGTGCTCGCGGTGATCACGTTCGTGCTCATGGTCTTCGGCATCGGTTGGTTCCAGACGGCAGCCGGAGGCTACGGCGGCACGACCGAGAAGATCATCGGATTCGCCGTGCTCGTCCTCGCGATCGTGCTCTTCCTCTTCCGTCGCATCGTCCAGGACGGTGAGCGGCCGCATTGGAAAGAAGAGACGCCACTGGTTCCAGACGCCGCGCAGAGAGCGGCGATGGAGCAGGACGTAAGACCGGTGTACTAGCCGGTCCGTTCGACCGTTGCAGAGGGGCGGCTCCGGGCCGCCCCTCTTCCGGTCAGAATCCGTCCGTGCAGCGGCAGCCAGAGCCCGAGGAGTTCCAGATCGGGATCGAGAGCGCGATCTCGGCGCCGGAGGCGTTCGGCGCGTCGTTCGACGCCGCCCCGCTGGCCGAGGCGCTGGAGCTCGGCGAGGGTCTCGACGGGGACCCGGCGATTGCCTTTCGCCGCACCCTCGGGATGTTCGCCACGGGAGTGACCGTGCTGACGGCTCGCTCGGGTGAGACCGTGCACGGCATGACCGCGAACGCGTTCATGTCTGTCTCCCTGCGCCCGCCGCTCGTGCTTGTCTCGGTCGACCGTCGCGCACGCATGTCCAACCTGCTGCACGAGGGGACGCGCTTCGCCGTGAACGTGCTCGAGGCTGGCCAGGCGATGCTCTCCGACCGCTTCGCGGGGCGAGTCCTTGCCGACGAGGACGTGGAGCCGCGCTTCGAGCTCGTCCACGACACGCCGCTGGTCGAGGGCGCGCTTGCCCACTTGATCGCGCGTGTCGTCCGCTCGTACTGGGGCGGAGACCACTCGCTCTTTCTCGGGCAGGTCGAGTACGCGCGCTATGGGGAGGGCGAGCCGCTTCTCTTCCACGGCGGACGGTACGAGCGCATCGTCCGCGATCCCCACGTGTTCGCGTTGCTGCCGCGCGAGCTGCTCGACCCGATCTTCGCGCTCGGTGAGGAGCGCGAGTACGCGGACGGCGAGGCGATCATGCGGATCGGCGAGCCCGGCGCCAAGCTCCTGCTCGTGCTCGAGGGTGTGGTTCGCGTAGAGCGTCCGGGCCGGACGTTGACCTTGGGCGCCGGAGAGCTGATCGGCGAGATCGAGGTGCTCGACCCCGCCGGCGGTCGTATCGCCGACATCCATGCGGAGGGCCCGGTGCGCTGCGTCGCGGTCTCGCGCGCGGCGCTGCTGACTGCGCTAGCGGCTGATCCGCGGGCGGCGCTCGCGCTGATCGAGGTGCTGGCCGCGAGGTTCCGGGAGACGGCGTGACGGGGCAGGACGTGCTCGCGAGCTGGTTGCCCGACTCGCGCTTCTCGTGTTCAGGTGGCGCTCGATAACTGCCGGAGCGATCTAAGAGAGCCCGTTCGCCTTCGCGCGGGCCTGTTCGGGTTCGTGCGCAATGCCGGCGAACTCGCAGATCGTCGTGAAGTCGCTGTCCCAGTGCCAGAGGATGACATCGTCGGCGGCTTCCGCACACGCTGCGATCAGATAATCGATCGGACGTCTCCGGTGTGCGCCGGCGGTTGTATGGGCTAGTCCGCGAAGAAGATCGAGAGCTCGACGCGAAGTCGCCTCGCTTGTCGGGAGCCAGTGCACATGTCGCCAAACGGCATCCCAGTCGCGGTCGAGCTCGGCCCCGCTCGGCGGGCCGGTCAGCACCTCGAGCGCGATCGGAATGCACGTTGCTATCTCGTCTCGGGCGACGCGGTCGGCGAGCAGGCGCGGAAGGTACGTCCCTGCACTTCGCTGTGCTCCGATCCAGATGGAGGAATCGGTGAGATAGAACGGCACCAGCTACGAGCTCCGGGGCGCTCTCCAAGCTGACCACGCAGCTTCGTCAGGCAGGTGCATCTCGCCGGCCAGCATGTAGTTGGCAGCCTCTTCGAGAGCAGCGCGTCGGTTGACCTCCCTGAGCGCGCCGTTGACCGTTGCCTTGGTCCCGTTGGTTCCGAGAACGGCCTCGGCCTTGCTGAGCTCGTCGGTGTCGATCTCGACGGTTGTCTTGTGGTACGGCATCGCTACATCCTATTCTATGTAGCTCAATGTGCGCTCAGTATGGTGGAAGTGACACAAAATGGCAATATTCTGCGCACGAACCGTCCGCTGCTTCGTCGAAGTCGAAATTCGATTTGACCACGCTTCTACACTCGTCACGGGATGCCTGTTCGCGTGGTGGTGCGAGCGCTGGTCTTGCTGGCGCTCGTGGCTGCAGTGGCAGCGTACGGCGCATTCGGGGCGAATGTCTGGCGCTGGGGCTGCCCATCTCAGGCCGAGCGGGACCGGCTGCGCACACCGACGGAGGTCATCGACGCGTTCGAGGATCATGGAATCGAGCTCGCGCGGGTGCGGCTCCCGCCCGTTCTCTCTGATGGCGCTCCGGTATACCGCGACGCCGTGCTCCACCAGCACTCCGCCACATCGGCTAATGCGTTCGTCCTCGTCTGCACGACGCGCTGCTCAATGCCTCAACAGGAGCTCGAGGGCACACGCGGTGGGATACCGGACGGTCAGCACCTCCTTCTTGGCGTGATCCCCGGGAACAACGTCGTCGTGTGGGTGACTGCGGAGGGACGTCGGTCTGCGGGAAAGCTCTTGCGCAGAACCTCGCCGGCGGTCGGCGACATCAGCGGGCAAATCGATCCGGACAGCCGTTGCTACATCAATTGAGAGGCAGCCGCGGGCTAGTCGAGTTCCGGCAGCTCAGACAACCAGGGCGTGCGGTAGCCCGACTCGGCCCAGAGCACTGGGAAGAACGACTCGTCGAGCGCGAGATCGCCGCGACGGCGGTAGCGGGAGTACGTGACGTCGACATTGGTCTCGTGGAAGTGGGTCTCCGCCGGGATCAGGTGCGAGACGAGCGCCATGCGCGCGACGGTCTTGCTCTCGTTCGGCGCCGAGCCGTGCCACGTGAGCCCATGGTGGAAGGAGCCGCCTCCGGCCTTGACGACGACGGGAACGGTCTCGAGCTCCTGACCCTCCGGAGCGGCAGTCCGCGGCCCGGCGAGCCAGTCGTCCGGCGCGTGAAACTGCGTGCGCGCGGGCGGCGACTTCGGCCAGTGGTTCGAGCCGCGCACGAATTCGAGCGGGCCAGCATCCGCTTCGGTGTCGTGCAGCGCGAGCCAGCACGTGACCATCTCGGAGGGAACGAGATAGTCGGCGTACGAGGAGTCCTGGTGGAAGCCGATCGCCTTCGTGCCGGGGGGTTTCCAGAGAACGTTGTCCTGGAGGATGCGCACGCCGCGGTAGCCCATCAGCTGTGCCGCGAGCCGCGCCGTTCGCTCCGACAGGACCTGCGCGGCGACGACCGAGTCCGATTTCCAGGCGTTGCAGAGCTGTCGCGTGCGATCCTCGGGATCGCGGCCGGGGACCCAGTTCACCTCGTCCGGCCTGATCCCGGTCTCGTACTCCCCTTCGAAGAGGCGCAGGTACCGCCCTCGCAGGCGCTCGAGCGCGGACTCCGACACGAGCCCCTCTTCGACGATCAGGAAGCCGTCGCGCTGGAAGGCCTCGACCTGGTCGGACGAGAACGACTCGATCACTATCGAGCGGTCCGCAGTACGAGTTCGCTCAGCGCGGCGGTAATCGCCGCACGGAGCTCTCCGTGCTTCTCGTCCGAGTACTCGTGCTCGGGAGCGTTCCTCGTCTCCTTCGGATATCTCCAGACCGGCCCTGTGATCCTGTCTGGCGATTCCCACTCGTATCGAGGGTGAACATGTCCGTGCAGGACGTGCACTCCGTTGCCGAGCACCTCGTAGTTCACTCGCCGCAGCCCGTGTGGACGGCAGGCCTCCTCCACTGCCTCGCCAAGCAGCGAGAGGTCGAAGAGAAACGCCTTTCGGCGCTCCCACTCGAGGTCGGTCAGGTGGTCGGCGGACGGGTCGTCAGTCAGTAGGAGCGAGTAGCCGGGGAGGTGCTGCGTATCGCCGATCACCGCGAAGCCGCTTCGCATACGTGCCATCACCAGAGGGTTCTCGCCGCGTAATGCGGAGCCGATGCGATCCTCCTGCCAGTCCACAGAAGCGCTACGAGCGCGGGCGCTTCTTCTCGGGGTCGTAGAACGGGAAGCGGACGACCGTCGCCGGGATCCGCTTCTGGAGCCCGTCGAGCTTGCCGACCTCTACCTGCGTCGCGAGTTCTGAGTACTGGACGACGATGCGGCAGAGGGCGATGTTCTTCTTCAGCACAGGGCTGCGCGTTCCGCTCGTGACGACGCCGACCTTGCGGCGGCCGACGTAGACATCGTCCCCGTGACCCGCGGTCTCGTTCCCGGCGAGCTCGAGCCCGACAAGCACGCGCTGCGGATGTGACTTTCGCTCCCTGAGCGCATCGCGGCCGACGAAGTCTTCCTCCGTCTCCAGGTCGACCGCGAAGCCGATCCCGGCCTCGAAGGGGTCGACCTGGTCGTCGAACTCGTAGCCCGCGAAGATTAGGCCCGACTCGATCCGCAGGATGTCGAGCGCCTCGAGGCCGAGCGGAGTCAAGCCGTGCTCGCCGCCGGCTTCCCAGATCGCGTCCCACACGGCCGGTCCATCCAAGGGATGGCACCACACCTCGTAGCCGAGTTCGCCCGTGTAGCCGGTGCGCGAGACCACGATCGGGATCCCGTCGTAAGTCCCAATCCGCCCCACGGTGAAGCGAAACCAGCGGAGATCTTCGAAGGAGGTCTGGGTCGGAGGCGTCCACACGACTTTCCTCAGGATCTCCCGGCTCGCCGGGCCCTGCACCGCGACGTTGTGGAGCTGATCGGTCGACGGCTTGATCCAGACCTTGAGCTCGTGCCGCTCGGCGAGCTCCTTGAGCCACACGCCGTCGTATTCGTCTCCGCCGACAAAGCGGAAGTTGTCCTGGCCGAGCCGGTAGACGGTCGCATCGTCGATCATGCCGCCGGTCTCGTTGCAGAGCGCGGTGTACGTGACCTGGCCCACCGAAAGCTTCCTCGCGTCGCGCGTGATGGCCGTCTGGATCAACTTCTCCGCGTCGGGGCCGAGGATCTCCCATTTGCGAAGCGGGGAGAGATCCATCACGGCGGCCTTCTCGCGACACGCCCAGTACTCCGCGATCGCGCCCTCGTTGTCGAAGCAGTGGGGCAGCCAGTAGCCGCGGTACTCGGTGAAGCTCTTCGTCCGCTCGCTCGTCCGCGGGTGAAAGCTCGTCTCGCGCGTCAGCACCGGCTCGGCGTCGGCGGTCACGCGGCGGGCGATCGCGACGGAGAAGGTGTTGTCGGGCGCGTACACGCGGACGTGCACCGGCGTGATCTGCCAGCCGTTGGCCGGGTCGATGTCGTCAGGACACGCCGACGACGCGCAGACCAGGTCGCTCATCGCCCGCAGGAGCACGTAATCGCCCGGGCGCGACCAGGGCTCGTCCATCGTCAAGACCATGCTCGAGTCGAAGGCGGTGTTGTAGAAGAAATTGAGCGCCTCCCAGCCCTTGCGCGGCGCGATCTCGTACGGCGCGACCTGGCCGTTGAAGTTGTCCGAGCAGTTGATATGGCCGGGATAACCCAGGTCCTCGTAGTACTTCCTCGTGCAGGCGAGCGCGAAGGTGTCGTGGCGCCCGACCGTGTCGCGGACGACCTCGACGAGTGGATCCATGTCCACGTCGTAGAACTTCCCGTGCAGGCCGGGCTGCGGGTAGGCGTTGCCCATCAGGCTGCGCGTGGTCGTCGAGTCGAGCCCTCGCTCGAGGCCGTTCTCGAGCTTGCGCCGATGGAAGGCGAGGAAGTCAGAGCACTGCTTCCCCTCGACATCGATGATCTGGATGTACTCGCCGGCGCGCACCTCGTAGGCGAGCGCGGTGGCGGCATCGACGCGCGCGTCGAGCCGTGGCTCGGCAAGCGGGGGTGGGAGCTCGAATTGCTCGTAGGTACGCGGCGTGCTGCGGCGCACCTCGACCAGAAGCTCGGAGGGCGGAGGAGCGCCATCGACGATGCGCCCGCCTGGCGCCGCGACGACGACGGTGACCGCTCGGTCGGCGCGAAACGCCTGGGATGACCCGGGCGGAGACCACTCTCCGAAGAGCCGCACCGCGGTGGCGTCAGCTGGATCGAGCCCGCGAGCGCCGAGCTCGCCGACAAGGAGGCTGCCGTTCCGGTCACGGAGCGCCTCCCTCAGCACCGTCGCGGGGGCATCCGCGCTCGCTCCGAGCGCCGTCGCATCGTCGTGCCCCGACGCGTCGAGCACCGTGACCTCCGCGACCTGCCCACCGTCCTTGTCGACGATCGTCACACGCTCGTCCGGCGCGAGCGCAAACACCGTCGCCCCTCCCGGCCGCACGAGGTACGTCTCGAGGAAGGGGTCGTCGGGAAGCAGGCCCCGGATCAGGTCGGGTGTGCCGGAGAGCGTCACGCGCCGGCGGGCGCTTTCGCCTCCTGCTCGACCGCCTCCGCCACGAGCTTCTCGGCGAGCTCGCGCTTGCCGTCGGCGTCGAGCTTCTTGATCTCGTTCTCGACCGCGCGGCGGTTGTACGTCTGGTTCCAGTAGTCGAGCGAGTCGAAGCCGAGGAGGACCGCTTTGCCCACGAACTGGCGCAGCACCTCGTTCGTCGGGCCCATCACCCAGCCGGCTTTTCCGTCCCGCAGGTAGCGCTCGAGCTCCATGTCCCGCTTGTAGCCCGAGCCGCCGCAGGCGTGGAGCATCTTGTCGACCACGTGCGCCACGTTCTTCGCGGCGACGAACTTGATCTGCCAGGCCCAGTGGAGATAGTCGGCGCGGGCGAACTCTCCAACAGCCAGGCTCTTGGTGTTGTCGTCGGTGGCCTTGTCCATCGCATGCGCGACCGAGCAGGTGAACGCGCGGCTCGCGTTCGTGTCCATCACGGCCTCGCCTACGTAGTCCTGGATGGTCGGGTAGTCGGCGACGCGCAGGCCGACGTCGACGTGTCGCTTGCGGGTCGTGTGTCGCTTGGCGATGTCGATCGTGCCGAGCGCGATGCCGTTCCAGACGGACGAGGAGCCGATCAGGAACCAGGGGTCGACGGACTCGTCGTTGGACGCGGCCCCGTCACCCTCCGGGCCGACGATCTGCTCCAAAGGCACGTCGACGTCCGGCACCTCGAGTGGCCCCGACTGGTTGCCGCGTAGACCCAACGCGTCCCAGAGCGACGGCTGCGACTCGACGTCGTCGCCGTCGATGACAAAGACCGACAAGTCGTCGTAACCGGAGAAGTCCGGGCTCGTCGTCTGGACGACGTAGAAGTCAGCGAAGCCCGCGGAGGTCGTCCACGAGGCCTTCTTGCGCACTTTGTAGCCGCCGTTCGAGCGCTCGGCGCCGGACGAGATCGGATACCAGAAGTGCGATCCGGTCTCGGGATCCGAGTACGAGAGCGTCCCGATCTTGCCGCTTCCGAGCGGGCGGATGTACTTGTCGACCAGCTCGGGCGTGGGGCGGAGCATGATCGTGTTCACCGCGCCGATGTGCATCACGTAACACATCGCGGTCGACGCGCACCCGTAGCGCGCGATCGTCTCGCAGACCATTCCGTAGGCGAGATGGTTCTCGCCGAGCCCGCCGTACTCCTCGGGAACGGTCAGCGCGAGGAAGCCGTGCTCACCGAGCAGCTCGAGGTTCCGGCGCGGGTAGAGCAGCTCGTCGTCCGAGCGCTTCGCGTTCACGCGCAGCTCTTTCTCGCAGAGCTCGATCAGAAGCGAACGGAGCTCTTTCTGCCGGTCGGTCAGAAACCAGTCCGGGTCCCATTCGTACCCGAGTCCCCAAAACGGCTCGGATCCCCACATCTTCTCGGACATGCCCACCTCCGGTCGCTGTCGGTCTCCGGGTTATCGTAGAGCGTCAGCGTCCGCGGGAACAGGCGAGCTCAGTCGTCCCAGCTCCCGTTGGCGCCAGCCTTCCGTTCTCTCGAGGTCGTTGAACGTGAAGAGATGGAAGCCGGCAACGTTCGGCCGCGGGCGATCGAGGCTCTGCGCGAGCCCCTCGACCAGCGGGCCGGGGTCGAAGGCGCCGCGGAACGTGCGCCCGAGCCAGCCTCGATGCGTGCGCAGGAACCGGAGCGAGTCGCCGACGCCGATCCGGGCCGACACGCGCAGGAGCTTCGAGCGTGGCACGGGGCCGGGAAGTCCAATGTGAATCGGCAGGTGCGTCCCGCGCTGCCACACGGCTGCCACCCAGGCCGCGGTCACCTTCGGATCGAAACAGATCTGGCTGACGATGTACGTCGCGAACTCCTCCTTGGCGAACATCGACTTGATCGTCCCGTCGTCCGAGATGAAGGCGTGGCTCTCCGGGTAGCCGGTGATGCCGACGTCCTGAAACGGCTGCCCGAGCTCCGCGAGCGCCCGCAGGAGCGGGAGGGACCCGTCGAACTCGCCCGCCGGCTCCTCGGCGTCGCCCGCCAGCACCAGCACGTCAGTCGCACCGGTCGCGCGAAGCCGCTCCACGAGCTCGGCGAGGTGGCCCGTGTCCCTGACGTGGCGCGCGGCGAGATGCGGGACGACGGTGTAGCCGTGCGCGGCGACCTTCTCGACCAGGTCGAGCGTGGGCTCGAGCCCCTTTCTCGGCGAGGTCGTGACCGTCACCTTCACCTCGGTCGGCACGTGCTCGAGCACGGCCTCCTCGGCGCCGGCGAGCGGGATCACCTCGTAGCGCGGGTGTGCCAGCAGCTCCGCCAGGACTCCGGACGGGTTCATCGCCATGGGATCTCCATTCCTGAGAGCTCGGAGTCTTTCGGAAGCGCGTCATCCGCGGGCTCGTCCCACTCGTCCGCCTGATGCGTGTACCAGTGTCCCGCTACGTGGAGGCCGGTCGGCGGGTCGAGACTCCCGGCCGCGATGTGGATCCGCTCGCCGTCCGCCGGTCGCCAGAAGAGGCTCGACCCGCACTCACCGCAGAACGCGCGTCGCGCGTGTCGGTCGCTTCTCGGGCTGGCGACCCAGCGCAGGCCGCGGTCTTGGACGAACGTGAGGTCATCCTCGCGGGTTGCGGTGAACGCCCCTACGCCGCCGATCCAGCGACGGCACTCCTCGCAGTGGCAGAGCAGGATGTCGCGAAGCGGCCCGTGTACCTCGTAGCTGACGGCGCCGCATAAACAGTGTCCTGTGGAACGCGCGTCCATCAATAGTCCGAGTCCGGGAAGGACGCCTTCTTGCGGTCGATCCACTCCTTGAGCTCCTCGTCGATCGCGTCGTCGATCGGCGGCGCTTCGTACTCCTCGAGCGTCTTCTTCCAGATCGGCGCGGCGCGCTCGGCTGCCTCGGTCGCGCCCTCGTCCTCCCACTGCTCGTAGCTCGAGTTGTCCGAGACGGGCGAGCGGTAGAAAGCAGTCTCGAAGTTCGCGAGCGTGTGCGCGTGCCCGAGGTAGTGCTGTCCTGGCCCGTTCGTCAGCAGGGCGTCGAGGGCCTGGCCGTTCTCGCTGACGTCGACGCCCTTGGCGAACTCGTGCCACATCCCGCACTGGTCGTTGTCGAGGACGAACTTCTCGTAGCCCATGGTGAGCCCGCCCTCGAGCCAGCCCGCGGCGTGCAGGACGAAGTTGACACCGCCGAGGAACGTCGGCTGCATCGTGTTCGCCGACTCGTACGCTGCCTGCGCATCGGGGATCTTGGAGGCCGTGAAGGCGCCTCCGGAGCGGAAGGGGACGCCGAGCCTCCGCGCGAGCGCCGCCATCACATAGAGAACGAGCGCCGGCTCGGGAGTCCCGAATGTCGGCGCGCCCGACTGCATCGAGAGCGACGACGCGAACGAGCCGAGCACGACCGGCGTTCCCGGCCGCACGAGCTGCACGTACGCCATGCCGGCGAGCGCCTCGGCGAGCGTTTGGGTCGCAGCGCCCGCAACGGTCACCGGGCTCATCGCGCCCGCCAGGATGAACGGCGTCAGCAGCACCGCCTGCTTCGCCTCCGCGTACGCCTTCGCCGCGCCGAGCATGGTCGCGTCCCACACGAGCGGCGAGTTCGCATTGCAGAGGCTGAGGATGACCGTGTTCTCCTCGAGGAAGTCCGCGCCGAAGACGATGCGCGCGAGCTCGACTGTGTCCTTCGCGCGCTCAGGGTGCGTGACCGAGCCCATGAAGGGCTTGTCCGAGTAGCGCAGGTGCGCGTACACCATGTCCAGGTGCCGCTTGTTGACCGGAAGATCGACCGGCTCGCAGACGGTTCCGCCCGAGTGGTGGAGGTACGGAGACGCGTACGCGAGCTTCACGAAGTTCCGGAAGTCCTCGATCGTCCCGTAGCGGCGGCCGCCCTCGAGGTCACGCACGAACGGCGATCCGTAGGCCGGGGCGAAGACGGTGTTCATGCCGCCGATCTCGACGGAGTTCGCGGGATTGCGCGCCACCTGGGTGAACTTCGCGGGCGCGGTCGCCTGCACCAGCTGCCGAGCGAGACCGCGCGGGAAGCGAACGCGCTCGTCTTCGACCTCCGCTCCTGCCTCTTTGAGCAGATCGCGTGCGTCGGGCGCATCTCGGAAGTCGATCCCGACCTGCTCGAGGATCGTCTCCGCGTTCGACTCGATCAGCTCGAGGCCCTCCTCCGAGAGGACCTCGAAGGGCGTCATCGTGCGCGTGATGAAGGGAACCTTGTCGACGACGGCGTGCGCGCGCGCCGCCTGCCGCGCGGCACGCCCTCCGCCGCGTCGGCCGGTGTGGGTGCTCATTCGCTGCTCCTTCCACGGCTTGCTGTCGGTGCCGCCCGTCGTCTCGTTCGGCCCTCTTTGCCCGCCGGCGAGATCTTCCGCCGGCGCGGGAGGGGAACGACGGCGCCGAGCCGCTCGTAGGGATCGATGTCGTGGGGGATAGCCATCGCGGACACGAAGTGCTCCTGGAAGCGGGGCTCGACCGCCGTCTCGACCTTCTCCACGCGGCGAACCACGTCCTCGATCTCGCGTCGCGCGGCCGCGTTCAGAAGCGCGATGCGGGCACCCGTGCCGGCGGCGTTCCCGGCAGCGGTGACGCGTTCGGGAGCGCAGTCGGGGATGAGGCCAAGGACGAGCGCGTGCACCGGGTCGATCTGGCTCCCGAACGCGCCCGCGAGGCGTATCCGGTCGACGCGCTCGAGGCCGTAGTGATCCATCAGCAGGCGGCAGCCCGCGTACAGGGCGCCCTTTGCGAGCTGGATCTGGCGCACGTCGTCCTGCGTGACGAGGAGCTTGGTCTCGTCCTCGTGCAACACGTACGAGAAGGTGCGGCCGTCGGCGACGAGTCGCGGTGTGCGCGTGGCGAGCGCGCCGTCGATCGTGCCGTCCGTGGTCAAGATTCCCGCGAGGTGCAGCTCCGCGATCGTCTCGATGATCCCCGAGCCGCAGATTCCGGTGACGCGCGTGCCCGCGAATCCCGGCGCGTCGGACCAGGAGTCGCACCCGATGACCCGGAACCGCGGCTCGAGCGTCTCGGGGTCGATGCGTACTCGCTCGATCGCGCCCGGCGCGGCGCGCTGCCCGAACGTGATCTGCGCGCCTTCGAAGGCGGGTCCGGTGGGGCTCGAGGCCGCGAGCAACCGATCCTTGTTGCCGAGCACGATCTCTGCGTTGGTGCCCACGTCGACCAAGAGATTCACCTCGTCGCCGAGGTACGGCGCCTCGGAGAGGATCATCCCAGCGGTATCCGCCCCCACGTGGCCCGCGATGCAGGGGAGGACGTAGACGCGCGCTCCTGGGTGGATCGGGAGGCCGAGATCGGAAGCGGGCAGCCGGAGCGCGTCGTCGACCGCGAGCGCGAAGGGCGCTCCGCCGAGCTCGGTCGGGTCGAGCCCGAGCAGGAGGTGGTGCATGATCGGGTTGCCGACGACCGTCACCTCGAGCACCTCGTTCCGGTCGATCCCGGCCTCCTTCGCGAGCTCCGCGGTGAGCTTGGCGAGGCAGCCGCGGACGACGCGGGTCAGCTCCTTCCGCGACTCGGGGTTCAGCATCACGTACGAGCCGCGGCTCATCAGGTCCTCGCCGAAGCGGATCTGGGGATTCATCTCGCCCGCTGAGGCGAGCACCTCGCCGGTCGCCAGGTCGCAGAGGTGGCCAGCGACCGTCGTCGAGCCGACGTCGAAGGCGATGCCATAGGCGCGGTCTTGCAGGCCGGGCCAGACCGCGGTGATCGTCGCGCCGTCGTGGACGGCGACGGTGACGCGCCAGTCACCCGAACGAAGCGCGCTCTGCAGCCCGGCGAGCACACCCGGATCGACCTCGAGCCCGTCGAGCTGCCACTCGCGCGCGAGCGCCTCCTGCATACGCCGCGCGTCGGAGATCGGGCTTTCGAGCCGAGGCTCCTCGACTTCGACGTAGTAGAGGCGCACCACCGGATCGATCTCGATCGGGTGCGCATCCGCCTCCTTGCGCACGACCTGCTTGTAGACCTGGCTCTCCGGCGGCACGTCGACGACGAGATCGCCTTCGATGTGCGCCACGCAACCGAGCCGTCGATCGTCCGCGAGGCCGCGGTCATCAGCGTATGCGCGCTCGACCGCATTCACCTCGGAGAGATGCGACGCGGCCGAAGTGATGCCGTGCTTCGCGTGCTCACCTTCGTCGACCGCGACCTGGCAACGGCCACAGATCCCGCGGCCCCCGCAGACCGAGTCGAGGTCGACGCCGAGGCGCCGAGCGGCCTCGAGCACCGTCGTCCCGTGCTCGAAGCGGCCGCGGCGGCCGGAGGGGGTGAAGACGACAAGTGCATCGGCGTCGCTCACGCCGGAGCTCTCCTCCTGCCCTCGCGTCCTCCGCGGCGGCCGCGCTGAACCTCGCCTGGCGTGTCGCCCTGACGGGCGATCCAGGTCGCGCAGTGCGCGTCGTTCCCCACCATCACGTCGGCGGCCTTGATCGCGCTTCGTACTTCCTCGTGCAGCGGGCTGGTGATCGCGGAGGTGAGGCCGGACGCGATCGCCATCGGCAGGAAGGCGGCGTTCAACCCGTGCCGGTTCGGCAGACCGAAGCTGATATTGGAGGCGCCGCACGTCGAGTTCACGCCAAGCTCCTCGCGGAGCCGGCGGACGAGCGTGAAGACCTGGCGGCCGGCGCTCCCGATCGCGCCGATCGGCATCACCAGCGGGTCGATGACGATGTCCTCTTTGGGGATGCCGTGCTCGGCGGCGCGCTCGACGATCTTGCGCGCGATGTCGAAGCGCTCGTCGGGGTTCTCCGAGATGCCGTTCTCGTCATTCGTGATGGCGACGACCGCGGCGCCATGGCGCGCGACGAGTGGAAGCACGCTCTCGAGCCGCTCTTCCTCGCCGGTGACGGAGTTGACGAGGGCCTTGCCCTCGTACACGGCGAGGCCCGACTCGAGCGCCTCGACGATCGAGGAGTCGATGCAGAGCGGGACGTCGGTGACCGACTGCACGAGCTGGACCGCCTCGGCCAGGATCGCCGGCTCGTCGGCGAGCGGGATGCCCGCGTTCACGTCGAGCATCTGCGCGCCGGCCTCGACCTGCGCGATCGCGTCCGCGATGACCGTGTCGAAGTTGCCGTTTCGCATCTCCTCGGCGAGCTTCGAGCGCCCGGTGGGGTTGATGCGCTCGCCGATGATCACGAACGGCCGCTCGAAGCCGATCACGACCTCGCGCGTGGCCGAGCTCAGCACCGTCTCCGTCACGCCGTCTCCTTTCCGCCCTGCCGGGCAAGCGTTGCGAGGTCGTCGTCACCGTAAGTCTGTTCGAGCTTCGCCGCCTCGTCGGCGACCTCGGCTGCCAGGTCGTCTCCGCAAGCTCGAGCCTCTCGCCGCCACTCCTCGATGTAGCCGTCCGCGTCGAAAAGTCCTGCGCTCATCGCGGCGGCGTCGATCGCCTCCTGGAAGCGCTCACCCAGCTCTGCTCGCGCCGAAGCACGTCCGGCCTTCGCCGTCACCTGCGCCGGGATGTCGCGCCACCAGATGACGGTGAGCTCAGGCATCGACGAACCGTTGCAGCGAGGGGAGAAGCTCGCCGTACCCCGTCCGGCGCTGCTCGAAGGCGACGCCGAGGTAATCGGCGGCTTTGCGCGCGCGCTCGGCGAGAGCGGGATCGTCGGTCTGCGCGAGGTACACCAAGCGCTTGTAGTTTCCGAAAATCAGCGGCTTCAGCTCCGGATGGCGGTCGAGCTTGAGGCCTTTCACCACGAGCGAGTCGAAGTGCCGCGCGAGGAAGTCCGTGAGATAGAAGGTCGCGGGCTCGTCGTCGTGCATCGCCTGCCAGGCATCGTTTCCCGCGAAGAAGCCGTAGCAGTGAGCTCCCGCCAGCCGCTCGACGCCGTGCGCGTCGAGCACCTTGTCGAGCTCGCCGGCGGTGCCGCAGTCGGCATACGCGACGAAGACGCGCTCGTACTTGCCTGCGAGCTCGCGCAGCTTCGCGTCCACTGCCGGGGCGATCTTCACCGGGGTCGAGTGCAGCTTTCCGGGCAGGCAGCGCACGGTCACGTGCGTCCAGCCGTTCAGCTCGATGACCGCGAGCACCTCGCGGGCGATGGCGCCGCACGCGAGGACGAGCACCTCGGGCCGCTCGGCCTCGAACGTGTGCTCCTCGTCAAGAAGCTGCGGCAGCTGCTGCACGGCGTGCGAGCACGAGAGCCTGAGCGGTTTCGGAGGCGACGGCCGCGTCGCGGCAGTACGCATCCGCGCCGACAGCCTTGCCGAACTCCTCGTTGAGCGGCGCTCCCCCTACGAGGACGATCTGGTCGTCGCGAATCCCCTTCTCCTCGAGCGCGTTGATGACCACCTTCATGTATGGCATCGTGGTCGTCAGCAGGGCGGACATGCCGAGGATGTCCGGCTTGTGCTCCTCGAGCGCTTCCAGATAGGCCTCGACCGGGTTGTTGATCCCGAGGTCAACGACCTCGAAGCCGGCGCCCTCGAGCATCATCCCGACGAGGTTCTTGCCGATGTCGTGGATGTCGCCCTTGACCGTCCCGATCACCACGGTGCCCATGCGCTCGGCCCCGGTCTCGGCCAGCAGCGGGCGCAGAATCGTCATCCCACCCTTCATGGCGTTGGCTGCGAGCAGCACCTCGGGGACGAAGAGGATCCCGTCCCGGAAGTCGATGCCGACGATGCGCATGCCCTCCACGAGCGCCTCGTTCAGGACCTTGTCTGGCGACCAGTCCCGCTCGAGGAGGATGTTCGTGCCCTCGAGGATCTCGTCGGCGAGCCCGTCGTAGAGGTCGTCGTGCATCTGCGCGACGAGCTCGTCGTCGGGAAGCGAGCCGAGGTCGACTTCATCCGTGCTCATGGTCTGAGATTGTCCCGCATCGTGGAACCGTGCTGTATCGTGAGACATTGTACTTCCACCGAGGCGGTGCTGCAATGGTGCAGTCGGTCGAGCGCGCATTCGCGATCCTGGACGCCGTGGCCCAGCGCCCGGCGGGACTCACCGCGCTCGCCAACCGCCTCGATCTCCCGAAGAGCACCGTCGCGCGCCTGCTCGGCTCACTCGAGCAGGTGGGCGCAGTCGAGCGCTTCGACGGGAGGCGCTGGCGCGTCGGGCCGTCCGTGGAGGCGTTTGCGAGAACGGTGGCGCCGGAGCGGAGCCTCGCCGCGCTCGCTCGGCCCGCTTTGGCCGAGCTCGTGAGCGCGGTCGGCGAGGACGCTGGCCTCGGTCTCCCGGACGGCTACGAAGTCCTTTACGTCAACCAGGTGGAGTGCGACCACCCGGTGCAGGTGCGCGACTGGACGGGGACGCGGGCGCCGCTGCACGCCGTTCCGTCGGGGCTCGTCTTCATGGCGGACTGGCCGGAGGACGCAGCCGACGCGTACGTTGCCGGCGGGCTCGCCGCGCTGACGCCTCGCACCGTTGTCGACCCAGATCATCTTCGAGCACGTCTCGAAGAGGTGCGGTGGGAGGGATACGCGTGGGGACGCGAGGAGTTCGTCGCCGGGATCAACTCGGTCGCGGCACCCGTGCGTGACGGACGAGGCCATGCGCTCGCGGCGATCCATGCCCACGGCCCCTCGTACCGCTTTCCGGCGGCGGGGACCGACGATCGAATCGCGGAGGAGGTCGTCGGGGCCGCTAACGAGGTGGCTCGCCTGCTCGCGCGTGAAGAGCGCGGCGGTCGCTGACGCTCGACCGCGAGCGCCGAACGGGCCGCACGTTTGTGAATTGGCACCAAGCCGACACACCTCCGTCACGGGTCACCGGCTACGGTCGGCCAATGGGAGCCTCGTCCGCGTCGTCGTCTAGGGTGAGGCGGGAGAGGAGGCTGCAGGAGTTGGACGAGAGGCACTTCGCCGAGATCGACGTCGCGATGCTCTACATCGAGGAGGCGCGCGAGCGCACAGAGCGGGCGATGACCGCGCTTCGCGCAGAGGGTGCGGATGCCCACCTGATCGAGGCACTCGAGCGAGCGACGGCGGAGATCTCGGACGTCGCCCGGCGGTTGCGCCAAGGCACTTTCTTCGCCGTTCCGAAGGAACAGCTCAAGCTCTAACCTCGGCGTGGCGCTGTCGGGCGAGGAGATCCGCCGGCGGCTTCGCGAGTTCGCGGCTGCCTGGGGCGGCTACGCGGGGACGGAGCGCAGCGAGGCGCAGACGTTCCTGAACAGTCTGCTCGACTGCTACGGGACGGACCGGCGCGCGGTAGGCGCGCGGTTCGAGGAGCGGACCGCCGACGGCTTCATGGATTTGTTTTGGCCGGGCATCTGCATCGTCGAGATGAAGCGGCCGGCCGAGGCGCGGCGGCTGCACCGGCACCGCGAGCAGATGCTCCGCTACTGGCAGAGCTCAGGCACCCCCGCCAGTCCGGCTCCGCGCTACGTCGTCCTCTGCGCATTCCACCGCTTCGAGGTGTGGGAGCCGGGCGCGGTCTATACCGAGCCTCGCGCGACGTTCGACCTCGTCGAGCTGCCTGATCACTTGGACGCGCTCTTGTTCCTGGCCGGTGGCCGACCCGTGTTCATGCACGATCAGACGGAGGTGACGCGCGAGGCCGTGTCGCTCGTCACCTCCGTCTACGGGATGCTGCGCGAGCGCCGCGCCGCCGACCGCGACGTCCTGCGCGACTTCGTACTCCAGTCGGTGTGGGCGATGTTCGCCGAGGACCTCGCGATGCTTCCCTCCCACCTGTTCACCGGGTGCTCGACGGGCTCCTCGCCGACCCCGCGCGCTCGAGCCAGGACGACCTGGGTCAGCTCTTCGCATACCTGAACGAGCCACGAGACAGGCCGAGCGAGGGCATGTATGCCGGGACGCCGTACGCGAACGGCTCATTGTTCGCGCGGCCAGCTCGCGTGCACCTCGAGCGGGAGGAGGTCGAGCTGCTGCGCCAGGCCTGCGACTCGAGCTGGCGCAAGGTCGAGCCCGCGATCTTCGGCGCGCTCCTGCAGGGCGCGCTCGGACGTGAGCGGCAGTGGGCCCTCGGTGCCCACTACACGGCGGAAGCAGACATCCTCAAGATCGTCCTGCCGACAGTGGTGGAGCCGTGGCGCGAGCGGATCGCAGCCTGCCGGACGGTGGCGGACGTGCAGGAGGCGCAGGACGCGCTCATGCGCTACGTCGTCCTGGATCCGGCGTGCGGCTCGGGCAACTTCCTCTACGTCGCGTACCGAGAGCTGCGCCGTATCGAGGCCGAGCTGCGCCGCCGAGCGCGCGACATGCGCCGGAGCGCGGGGTTGCGCGAGCAGGAGACGCTGGCCGTCTACTTCCCGCTGACGAACGTCAAGGGCATCGAGCTCGATCCGTTCGCGGTGCAGCGCGCCCGCGTGACGATGTGGATGGGGCACAAGCTAGCCGTCGACGAGCTCGATCTCGAGGAGCGCGTGCTGCCGCTCGTCGATCTCTCGGGAATCCTTCGCGGGGACGCGCTCAATCTGGAGTGGCCGCGGGCGGACGCGATCATCGGCAACCCGCCGTACCACGGGACGAAGTTCTTGCGGGGCGAGCTTGGGGATCAGTACGTCGATTGGCTAAAAAGCGAGTTCAAGATCGGCGTCAAGGACTACGCGGTCTACTGGTTCCGCAAGACGCACGATCACCTCTTTGCAGATGGGCGCGCTGGGCTTGTCGCGACGAATTCGATCCGGGAGGGCCGGAACAGAACGGCTGCCCTTGAATACCTGAGTGCGAACGATGGCGTAATCACCAACGCCGTGTCGAATCAGGCGTGGCCTGGAGAGGCAAACGTCCATGTGAGCATCGTCAACTGGGTCAAACTGCCTAGCCTGGCCGTCAGCCGCCACGTGCTCGATGGCCTCGAAGTGCCAGGGATCGCGACCACGCTCCGCCCGGGCGCGGATCCCGGTCTGGGCTCTCCCATTGAGGCGAACACCGGTCGCCAGTTCTTCGGCGTCGTTCCAGGCGGCGCGGGTTCATCCTTACGAGCGCGGAGGCCGCGAAGCTCGTTGGCCTGGGTGACGCCGACTACTCGAAGATCGTCCGGCCGTTTCTCACCGGTTCGGACATCACGAACCGGCCTGACCAGGCGCCGTCGCGGTTCGTCGTCGACTTCTATTTCGACTCACTCGAGGAGGCGGCGCGCTACCCCGCAGCTCTCGAACGCGTGCGCTGGCTCGTCAAACCGCACCGCGATACGGTCAAGCGGAAGGCCTACCGCGAGAAGTGGTGGCGGCTCGAGGAGCCGATCGTGGGCATGCGGACGGCTTTGAGCGCGTTGACCAGGTTCATCGCGTGTCCGGCACAGGCGAAACGCTTCTACATGGTGTGGTGCGACCAGATCTGGTGCCCCAGCAACCTGACGAGCGTCTTTGCCTTCGATGACGACTACTCATTCGGCGTCCTGCAGTCGAACGTCCACACGAGATGGGCGACCGACCAGTCAACTACACTCGAAACGCGCCCCCGATATACAAGCCTTTCGTTCCTCGGGTTTCCATGGCCGCAGGCCAATAACGTCAGCCAACAGAGCATTGGCGACCTCGCGCGTCGTCTTCATGCGCGCCGCTCGGAGATCTGCCTCGAGCGGCAGATCGGGCTGACGAAGCTCTACAACGAGGTCGACGACGGCGCCTACCGCGACCTGCGGGGGTTGCACGACGCGCTCGACGAGGCGGTCGCTGCCGCCTATGGCTGGCCCGCCTCGGCGGCGCACGACGCACAAGAGTCGAACCGGCTCCTGCTCGAGCTCAACCGTGCGATCGCGGCGGGTGAGATTGAGTACAGGCCGTTCGACTGACCGCTTCGTCCTTCGCCTCTACGCGCGGTGTCTTCACCTCACGTGGTTGTCCATCCGGTCCGACCGCTACGCTTAGTTGGCTATGAAGACAACGACGAGCCAGACCACGAGCGAGCTGACGAGCCCCGAGCTCTTCGAGGAGGAGCTGGCCACGCTCACCGCCCACATCAACGCCGCCACCGCCCGCTGGGTCGAGCTCGCGGGCATCTTCGCGCACGACGGCGCGGCTGTCGACGGCGACGTTGCGCTCTGGCTCGCCTTTCGCTTTGGCCTCACGACGCGTGAGGCGCGCGAGTATCTACGGGTCGCGGAGGCGTTGCATGAGCTTCCGTCGATCCGGGACGTGTTCGCGCGAGGCGAGCTCAGCTTCACGAAGGTGCGCGTACTGACGACGGTCGCGACGCGCGACTCGGAGGAAAGCCTGCTCGAGCTCGCCATCGCGCTCACCGCGTCCCAACTCGAGCGGGCGCTGCGCGCGTTCCGCCGGCTGCGAAGCGAGGAGGCGCGGGAGAGCCACGAGCTCGAGTACGTGGACTACTACTGGGCCGAGGACGGCTCGCTCTTCCTCCGGGCGCGGCTGCCGGCCGAAGAGGGCACGCTCCTCGTGCGCGCGTTGGACGCTGCGCGTGAGCGGGTCCGCGAGCGGCGCGAGGAGCGATCTCAGGAGGAGGCGGGGCCGTCCTTCGAGCCTGCGCGCTCGCCGCAGGTCGAGGCGCTCGTCGAGCTCGCGCAGACGGCGCTCGCGGCCGAGCATGCCGGTGACGCCGAGCGCGCGCGGGTGGTCGTGCACGTGGATGCGGCCGCGCTGACGGGCGACGACGCCGGGCGCTCGGACCTCGAGCACGGCCCCGTGATCGCCCCCGAGACCGCTCGGAGGCTCGGCTGCGACGCGACGACGGTGACCGTCGTCGAGCGCGACGGCCTCCCGCTGAGCGTCGGTCGCAGGCGGCGCAGCGTGCCGCCGAGCCTACGACGCGTGCTCGAGGCGCGGGACGACGGGTGCTGCCGCTGGCCGGGCTGCGAGCGGCGCCGCCACCTCGCCGCTCACCACCGAACGCACTGGGCGAGCGGCGGCGAGACGTCTCTCGACAATCTCGTGCTGCTCTGCTGGCAGCACCACCGCTTGGTGCACGAGGGCGGCTACACGATCGAGGACGCGCGATGTGGCGAGCTTCGCTTCCGCAACCGTCACGGCGTCCTTTGCCCGAGCGTCCCGCGCTCGCCGCCGCGCGGGAGTCCGGACGCTCTCGCCGCGCGGAGCCGGCGAGCGGGGCTCACGATCGGCCCGAGGACGACCGAAATGGACTCGGGGACCGCCTCGACCTCTCGCTCGCGGTGGCGGCGATCGATCGCGGCTTCGGCTAGGTGGAGCTCGCCGCCTTGAGCTCCGCATACGCCTCGGTGAAGCCGTGCCGCCAGCTCGGGTAGCGAAGCGTCCAGCCGAGCTCGCGCTTCGCTTTTGCGTTCGACGCGCCGCGAGCCTCGGTTCCCATCATGACCGCGGGCCCTCCGGCGAACAGCCGAGCGAGCCAGACGGGGAAGCGTCGCGGCGGCTCGGCGCCGAGCGCCTTCGCGAGTACGGGCAGCCACTCGCGGACCGGGGCGGGGTCGTCGTCGACGACGTTGTAGAGCGCCGGGCCATCGTGATCGAGCGCGAGCATGGTCGCGGCCGCCGCGTCGTCGAGGTGAACCCACGAGGAGACCCCTTCGCCCGCGCCGACGATCGGGAACTGCCGCTTGCGGACGGGTTCGATCAAGCCGTCGTTCGCGGCGCCGTAGAAGACGCCGTATCGCAGCGCGATCCCACCCGCGGCGGCGACAGCGTCGTCGAGATACGCCATCGCGGCCGAGGTCTCCCGCATTCCCGCTATCGGGTTCGGGTCGAGCGGATCGTCCTCGCTCTTGACCCAGGCGCCTGTCCGAGCATGGCGCAAGCTGGCGAAGCTCTGGGCCAGAAACCGGCGAACGCCGGCCTCCTTTGCGGCGGCGATGAGTGCGTCGGTGCCCTCGGTCCGAAGCCGGTTGGTCTGCTCGAAGCTCTCGTCGAGATTCCTCGTGAACCGCGCATTCGCCAGCGCGGTCGCCTGATGCACGATCGCGTCGGGATCCGCTCTGAGGACCGCTTCGCGTACGGCGCGCGGATCGAGCAGATCGAGCACGATGGGGGTCGCCGAGAGCGCCCGCACGCGCTCGGCGCCCGCTGGCGAGGTCGACGTGCCCGTCACCTCGTGGCTGGCTGCGATCAGCTGCGGCACGAGCCGGGTGCCGATGGCACCGCTCGCGCCTGCAACGAAGACTCGCATGATTCTCCTTCCGTCGGTCACATCCGCGGGGTCCCGCGGGTCTACGTGTATGACCCGACACGAGAGAGGAACGTGACGATCGACGAGCGAGACTGGCTGGCGGAACGATTCGAAGAGCACCGAGTCCGCCTGCGCGCGGTGGCCTACCGGATGCTCGGCTCGGTGACCGAGGCCGACGACGCGGTTCAGGAGGCCTGGCTGCGGCTCAGCCGGACGGATGCGTCCGAGGTCGAGAACCTCGGCGGCTGGTTGACGACTGTCGTCGCGCGGATCTCGCTGAACACGCTCCGCGCACGCAAGGTGCGGCGCGAGGAGCCGCTCGGCGTGCGCGTCCCCGAGCCGATCGTCGATCCCATCGGGGGGATGGATCCCGAGCACGAGGCGCTCCTCGCCGACTCGGTCGGCCTGGCGCTGCTCGTCGTGCTCGAGACGCTGTCGCCCTCCGAGCGCATTGCCTTCGTGCTGCACGACATGTTCGCCGTGCCCTTCGACGACATCGCCACGATCGTCGAGCGCTCGCCCGAGGCTGCCCGGCAGCTCGCGAGCCGCGCGCGGCGTCGCGTGCAGGGCGAGAGCACCGTGCCCGACCCGGATCTGGCCACGCAGCGCCGGGTCGCCGACGCCTTCCTGGCGGCTGCGCGCGAAGGCGACTTCGAGGCGTTGCTCGAGGTGCTCGATCCCGACGTCATAGTGCGTGCGGACTTCGGTCCGCAGGCAGGCGGCTCCAGAGAGGTTCGCGGGGCGAGGGCCGTGGCCGGACAGGCGCTCTTCTACTCGCGCGGGCTCGTCATGCGGCTCGCGCTCGTCAACGGCGTCGTGGGTGCGGTCGGCATCCGCGACGGCGTGCCGTTCTCGATCGGAGCTTTCACCGTCAGCGGCGGGAAGATCGTCGCCCTCGACATGCTCGTCGACCCGGAGCGGATTCGCCGCTTCGACCTGACGATCCTCGACTAACTCAAGCCGACCGGTGCGAGAGCACGTTCACGGTCGTACCGCTCGGCTCGCGAAGCATGGAGCGTCGCACGCCCCAGTCCTCGTCGCGTAGGGGGCAGACGATCTCGAGGCCGCGCTCCACCGCCCTGGCGTGGACGGCATCGACGTCGGCCACCTCGACCGAGATGCCGGGCGCCGCCGGGTCGTCGTTGCCGATGATCGTCATCCGGCATCTCTATCAGGCCGACCTCTGCACTGCGAGCTTCAGCGTTCAGGCCAGGCTGGTCTCCGTCTGGTGCCGGTAGAAGTCCACGCGCTCCGGGGCCAGCGGCTTCGTCCCGCGAATAAGGTCGGCGGCCTTCTCCGCGAGCATCATCACCGGCGCGTAGATGTTTGCGTTCGTCACGTACGGCATCACCGAGGCGTCGACGACACGGAGCCCCTCGACGCCGTGCACGCGCAGTGTCGACGGGTCGACGACCGACAGCTCGTCGACCCCCATCCGGCAGGAGCACGAGGGATGCAGCGCGGTCTCCGCGTCGCGGGCGACCCAGTCGAGGATCTGCTCGTCCGTCTGGACGTCAGGCCCCGGTGAGATCTCGCCCGCGTCGAACTCCGCAAACGCCGGCTGGCCGAGGATGTGACGTGCGCAGCGGATCGCCTCGACCCACTCGCGGCGATCCTGCTCGGTCGAGAGGTAGTTGAAGCGGAGCGCGGGATGGATGTGCGCGTTCGGCGACGTGATCTTGACCGAGCCTCGCGCGTCCGAGTTCATCGGGCCGACGTGCACCTGGTAGCCGTGGCCGCCGGCGGGCTGCGTCCCGTCGTAGCGGATCGCGAGCGGGAGGAAGTGGAACATGAGGTTCGGGTAGCGGACGTCGTCGTTCGAGCGGACGAAGCCGCCCGCCTCGAAGTGGTTCGTCGCGCCCGGCCCGCGCCGGAAGAAGAGCCACTGGAACCCCACCCAGGGGCGGTTCCGCCATTTCATTGCCGGCGCGACCGAGATCGGCTTCGTGCAGGCGTGCTGGACGTAGACCTCGAGGTGGTCCTGCAGGTTCTCGCCGACGCCGGGGAGCTCGTGGACGACCTCGACTCCGACGGAGCGGAGATGCTCCGGGTCGCCGACCCCCGAGAGCTGCAGAAGCTGCGGCGAGTTGATCGCGCCCCCGCAGAGGATCACCTCCTCGGCGTACGCCCGCTCGAACCCTCCGCCCTTGAGGTACTCGACTCCGACTGCCCGCTTTCCCTCGAAGAGGATGCGCGTGACGAGCGCGCGAGAAGTCACCTCGAGATTCCTGCGCCTACGCACCGGATGCAGATACGCGCGCGCCGCGCTCAGGCGCCGCGCGCGGCTGACGTTGCGGTCGAAGCGCGCGAACCCCTCTTGCCGCTCGCCGTTCACGTCGTCGGTCAGCGAGTAGCCGGCCTGCTGCACCGACTCGAAGAACGCCGAGAAGAGCGGATTCGTCGCGGGGCCGCGCTCGACGACGAGCGGCCCCTTGCCTCCCCGGTACTCGTCGGCGCCCTCGACGCACGTCTCCATACGCTTGAAGTAGGGGATGCTGTGCGCGTAGTCCCAGTGCCCGAGCCCCGGCTCGGCCGCCCACTTCTCGAAGTCGAGCGGATTCCCGCGCTGGAAGATCATCCCGTTGATCGAGCTCGATCCGCCGAGGACCTTCCCGCGCGCGTGCGCGACGCGACGGCCGCCCATGAAGGGCTCGGGCTCCGACTCGTAGCGCCAGTCATAGCGGGGCGAGCCGATGGGGAAGGAGAGCGCCGCCGGCATGTGGATGTAGACGTCCCAGAGCGAGTCGACGCGACCGGCCTCGAGCACGAGCACGCGCGCCTTCGGGTCGGCCGAGAGGCGGTTCGCGAGAACGCAGCCCGCCGACCCGCCGCCGACGATCACGTAGTCGTACCGCCGCTCGTCGATCATTCGCGCTCGAGCGCCTCGACGAGCAGCGTCGAGACGTCGGCCACGCGCAGCTCGCGCCCGGTCTGACGCACGCCGTCGTCGAGCATGATCGTGCAGAAGGGGCACGCGACCGCGAGCGTCTCGGCGCCGGTCTCGGCGGCCTCGCGCACGCGCTCCTCGTTGATCGCGGAGCCTCGCTCCTCCATCCACATGTGCGACCCACCCGCGCCGCAGCAGAACGTGCGCGTGCCGCTTCGCTCCATCTCGATCGGCTGACCGACCGCGGCGACGAGCTCCCGAGGCGCCTCCAGCACGTCGTTGTGCCGAGCGAGGTAGCAGGAGTCGTGGTACGTGATCGCCTGGTCGGACGCGACCGGCCTGAGCCGGCGCTGGCTGACGAGGTCGGCGAGGAGCTCGGTGTGGTGGACGACCTCATAGCGGCCGCCGAAGTCCGGGTACTCGTTGGCCAGCGTGTTGAAGCAGTGCGGGCAGCTCGCGACGATCTTCGTCACGCCCGCCTCGTCGAGCGTCGCGACATTCTGCTTCGCGAACTCCTGGAACACGTACTCGTTGCCCATCCTGCGGGCCGGGTCGCCGGTGCACGACTCGCGCGGGCCGAGGATCGCGACGTCAACGTTCGCGGCGAGCAGGAGCTTCACCGTCGACTCGGCGGATTTTCGGGCCCGCTCGTCGAAGGACGCGGCGCAGCCGACCCAGTAGAGGACCTCCGGAGGCCGGCTTCCTGGCTTGAGCACTCGCACCCCGAGCCCGTCCGCCCAGGCCGCGCGCTCGTCCTGCGGCTTTCCCCAAGGGTTGCCGCTTCGCTCGACGTCGCGAAGCATCGGCTCGGCCTCCGCCGGGAACCTGGACTCGACCATGACGAGATGGCGTCGCAGGTCGACGATGTGGTCGACGTGCTCGATCGAGACCGGGCACTCCTGGACGCAGGCGCCGCAGGTCACGCAGTCCCAGACGACGTCGTCGGTGACAGCGTTCGGGACGAGAGCTGTCGGCTCGAAGCCCGCGTCCGCGAGAACCTTCGGGCCCTCTGCGAAGACATGGTCGCGGAGGTTCATGATCAGAAGCTTGGGGGAGAGCTCCTTTCCGGTCGCCCACGCCGGGCACACGTCCTGGCAGCGCCCGCACTCGGTGCAGGACATCGTGTCGAGGATCCCCTTCCACGTGAGATCCGGGACCGTTCCGGCGCCGAAGCGGAGCTCGTCGTCAGGGCCTTCGAAGTCGAGGGGTTCGAGACGGCCTTGGGCGCGCGTCCGTCCGAAAAACACATTCGGGGCGGCGGTCGCGATGTGCAGGTGCTTCGAGTACGGCAGGTAGACGAGGAAGCTCAGGATGATGAGAACGTGCGACCAGACGAGCACGCGCTCGAAGGCCTCCGTCGCCGTGCCCTCGCCGAAGAGACCCGAGAGAGCGTTCGAGAGCGGCGACCAGCCGGCGCCCCACTCGTTCAGACCGAGCGCGATCTGGCTCGCATGCCAGAGGAGCAGTGTGGTCACGATTCCGGCGATCAGCGCGAGGATGAGGTCGGCCTCGCCGAGATGGCTCCCCTGGAACCGATTCGGCCGCTGCACTTTGCGGATCCAGAAAGCGGCCGCGATGCCGACGAGCACGAGCGCGCAGAAGAGGTCGACGAGCAGGGAGAACCAGCCCTGGCTCTCGAGCCAGGCGAGCGGCGAGCCATCGGGGAGGCCCGGCTCCCGGTCGACGACGTAGACGAGCGCGAGCAGGATCGTCGGGAAGAGGACGACGAAGCCCCAGAAGATGAAGGCGTGCATCAGGCCCGGAATGACGCGGTAGAGCAGCTTCTTCTGGCCGAGCACGAGTGCCGTCTCGTTCTCGACCCGTTTCGGGAGGTCGTCGAAGCGTGGGAGCGGCGCACCCATCCGAACGAGCCGGACGAGGAGGAGCGCGCGCCGTAGGAATAGCGTCAGCGCCACGGCCGCGATCACCACGAGGACGAGCGCGGAGAGCTCGCTCGGGCTCGCCATCGGCTGGTAGGGCGAGGCAAGCCTCGCCTCTACGGCCCCCATAGCTTCTTGAGCTCGGCGCTGATCGCCGGAACCACGTCGTGCAGGTCGCCGATCACCGCGTAGTCGGCGCTGGCCAAGATGGGCGCGTCGGGGTCGGTGTTGACCGCGAGGATCGTCTTCGCGCCCTTGCAGCCGGCCATGTGCTGCGTCGCGCCCGAGATGCCGCAGGCGATGTAGATGTCGGGCGCGATCTTCGTCCCCGTCTGGCCGACCTGGTCGGTGTGCGGCCGCCAGCCGGCCATGGTCACGGCCCTGGAGCAGCCGACGGCGCCTCCGAGCAGACTCGCGAGCTCTTCGATGATCATGAACCCTTCCGGCGAGCCCGCGCCACGGCCCGAAGACACGACCACCTTCGCGTCCGCGAGCGAGACGCTGCCGCTCGACGCCTGGGTGTGCTCGGTGACGCGAACCAGCAGATCGGTGTCGGAAAGCGCCGGCGCGAACCGCTCCACGGCAGGCTCTCCCGCTGGCGCGTGATCGACGACGACGGCGTGGGGCGCAACCGTGAGGAGGGCGGGGGCTCCGTGCACGTCGGCTTCCTCGAGCAGGCTGCCGCCCCAGCGCAGGCGCGTGACGCGCGCGGGATCGCCGGCCGCGGTGGCGATGCAGTTCGCCGCGAAGGGAAGGTCGAGCCGTGCTGCGACATGTGCGACGACCTCGTTCCCGCGCTCGCTACCCGCCGCCACGACCGCGGCCGGTTGCAGCCGTTCGGCCAGCTCCACGGCGGCCTGTGCGACCGCCGACGGCGCGTAGGAGCTGAACACGTCGTGCTCGGCGACGTGCAGCGTCGAGACGCCGTGCTCGCCGAGCGTCGCGACGACTCCTTGTGACACAGTGTCACTAGGAGTCGTTACGGCGAGCGCGTGAACCGGTAGGTCCTCGGCGAGGGTGCGGGCGAGAGTGAGCGCCTGCAGCGACAGCTCGTCCACGCCTTCTGGCTGGCGTTCGATCACGACAAGGACGCTCACGCGACTCCGATCCGCTGCAGCACCTCGACGACACGGGGCGCGGCGCCGGCGCCGTGGCCGAGGATCTCGGCCTCCTTGCGCTCGCCGGGCGGGGAAACAAGCCGGACCTTCGCGAGGCGGGCGGGCTTGGGAGACGGCGAGCTCGACGCGACCGGCTTCCTCTGGGCTCGCATGCGGCCGGGGACCGAGGGATAACGCGGGAAGTTCAGGCCCTCCTTCACTGACACCAGCGCAGGCAGCGGCAGGTCGAAGACATCGCGGCCGCTCGCGACCTCTTGCTCGCAACGGACGCGCCCGCCCTCGACGAGAACACCCTTGAGACCGGTCGCGATCGGCCGGCCGAGCGCGTGCGCGACGCGGATGCCCACCTGGTAGCCGCCCGAGTCGGCGGACTCGTTTCCGAAGAAGATCAGGTTGAAGTCGACCCCAGACGCGCGTTCGGCCTCGATCGCGTCGACGATCGCCTTCGTCGTAGCCTGCGGATCCCACTCCTCGCTTCCCGTCAGGAGATGGATCGCGCGGTCGATGCCTAGCGCCATCGCATCACGCAGCTGCTCCTCGGCCTCGGGCGGTCCGAGGGTCAAGACGACCGACTCGCCGCCCTCCTTCTCGACGATGCGCACGGCTTCCTCGACTCCGCACTCCTCGTGCGGGCTGATCGTGAATCCCAGGTGCTGGGTGGCGATCGCCTGCTCGTCGGAGGTGAGCACGATCTTCCCGCCCGTCATAGGCACCCGTTTTACGCACACCAAGACATTCACGACCGGATCCTCGCGTTCTCGGGATCGAAGACCGGGGTCGCGTCGGCGACCTCGACCGTGACTGGGTAGCGATCGCCCATGTACTCGACCGCCAGCTCTCCGCCCTCGACTGCGTGCTCCGGGGGAAGATAGGCCATGAGAATGTGCTTGCCGAGCGACGGGCCGGCACCGGCGCTCGTGACGTACGAGCCGCGGCCCTTGCCGTCCACGAGCCGTCCGCCGTCTCGCATGACCACGGGCTCGCGGCCCATCGGATACCGATCGACCCCGTTTGACGATGCATGGTCGTCTACCGTGAGTGTGCACAGGATGGTCACCGGCTCCTCGTCGCGCGCCCGAAGGTACGCATCCTTGCCGACGAAGTCCTGCTCTTTCACTTTCGGAGTCGTCATGCCGGCTTCGACCACCGTGTACTCGCTCTCGAGCTCCGTGCCGTACGCGCGATAGGACTTCTCGAGCCGGCCGGTCGTCCCGTAGACGCCGATCCCCGCGGGCACGGCGCCATGGGCCTGGCCGGCTTCCCAGACGATTTCCCAGAGCCGCGCGCCCTGCTCGATCGGGACGTAGAGCTCCCAGCCGAGATCGCCGACGTAGGAGATGCGGGAGGCGAGCACGCGCAGCGGCCCGATCTCGATCGTGCGGCAGGTGGCGAACGAAAACCCTTCGTGAGACACGTCGTCGCTCGTGACACTCGCGAGAATGTCTCGCGCGCGCGGGCCCCAGATGCCGAGCGTGCACCAGGCCGAGGTGAGATCGGCGAGCTGGGCCGAGCCGTCCTGCGGCAGGTGGTCGCGCAGCCATTTACGGTCGGCCATCCCGTGCGCGCCGCCGGTGACGACGCGGAACTCCTCGTCGCCGAGGCGCATGATCGTCAGGTCGGACTTGAAGCCGGCGCTCTGCGAGAGCCACGGCGTGTAGACGACGCGCCCGATCGCCACGTCGACTTGACGCATCGAGACACCCTGTAGCGCATCGAGCGCGCCCGGGCCGGTGACGTCGAAGATCGCGAACGCGGACAGGTCGAAAATGCCTGCGCGATCGCGCATCGCGAGATGTTCGGCGTTGATCAGAGGCGACCACCAGCGCGCTTCCCATTCGGACTTCCGGCGGCCCACCCGGTCCCCGTACTCCTCGAGCAGCGGTGCGTTCGACTCGTACCACTGCGGCCGCTCCCAGCCGGCAGCCTCGAAAAAGACCGCGCCGAGCTCCTGCTCTCGCGAGTGGAAGGGAGAGAGGCGGACGCCGCGGTTCGACTCCCACTGCTCGAGCGGGTGGACGATCCCGTACATCTTGTTGAAACCCTCCACGGCCCGCGCCTTCACGTGCGCGCTCGTCTTGTGGTGCTCGTGGAAGCGCGCGATGTCGGACGAGTGCAGGTCGATCTCGGACTCGCCGTGCACCATCCACTCCGCGAGCGCCTTGCCGACGCCGGGCCCCTCTTTCACCCAGACCGCGGCCGCCGACCAGAGCCCCTTGACCTCGGGCGTCTCACCGAGGATCGGCATGCCGTCGGGGGTCAGGGAGAGGATCCCGTTGATCGCGTACTTGATGCCGACGGACTCGTCGCCGACGATCTCCGGCATCAGCTCGAGCGCCTGCTCGAGCTGCGGGGCGAAGTCCTCTTGCGTGAAGGGAAACTCGGTCGGGGAGAGCGAGGCCTCCTCGACCGAGGGCAGGTCCTCGGGGTCGTACAGGATCGGGCGATGCGCGTATGAGCCGATCTCGAGCGAGGTGCCGTCCTGTCGCTCGTACATGTTCGTGTCCATGTCGCGAACGATGGGGAAGTCGATCGCCCGCTTCGTCTTCTCGAAGCGGGGCACCGGGCCGATGTCGATCATCTGGTGCACCGCGGGCGTGAGCGGGATGCAGGCGCCAGCCATCCGCGCGAGCTTGGGGCTCCAGACCCCGCAGGCGATGACGACGACTTCCGTCTCGATGTACCCCTCGGTCGTCTTGACGCCGGTGATGCGTCCGCCAGAGGTCTCGATGTCGAGCACCTCGGTCTGAGCCGACACGGTCAGCGCGCCGAGTTCGACCGCCTGCTCGCGCATCAGCGTGCCGGCGCGGAGCGAGTCGGCGACGCCCACGCCCGGGGTGTAGAAGCCGCCGAGGATCACCGTCTCGTCGATGAATGGGACGAGCTCCTTCACCTCGGCGGGAGTCAGCATCGAGACCGGCTCGATTCCCCACGCCTTCGCGGAGACCATGCGCCGGTGTAGCTCCTGCATCCGCTCCTCGCTGCGGGCGACCTCGATGCCGCCGGATTCCGTGTAGACGCCGAGCTCCTCGTACTGGCGCACGCTGTCGAGCGTGAGCGCGGTCATCTCCTTCGAGTGGTCGACCAGGTAGATGAAGTTCGACGCATGACCGGTGGAGCCGCCTGGGTTCGGGAGCGGCCCTTTCTCGACGAGGACGAGATCGCGCCAGCCGAGGCGGGCTAGGTGGTGGGCGAGGCTCGAGCCGACGATTCCGGCTCCGATGATGACCGCTCTGGCGGCTGAGGGAAGTGGGTTCATCTAGTTCACATATATCAGTTTGCGATCAGAAGAGGATAATTAGAGCACCCGTCTGATCGCCTGCTCGAAGTTCTCGACGTGCCGCTGCATCGCCGCTTCGGCCCGCTCGGGATCGCCGTCGCGGATCGCCTCCAGCAGGGCGAGATGCTCCTTCACTGCTTCCTCGAGCCGCGCGACCCGGTTGAGCACGAGGAACCAGATCCGGAGCGTCAGCATGTAGTAGCCGTCGAGCGTCGTCTCCAGGAACGCGTTGTGCGTGCAGTGGTAGATGTGGCGGTGGATCCGTTGGTCGAGGTCGATCAGCAGCCGCTCGTCAGCCGTCGCCGTCAGGTCGTGCAGATCGGCGATCAAGGCCACCGTCGTCTCCCGGTCAGCGGCCGTCGCTCTCTCCGCGGCGAGCCTCGCGCCGAAGCTCTCGAGCACCCCCCGGACTTCGGAGAGCACGGCGAGATCGAGGACGTTGACGTTCGAGACGAAGATGCCGCGGCGCGGGTAGACCTCGACGAGTCGCTCGCCCTCGAGCCGCTGGAGCGCCTCTCGCACGGGCGTGCGACCGACCCCGAGCCGGTCCTGCAGCTCCCGCTCGCTGACGATCGATCCCGGGGCGAGCTCGAGCGTCACGATCAGCTCGCGGATCGCGTAGTAGGCGCGGTCGGAGAGCGACTGCGCCTCGGCAGCCTCCGGCTGGTGGACTCTGAGGGGAGATGTGCTCATCCGGATGGGGTCAGGTCTCGCGTGTGGGAATGCAAGACCTGACCCCGTTTCGCCTACTTCAGCCAGGCGTTGACCTTCGCCGCGTTCGCCTTGACCCACTGCTCCGCCGCCTTCTCCGGCTTCAACTTCTTGCCGGCGATCAGATTGGCGACGACGTTCTGGTCAGCCGAGGTCCACTTGAACTTCTTGACGAACTTCAGAGCCGGGGAGCCGCTCGTCGCGAACTTGCCGCTCACGAGCTTGTCGAGACCGTAGGACGGGTACTCGCACGCGTGCTTCCCGCTCAGCTTCTCGTCGTCGACGCAGCCCGCGAAGCGCTTCGGCAGCTGCACGCGCACGAGGTCGTACTGCGCGTTCAGGTACTGCGGGTCGTACCAGTAGAAGAGCACGGGCTTCTTCTGCTTGTACAGCTGGCTCCAGCGCGCCACCTGCGCCGGCTCGGCCCCGGCGACCACGTGCTTCAGGTTCAGGCCGAGCTCCTTGATGAGCGCGCGATCCTTCTGGACGTACGAGGGGTCGCCGCCGAGGAACATGCCCTGCGAGCCCGACTCCGGCGACTTGAACACCGTCTCCTTGCCCTTCAAGCCCCTCCACGTCTTGAACTGCGGATACTGCTTCAGCAGGTAGCGCGGGATGTACCAGCCGATGACGCCGGTGATCCCGTTCGAGCCGACGACGCGGACCGACTTGTCCTTGATGTACGTCTGCCCTGCGGTGGTCAGCGTGTTGTCCCAGTCCTCCAGGGCGGCATCGACCTTGCCGTCCCGCATGGCCTGGAAGTACGGTGGTCCCTCGGTCACCTGGGTCAGCTTCACCTTGCAGTTGAGCCGCTTCTCTAGCACGTACTTGGCCACGTAGGTGTTCGCCGTGGAGCCCGCCCACGACTGCTCGTTGATGACGACGGTTCCGCAGCTCTGCGCGCCTCCTCCGAATGCGCTTCCAGTTGTGAGAAGCGCGAGCGCTGTCAGCGCTGCGACCGCTACGAGACCGATCGGCCGGCGAAAGCGCCTGCCTCCACGATCCGACATTCGACCCTCCTTGTGGTTGAGAACTGCGTTGGGGTCAGGCTTAAGCCGGACCCCAGCTCCGTCACTGTTCACGTCAGAACTTCCCTTCTCGCACTCCGCGTTCCTTGCGTGACGCGGTCGAGTGCGATGCCCAGGGCGAGGATCGCCAGGGACGCGATCACGCCCTGCCCGAACTGCCCGCGAACGAGGCCCTGCGCGACCTCGTAGCCGAGCCCCCCCGACCCGACGAGCCCTCCGATCACCACCACCGCGAGCACCATGACGATCGCCTGGTTGACGCCGAGCATCACGGCGTCGCCCGCGAGCGGGAGCTTCACCTTCACGAGCGTCTGCAGCCGCGAGGCTCCGAACGCGCTCGCTGCCTCGACCGAGCTCGGCGAGACGTCGCGCACACCTCGCTCCACGAGCCGCAGCGTGACGGGGAACGCATAGAGGGCGCCCGCCACAATCCCGGGCACGACCGAGACTTGCACCAGATAGATGAACGGAATGAGGTAGACGAGCTGCGGCAGCGTCTGCAGCAGGTCGTTCACGGGCCGCATGGCCTTCGAGAAGGCGCCGCTCTCCGCGGCAAGCACGCCGAGCGTGACGCCGATGACTGCCGCAATCGCGGTGGCGACCAGCACTTGCGAGAGCGTGTCCATCGCGAGCGCCCACACGCCGGTGAAGCCGATCAGCGCGAGCATCAGGAGCGCCGTCAATGCAGGCCGGAGACCGCTGATGACGAACGCGATCGCCGTAAGGCCGGCGACCGTCACGAACCAGGGCATCTCGACGAGAAACTCCTGGAGCGGCTGAAGCAGCTGCTGGAAAACGAACGTTCCAGTTGGCTGGGTAATCGAGAAGGCGAACGAGAACGGGTCTTGCACGTAGTCGAGAAAGATCTGGATCTTCGCCAGGAGCCATTCCTCGACCGTGACCGTGCGACCGTGGGCCTCGTCAGGGTACGCAGGGGCGGCTCCGAAGTTCTTGGAGAGGACGATCGCGAGCACGACCGCCATTCCCACCGCGGCGGTCTGGAGTCGAATCCTCCGTCGGCGCGAGTCGTCGAGATGCCGCTTTGCCGGATCGGTCCGGTCGGCCATCGCCTCAGTTGCGCGATCGAGCGTCATCGCCATGACCACGATCACGAGACCGGCGAGAATGGCGAGAGCGGGGTTCGAGTAGAGGCCGCTGGTGACGACCGCCCCGAGCCCGCCCCCTCCGATCAAACCCGCGATGACGACCATCGAGAGCGCGAACAGGATCGTCTGGTTTAC
>JBPCMD010000057.1:0-3172 GCA_051002595.1 Gaiellaceae bacterium
GGGGGGCCCTGGCTCTCCCCCCCGCAACCACGAGGCGGCGTCCTCAGTCGCGCCAATATGTCTGCATATTGGCGCTCCCTGCGTCCTTGCCTCGCGGCACGTGTCGCGTGCCATCCACCGCGACCACTTTCCGGACAGGCCCTTAGGCGCAGACCGGGATCCGCTCGCGCGGATCCCGGTCGCGCAAGATCCCTAAAGGCGTCCGCTTCGCGGCCGCATCGCCCTTGTACACCGGCTCCACAAGACGACGAGAGGCGGCTTCGGCCGCCTCTTGTCATTTCTAAGCGTTTCGTACGGGTCTGTTAGCGGTCCGCAAGTAATCGCAGCCACGAGGTCGCGAATGCGTCTAAATCGGGAGACGCACGTAAGCAAACGGAGGGAGGGACGGCATGGTTCCTTTCGGCAATCGCGGAAGCCACAGGAGGGTTCGGGCGCCGCTCGCGGTGCTTGCGCTTGCGCTCGCATCGCTCACGCTGACCTCGGCGACGGGAGTTGCGGCGCCGGCGGCCCGGCCGAGCAGCACCGCCGAGCCGGACATCCGCGGAACGGCGGAGCAGGGCAGGACGCTCTCGGCCTCACGAGGAAGGTGGACCGGAACAGGGTCGCTCTCGTACGCGTACCGCTGGGTGCGCTGTGGAGCGAACGGAGGACGGCCCGACGGAAGCGACTGCGGGTTCATCCTCGGCGCGACGCGCTCCCGCTACGAGGTGGCGGGCGCGGATGTCGGATCGCGCTTGCGCGTTCGCGTGACGGCGACGAATGCCGAAGGCGAGCAGACGGTCGCGTCGATCCGACGGCGGTCGTCGTCGGGCCGCCGGTGAACACCTCCATCCCGCTCCTGAGCGGCACGGCGCTCGTGGGTTCGCTGGCAACGGTGCAGCCCGGGAGCTGGACCGGGCGGCAGCCGATCGTCTTCTCCTTTGCCTGGCTTCGCTGCAACAGCGCCGGCGGCGAGTGCGCGGCAATTGGAGCGTTGGGCAGGAGCTACCGGTTCGCGACGAGTGATGTCAACCACAAGATCCGCGTAAACGTCACCGCGCGAAACGCGCTCGGCTCGACAACCGCTTTGTCCAGTGAGTCGGCGATCGTGGCGGTTCCGCTCCCTGCCGGCGCGATCCGGCTCGGAACGGGCGAGATCTCGATTCCAGCGACGAGCGTGCCGAGCGAGCAGCGGTTGATCGTGTCACGCGTCGCCTTCGCGCCCAACCCGGTGAGAACGCGCGCGCGGCCACTCACGGTTCGCGTGCGGGTTGTAGATACGAGGAGCTACGTCGTCCGCGATGCCCTGGTCTTCGTCCGCTCGACTCCGCGGGTGACGACGGGCGGCCGGCTGCTGACGGCGATGGACGGCTGGGTGACGTTCCGGCTGCAGCCTCTCGCAGCGTTCCCGCTCCACAAACAGGGCAACGTTCAGTTCTTCGTCAAGGCCTACCGGTCGGGGGATCCGTCGCTCGGAGGTGTCGCGGGGTACCGCCTCGTCCAGGTGAAAACCACAGCCGGCGGCAGCTGACGCACGGTGACTGTCATCTAACCGTTGCACGCCGGTGGTCGTAGGGGCGAGGCATGCCTCTCCCCTACAGCCGGTCTCTGAGCTCCTCGAGCGGCGCCCAGCGCGGATCCACATTGCGCTCGGTGTGCTCGTGCGGCTCGGCGTTCAAATCCTTTCCGCACACGGGGCAGAGCCCTGCGCAATCGCGCCGGCAGAGGATCTGCTCGGGCAGAGCTAGGCCAATCGCGTCGCGTGCCCAGGCGCCGACCTCGAACCGGTCGTCGACGACGTAGTCGGAGCGAAGGACATCCGCGGGTGGCGCCGCTGGGTCGTAGAACTCCCTTGCCGTCGCGTCGACCTCGACCCCCGCGTACCCGAGGCAGCGCATGCACGGCCCCGCAAGCTTCGCGTGGAGCCGCAGGTCGAAAACCGTCGTGCTGGTCGCCTGCGTGATCTCGACGTCGACCGGAATCGTCTCGGGATGAGCTTCGTAGCGCTGCCCGCCGAGCAGGAACGGATCGAGCTCGACGTCGAGATGCTCGCTCCGCACCTCGCCCGGCCGAAGCCCGAGCCGCCGGAGATCGATCGAGCTCATTACCGGAGGGTAGCGCTGCGGGGAGCCGTGGAAGGCGAACGCAGGTGACAGTCACCGTCCCGGTGACAGTCATCATGCTGTATTAGGCGATTTGGTTGATTGCTAGCATTCGATCATGGAGGCTGATCGCTGGATGGGACTCGATCTCCGTCATCTGGTGGCGCTCAAGACGATCGCGAACGTGGGCTCGTTCGGCAAAGCCGCCGAGAGTCTCGGCTACACGCAGTCCGCGATCTCGCAGCAGATCGCGACTCTGGAGCGGATCGTCGGTCTCCGCCTCATCGAGCGGCCCGGTGGCCCCCGCCCCATCTCGCTGACCGAGGCCGGTCAGATCCTTCTGCGTCACGCCGAGGCGATCCACGCACGCTTGCTCGCGGCGAAGGCCGACATGCTGGCGCTCGAGGCCGGGGACAGCGGACGGCTCCGCGTTGGAACCTTTCAGAGCGTCGGCGCACGAGTCCTTCCGACGCTGCTGCGCCGCTTCACCGAGACGCGCCCCGGTGTCGAGATCGTTCTCCGCGAGTCGGTGAACGAGGAGGAGCTTCTGGAGATGGTCGAGCGGGGCGAGCTCGACGTCACGTTCTGGACGCTCCCCGTCGACACCGGTCCGTACGAGTGGACGGAGCTCCTCACCGACCCTTACGTGCTCGTGGTTCCAGCCGGGTCGCCGCTCGCGGCTCTGGAGCGCACGCCGACGCTGAAGGAGATCTCGCTCCAGCCGCTCGTCGGCTTCAGCTATTGCGCCGCGATGAACCACGTGGAGTCGCAGCTCGCCTCGAGCGGACGCGTGCCGAACGTGGTGTTTCGCTCCGACAACAACGGCACCGTCCAGGGGCTCGTCGGCGCCGGAGTCGGTGTCAGCGTCTCGCCGCTTCTGACCGTCGACGAGGACGACCCGAATGTCGTCGTAATCGACCTGTTGGGCCGGATCCCGCCGAGGGTGATCGGGCTCGTGTGGCATCGGGACCGCCATCGCAGCCCGGCCGCTGAAGCATTCGTGGAAACGGCGCGCGCCGTGTGTGGAGAGCTCGCCGCCCAGCAAGCCGCGGCATAGCGGTCGCGGAGAAGAAAGACTCCTCGATCTTCTC
>JBPCMD010000058.1:0-10754 GCA_051002595.1 Gaiellaceae bacterium
TCCACCCGCTCGCCGACTGGGACGAGCAGCGGATCTGGTCCTACGTCAACGAGAGCGACATCCCCTACAACCCATTGCACGACGCGGGGTACCGTTCGATCGGCTGCATTCCCTGCACGCGGCCGACTCGCCCGGACGAGGAGGAGCGCGCAGGCCGCTGGGCCGGCTCCGACAAGCTGGAGTGCGGCATCCATGAAAACGCGAGATTGGAAAGGACGGCTTGAGCAACTCATGAGTCAGCACATCCATGCGCACGAGCATCCGGAGTCCGAGACCGACCGAGGCGGAGGCTTCACCCTCTGGTTCACCGGTCTCTCGGGCTCGGGGAAGACCACGATCGCGCACCACGTCGGTCCGGAGATGGACCGACGCGGCCTGGTCGTCGAGTACCTCGACGGAGACACGGTCCGCACGCACCTCTCGAAGGGCCTCGGGTTCTCGAAGGAGGATCGCGACGCGCACGTCGAGCGTCTCGGCTGGGTCGCGTCGCGGATCACGCGCCACGGCGGCGCGGTCATCGTGGCGGCGATCTCGCCGTACGAGCAGGCGCGATCGAATGCGCGCGCGCTCGTCGAAGAGCACGGGCCGTTCGTCGAGATCCACGTCAAGACATCGCTCGACGAATGTGCGCGCCGCGATGTGAACGGTCTCTACGCGAAGGCGTTCGCCGGCGAGATCAAGGGCTTCACTGGAGTCGACGACCCATACGAGGCGCCCGCGTCCCCGGAGATCGACGTCGACACGGAGGGGATCGAGCCGGAGGAATCCGCCGCTGTCGTGATCGCGAAGCTCGAGGAGCTGGGGCTCGTCCCCGCCCAGGTGCGCGCATGACGGTCGCGGCGGCTGACCGCTTGATCCGTCCCCACGGCGGCTCGCTGGTCGATCGGACCGGCGACCGCCCGGACGATCTCGACGGGCTCGACGAGGTCGTGCTCACCTCACGGGAGCTCTCCGACCTGGACATGCTTGCTTCGGGCGCCCTCTCGCCGCTCGAGGGCTTCATGGGCAAGGCCGACTACGAGCGGGTCGTCGCGGAGATGCACCTCGCGAACGATGTCCCCTGGGCGCTCCCCGTGTGCCTCGCGGTGGATACGGCCCCCAACACCGAGCGCGTCGCGCTGACCGACGAGGCAGGCCGCCCGGTAGCAGTGCTCGAGGGGGAGGGCGTGTTCGAGTACGACAAGGCCCAGGAGGCGGAGCTCTGCTTCCGCACGACCGACGAGGCGCATCCGGGAGTCGCCCGCCTGTACGGGCAGAAGCCGCTCTATCTCGCCGGCAAGGTGACCGTCTTCGAGCGCTCGCAGCCTGAGTTCCCGGAGCTCGCGCGCGATCCCGCGGAGACGCGGCGGATCTTCGCCGAGCGGGGCTGGAAGCGCGTGGTCGGGTTCCAGACCCGAAACCCGATCCACCGCGCGCACGAGTATCTGACGAAGGTCGCGCTCGAGACCGTGGACGGCCTGCTCGTGCATCCGTTGGTCGGCGACACGAAGTCGGACGACGTTCCGGTCGACGTGCGGGTCGAGTGCTACGAGACCCTGCTGGACGGCTACTACCCGGAGGACCGCGTGCTCCTCTCGGCGTTTCCGGCGGCTATGCGCTACGCGGGGCCGCGCGAGGCGATCTGGCATGCGATCTGCCGCAAGAACTACGGCTGCTCGCATTTCATCGTCGGCCGCGACCACGCGGGAGTCGGCGACTACTACGGCACCTACGACGCTCAGCTGATCTTCGACGAGTTCGCGCCGCACGAACTCGACATCGAGCCGATGTTCTTTGAGCACACCTTCTGGTGCAACGTCTGTGGATCGATGGCGAGCACGAAGTCGTGCCCACACGGGCCGGACGATCGTGTCTTTCTCTCAGGAACGAAGGTGCGCGAGATGCTCGGCGAGGGTGACGTCCCGCCGGTCGAGTTCACGCGACCCGAGGTGGCACGCGTCCTGATCGACGCGTATCGAGGGGGTCAGGCTGAAGCCTGACCCCAGGTGATCGATGGACTGGAAGTTCACGGTTGTCGGTCTCCTGACGGGACTTCTCGTGGGGATGACCGGCATGGGGGGCGGGTCGCTGATGACCCCGATCCTGGTCTTCCTGTTCGGGATCCCGCCCACGACCGCGATCGGGACGGACATCGCGCACGGCGCTGCCTTCAAGACCGTGGGCGCCGTCCAGCACCGGCGCATGGGCAACGTCCGCGCCCGACTTGCGGGCTGGATGCTGATCGGCTCGGCGCCCACGTCGTTGCTGGGTGTGTGGAGCGCCGTGCAGATCACCGATCGCTACGGCGACGGCGTCGAGGATGTCATGGCCAAGGTGCTCGGCGCCGCGCTCCTGTTCGGAACAGCCGGTCTGATCGCGAAGAGCCTGATCCAGACCAAGGCCGTCGGCGACGCGAAGTGGGACCTGACTCCTCGCGACCGTACGGCGGCGGTGCTGATCGGGGCGCTCGGCGGGTTCATCGTCGGCCTGACGTCGGTCGGGAGCGGCGTGTTCTTCGGGCTCACGTTGCTCATCATCTTCCCGCTCCGCGCGCACAAGGTCGTGGGCACGGACATCTTCCACGCGGCGGCGCTTCTCTATGTCGCAGGGGTCGGCCACTGGCTGGCCGGCAACGTCGACTTCGGGCTGCTCTTCTGGCTTCTGCTGGGATCGATCCCGGGCGTGCTCATCGGGGGACGCCTGACGCTCTCCATTCCCGAGCAGTTCCTGCGGCTCCTCCTGGCCGGAGTTCTCGGCCTTGCGGGAATCAAGCTGCTCGATGTTCCCGGGTCTGGAATCATCGTCATCGTCGCGCTCTCCGCAGGTTTCGTAGCCTTGCTAGTCGTTCTCGCGCGCCACAGCTGGATCCGCATCCAGCGCGGGCGCAGCGAGAGCACCACGTCCATCGTGGAATAGCTCGATACCATCGCGCTCCGTGCGCACGGTCTGGGTGAGCTTCGACACGATCGGCCGCGAGTGCCTCGAGGCCGCCGCGGGCGTGGGAGCGGAGATCGTCGGCGTCGTCACGTTGCCGCGCCCGGTTGACCCGAATCGTTCCGGGCAATGCGCCTTCGACGACGTCGCGCGACGTCACGACGCGACGTTGGTCGAGGCCGCGGACATCAACGCAGACGAGACGCTCGCAGCGGTCGACGCGCTCGACCCGGAGCTGATCTTCGTCGTGGGCTGGTCGCAGCTTGCCCGCGAGCCGTTTCTCGCACTTGCGCGCGAGGGCGTCTTCGGGATGCATCCGACGCTGCTGCCGCGGCACCGCGGGCGCGCCGCGATTCCGTGGGCGATCCTTTCCGGTCTCGCGCGGACCGGCGTCACACTGTTCGAGATCGTGGACGAGACCGCGGACTCGGGCGCCATCGTCGGTCAGGTCGTGATCGATATCGAGCCCGACGAGACGGCTGAGACCTTGTTCGAGCGAATCTCGGAAGCGCACGTTGAGCTGATCCGCGAGCTCGTGCCGCAGCTCTTGACGCGCAGCGCGCCGCGCTCACCACAGGATCTCTTCCGCGCCAGCTCGTGGCCGCGGCGCCGACCCGTCGACGGGATCATCGACTGGGAGACGCGCGCCCCGTATCTGCACGACTGGGTCCGAGCGCAGACGCGTCCCTATCCCGGCGCTTTCACCTTCCTCGGCGAGCAGAAGGTCGTTGTGTGGCGGGCGCGGCCGGTCGAGGCTGACGCGGCCGCGCCTGCCGGGACGATCGTGGAGACCCGGCCAGAAGGACCGGTCGTCGCCTGTGGAGAAGGAGCGCTACTGCTGGAAGAGATCGAGACCGGAGTGCGGGAGTTGAGCGTGGGAGCAAGGCTCGGATGACGCGCGTGCTCGTCGTCGCAGCTCACCCGGACGACGAAGTTCTGGGCATGGGAGGCACGATCGCGGTCCACACGAAGAGCAGCGACGAGGTGCGGGTGCTCGTCGTGACCGACGGAAGCTCCACCCAATACCCGGACGACTCGGCCACGCGCGCTCGCAAGGAACAGGAGGCGCTCCGCGCTGCGGCGGAGCTCGGTGTCGTCGACTACGTCCATCTAGGCCTTCCGGACATGCGGCTCGACACGCTGGCGCACGTGGAGGTCAACCGCGTCATCGAGGAGCACGTGCGCGAGCTCGCGCCACAGGTCGTCTACACCGTGCAGCCCGATGTCAACCAGGACCATCGAGTGCTCTTCGACTCTGTGGCGGTCGCCACTCGGCCGACGCCTGGTCAGCCCGTACGTCGCCTGCTCACCTACGCGCCGACCTCGAGCACCGAGTGGACGCCCGCGGCGGTCAACTGGTTCCAACCCAACTGGTACATGGACATCACCGCCACGCTCGAGCGGAAGCTCGCCGCGTTTGTCCACTACGAGACCGAGCGCCGCGAGTATCCGCATCCGCGCAGCGAGCGGGCGATCCGCGCCACCGCGGAGTTCCACGGCACGAGCTCGGGCTTCGAGCTCGCGGAGCCGTTCGTCCTGGTGCGCAGCCTCGAGCCGTTCTAGCGAAGCTGTGGCACGGCTGCCGCAGACTTTGATCGTCCTCGCGCTCCTCGGCGCGACGGCGGCGGCATTCGCGTTCACCGAGCGCGTGAAGCTCGAGAGGAGCCCGATCACCGGAACCAAGGTCGACCGCGTCTTCTCCCCGGTTTGCGAGTGCGCCCGCAACGTCGCCGTCATCTCGTTCGTGCTCCGCAAGAAGGGGACGGTGACCGTTGACATGCTCGACACGGGCGGGAGGCGCGTGCGCAGGCTCGTCCGCGGCCGGGAAGAGCTGAAAGGCCGTGTCTCGTACACCTGGGACGGCCGCGATGACCTCGAGCGGGTCGTCGATGAGGGCGTCTATCGGCCTCGTGTCGAGCTCGAGGAGCGCGGACGCACGATCGTGCTTCCGAACCCGATCCGTGTCGACACGACCGCGCCACGGATCCGGCTCCTCCGCGTGCTCCCTCAGGTCTTCTCGCCGGACGGAGACGGGCGTCGCGACCGCGTCACCGCTCGTTATGAGACCGACGAGCTGGCACGCGCGATGATGCTGGTCGACGGCAGTCGTCGCGTGCTCTCGAAGTTTCGCTCGACCGAGGGGCAGCTGATCTGGTTCGGTCGCGCAAGCGGTCAGCCGGTGCGGCCGGGGACGTACGAGATCCGCCTGCGCGCGTTCGATCGCGCTGGCAACCGCTCCAGCTCGCGGCGGATCATCGCTGTCGTCGCGCGGTACATCGAGCTGACACACGACCGGATCGAGGTCGTGGCGGGAAAGCGCTTCTCCGTTCGAGTTCTGACCGACGCCGTCTCCTACCGATGGCTCTTCGCCGGGGAGCGCGCGGTTCGCCGGAAGAGAGTCCTCGTCCTGCGCGCCCCGGAGACCCCGGGCTCGTATCGCGTTTACGTCTCGCTTCGTGGACGCTTCGCAGCCAGCGCGGAGGCCATCGTCACCGAGCCGGCTCAGCCCTAGGGCCTGTCCGGAAAGTGGCTCAGGGCGCCTGACATATGCGACGCACCACGATGCAGCGTCCTCAGTCGCCCCGATATGCCTGCATATCGGGGCTCCCTGCGTCCTTGGCTCGCGGCACGTCTCACATGTCATCCACCGTGACCGCTTTCCGGACAGGCCTTTGACGCGGCCGCTCTTCGTCCTCGGCGTCAGCCGCTCCGGCACGACGCTGCTCCGCGTCGTTCTCGACCGCTCACCCGGGATCGCGATCCCGGACGAGTCGTTCTTCATCCCGCTGCTGGCTAGACGGCATCGGGGGGAGGTCGATCGGGAGCGCTTCCTCGGCGACGTCAGCCGTCTGCCGCCGCCGGCCGCCTGGGGCCTCTCGGCAGCAGATGTAGCCGTGCGCCTGCGACCGGGGATGCGCGCCGGCGAGGCGATCGCCGCGATCTTCGAGGCCCAGGCGGCGAAGGAGGGAAAGCCGCGTTGGGGGGACAAGACCCCGATGTACATGCGCCACTTGCCGCTTCTGGAGCGGCTCTTCCCGGGGGCCCAGTACGTCCATCTGATCCGCGACGGCCGCGATGCGGCGCTCTCGTTCCTGCGTATGCCCGAGGGGACGTTCACCCGGACCTGGGCGCATCCCGACACGGCTGCCGAGTTCGCCTGCCTGTGGCGGACGGAGATCGCCGCAGCGCGCGAGCTGGGGAGGCGGGTTGGGCCGTCCCGGTACTTCGAGGTTCGGTACGAGGATCTCGTCACCGAGCTGGAGGTGGTCGTAAAGCGGATCTGCGAGTTCGCCCACCTTCCCTACGAGCGTTCGATGCTCGAGTTCGCCGGCGCAGTCGATGTGTCCGAGAAGCCACACCAACAGCGGCTCCTCGAGCCTCCACGGTCTGGTGTTCGCGATTGGCGAACGCAGATGGCGGCCGAGGACGTAGGCGCGTTCGACGCGATCGCCGGCGACCTGCTCGCTGCGCTCGGGTACGAGCTTTCGAGACCGCCGACACCCTCAGCCGCGCGCCGGACGCTCGCCCTCGCCCGTTATCGCGCGACTCTGGGCGCCTGGAACGCCGCGGTCTCTGCGAACCAGCGCTCGCCGCTCTGGCGGCGCCGCCACCCTCCGCTCACGACGCTCGCTGCACGTCCCGGCCGTGGATAGCCAAGAGCCTTCCGTTCAGCGAGAAGAAGTACGTCTTCTCGGTCGCGATCCCGGGCGAGTACTTCCCGAGCGGGAGGCGCCACATGATCCTCCCGTCGGATGCGCGCACGGCGTACGTTCGCTTCTCGAGGGTCGAGACGAACACGTTCTCGCCGATCAGGACAGGCGCTCCCAGGATCCTGCCCTCGAGCTGGGTGCTCCAGAGCTCGTTTCCGCTGGTCGCCCGGAGCGCGCGGAGGCGGCCGTCGAAGCCGCCGACGAACACGCGACTGTCGGAGACAGCCGGGGTCGTGTAACCGAGGCCTCCCACGCGACCTGTCCAGGCGACGCTGCCGGTCTCGGCGTCGAGAGCCACCACCTTGCCCGAGCGCGCGACCGAGTAGATGCGCTGCCCGTCCGAGGACGGGCTCGCGTAGAAGCTCTCGTAGCGGAAGGTGTCGCGTCTGATGTAGGTCGTCCACAGCTCTCGTCCCGTCTTCCGATCGAGACAGACGAACGAGCCCGCATAGGTGGTGACGCAGACCCGCCCGCCGAAAACCGCGGGGCTTGCGTTGATGCGGCCGCCGGTTCGGTACGCCCAGCGCACGCTTCCGTTGACCGAGCGAACCGCGAAGAGCCGACCGTCGTGGGATCCGAAGTAGACGAGTCCGTCAACGGCGACCGGCGACGACTCGACCTTCCCGGCCGTCTGCACCTGCCAGAGCACGCGTCCTTTTTCACGGTCGAGCGCCGTGACGGTGCCCGCTTGGGAGCTGACGATTACCCGCGGCCCATCGATCGCCGGGCTGGAAGGCAGCGTCCCGCCGACGCGGCGGCGCCACTGCACCTTCCCCGACTCCGCGTCGAGCGCGTAGGTCGCCCCTTCGAAGGTGTTGACGTAGAGGTCGCCCTCGCAGTACGTCGGCGGGAACTCGATGTAGCTGCGAAGTCCGCGGGACCAGAGCGGCTTTCGTGCTGGAAGACCGAGTGGAGCGTCGGGGCGGGCGAGCGAGCGCTGCGGATCGGCCCCGAACGTGCGCCAGCAGCGCTTGTCGTAGGTCGGCTTCGGCGGCTTCGGCGGCTTCGGCTTCGGAGGAGGATTCGGCACCGTGGGGAGCGTGGGGATGGGGACGGAAACGGTCACGTCGTCGAGCTCGGTATCGAGTGCGCCGCGCGGGCGGTCATTCGTGAGCCGGATCGCGAGCAGGAGCCCTCCCAGCGCCATGACGAGCACCGCAAGGCCGAGGATGATCCATTTGAGAGCTCTTCGCATGCGCAGGGGCCCGGCATTCGCGGCCGCAATTCAGTGTGCCAGCACCCGCGGACCTTCCCGAGGCAGCGCTATACCCGCCGCTACCAACGCGAAAACGCCCCACGTCAGCGGATCCTCGAAAAAGCCCGCGTACAGCAGCGAGTGCACGACGAGCACGAGCAGAACCGCCGCGAGCCCCACGCCGAAAATCCCTTCGCGCTTGGTGAGGAGCCAGAGCGCCCAAGCGCAGGCGCCGAGCAGCCAGAGATACAGGACGAAGCCGATGAGGCCGAGCTCGGCGAGCACGGTCAGCGGCGTCGTATGCGATGCGCTTCGCCGTCCGGTGCGGCGTCCCGCGGCCTCGCCGCTCGCGCGCGGCTGACCGCCGACGCCGACGCCGGCCGCCGGGTTGTCCTGGAAGACGTCGAGCGTGATCGAGATGAGCCGTGAGCGCCCGCTCGTCACATCTCGGGCCGAGCGGCCGTTCACCGCGTCCGCGGCGACGGCTGCGGCCGCCAGCGTCGCCACGAGAGCGCAGGCGACAAGGGCGATCCGGAGCCGGCGGTTGGCGCCTAGGAGGGCGATCGCGGAGGTCACGACGAACAGGGCGACGAAGCTCGACTGCGAGTACGAGTAGAAGAGCCCCGCGAAGAGCACCGCGATCAGAACCGCTATCGCCGCCCACTCCGCGGGCCGTCCGCGGCGTAGCCAGAGAACGACGAGCAGCACCGCGATGGGCACGACGAGATACCGCCCGTAGAGGCTCGGATCCTTGAATAGCGATGTGACCCGGAAGAAGCTCGTGTACGCGTTCGCGACCTCGAGATCGCGGGCGAAGAAGAGGGTGCGCGTCTGCACCTGCCACACGCCGATCGCCGCGAACATGACACCGAGGCCGACGAGCGTCACGAGCAAGGCTTTCGGCAGCCAGTCGGCGAAAGGTGAGCGCGCGACGACCGCGAGCCCTGCGACGAACGGAAAGATGAAGAAGGCGAGGACGACGCCTCCCTCGCGCTCGTCCTGCGTCCAGACAAACGAGACCGCGGTGAAAGCGACGAAGGCCGAGACGGGGAGCGCGAGCAAGAGCGGTGGAGGCGTCAACTGCGTGCCCCGGATCGTCCTGTACGCGAGCGCGAGCCCGGAGGAGGCGAGCACGAGGTAGAGGGGGAGGAGCAGGAACGCTTCCTCGGCTCCGACCTGAACAGGGATTCGAAAGGGCGCCGCCACGAGCAGAGCGACAGGGACCGCGGCCGGGTACCGCACGAGTGGGATGGCGCCGAGGGCGATTGCCGCGATGCCCACGGCAAAGAGGACCACCCCCGCAGGATCGTTGAACAGCGTCGCGAGATCCTCGTCGCCGGCCAGCGAGCGGACGATGCCGAGGGTGGCTGCCCCCAGAAGCGCGAGTCCGAGAAGCGGAAGCGCGCGTCCGCGCGGCACGAGCACGAGCACCGACGCGAGCGCGCCAGCCAACGCGCAGACCTGGGCGGCGTCCGTGTGCTCCAATGCCTACGCGCCTACGACGTCGACCGCCCGATAGCCGAGTCGTCGCTCGATCTCCGCTACGAGCGGAAGGATTCGCTCGACTGCCTCGGGGTTCTGCCTACGCCACTTGTCCGGCTCGGGATCGGTGAGCGTCGTCCTCGCGGGCCTGCGGGCGAGCGCCTCCGCTTCCGCGTGCGCCTTCTCGACGAAGTCCAGGCCCAGCTGCCGGTACAGGCGCTGGAGCTCCGAGACCGGATCGGCGAGGAGATCCTCGTAGGCGACCTCGATCCAGCGAGCAGGCTCGATCCGGCCGCGCGCCGCGAGCGCCGCCTCGTTGCATGCGAGGTACTGCTGCGCGCAGATCTCCTCGAGCGATGCGGATCGCAGCTCCCGCCAACCGGGCACGAGGACGAGGCTCCAGAGGTTCCCGTTCAGCGGGCCGAGGCCGCTCAGCGGCTCGGGGAGCCGGTACTTCACGAACCTGGGTCGAGCCCTCCACGCCTCCATCAGCGAGCTCACGTTGTCCGCCGCCCGCCGGCGCAGGAAGACGAACGTCGCGCCGGGAAGCAGCGCCTCCAGATACGGGATGCGAAGGCAGCTCGCCGGGGTCTTGTCGACAAAGCGCCGACCGCGCGTCCACCAGCGAATCGCGAGCCGGACGTAGTCGCGCTCGCGCTCGCTGACGTCGCTTCGGCCGAGCGCATCGGAGTCCCAGCCTCGATCACGGGGATGGTGGAACTCGTCCCAGAGGATGTGCCCCTCGCTCTGCACGGAGCGGAGCTCGGGGCTTCGCAGGAGCGCCTCGAGCAGGAGGCCCGTGCCCGAGCGCGGACAGCCGAGGATGAGGATCGGGCTACGTGGCGGAGGCGCCGCCGGGAGCACGGCGGACAGAGGTCGGGCGAGACGCGGGCCGCTCCGGCGGATGCGCCAGACGAAGCGGCGCGCCCCGAACAGCCGGTTCGACCGCATGCGCATGATCCTAGACGGACTCGCGTGCACGGCAGCAGTCGAGTGAGGTCTCAACGGCTGGTTGAATAGCGCGGTGCTCGACGGCCTCCAGCGCGCCCTGGTTCTCGCGCCGCACACCGACGACGGCGAGCTCGGCTGCGGCGGGACGATGGCGAGGCTCGTCGACGGGGGCTGCGAGGTGCGGTACGTCGCGTTCTCGATCGCCACCCGCTCACTGCCGCCGGGCTTCGAGCCGGACACTCTCGCGCGCGAGGTTCGCGAGGCGACGGCCGAGATCGGCATCCCCGAGGAGTGCCTGACCGTTCACGACTTCGACGTGCGCACCTTTCCCGAGCGCCGCCAGGACATCCTCGAGCTGCTTGTCGCGCTCTGGGAGGAGTGGCGGCCGGAGATCGTCTTCCAGCCCTCGCATCACGACGTTCACCAGGATCACCAGACGATCGCCCAGGAAGGGTTGCGGGCCTTCAAGCGGACGACGATCCTCGGCTACGAGGTGCCCTGGA
>JBPCMD010000059.1:0-11562 GCA_051002595.1 Gaiellaceae bacterium
GGATGCCGAAGGTCGTCGAGATGTAGGCCCTGTGCGCGGCGTCTTCCTCGTCCGAGATCGTCGCCTGGTAATTCCTGGTCGCGAGGACAATGTCCGGCTTCGCCGCGACAAGCGCCTCCACGACGAAGTCCGGCGAGTGTTCGTACGTGCGTAGGTACGTCTCGCGGGACGAGGCGTCGATCCGCCCCTCCGCGATCGCGGCGTCGATCAGCGCGTCGCCGCTCGAGCAGTGTTCGCAGCACATAGTCAGTCCTTCCTGTCGGTCGACGCGGCGCTGCCGTAGCAGCCCGCGAGATTGTCGAAGTTGACCTCCGCCGCCGACTTCGGACGCCAGAACGCGGCACAGCGTTGGAGGTCCCGATCGCGACAAAGCTCGCGTGCTTTCGCGTCCGGGACTCCGGCCTCGCGCGCGAACTCGAGGCAGCGCTTCTCGTCCGCGGTCACGCGGCGGCCTCCTCGGTACTCGCGAACAGCCGGCCGACGTCCGATTCGCGGAAGCGGTAGCGCCCGTGCGGGCCCACGCGGATCGCCCGCAGGCGGCCCACACGCACCCAGTGCTGCACCGTCTCGAGCGAGACGCCGAACGATGCGGCGACCTCGCGCGAGGAGAGCAGGCGTTCACTCGTGACAGCGGACATCTGTCCGAGTATCGGCAGCGGGCGCGCGCGACCGGGTGCCCCCCCGCAGTCACCGTCCGTCACTAGGCGGAAACTTTGAGCGCTGTGTTCGCCGTCAACTGGCATGAGATGGATTGGGCGGTCTTTGCGTCAACCATCGCGCTCGCCCTCTTCACACTCGCCCTCGTCTGGTTCACTCGCCGGCTCGCCATCGAGGCCGGGCTTACCCGCGACGAAATGCAACTCGCCCGTGCTGAGAGCGAGACAGCACGACTTCAGAGCGTGCGTCCGAGACTCGCGCTTGGCGTCGACAATCTCGGCGCCGGACTCGGGTTCATCAGCATCAGCAACGTCGGCCAAGGCGCGGCGATCGATGTGCGCGCGACGCTGACGTTCGAGGGGCTCGCTGAGACTCGGACCATCTCCTTCCACTTGATCCCCGTCGGCGGGTCGCGCGAGCAGCAGTTCATGACCCCAAGCAACGCAGGGAACGAGCTCATGCGGATGGACGAGCTAACGGCGGTCTGTCCGCGCGTGACGCTAACGGGCTCGATGGCCGACGCACTCGGCAACCCTCACGAGATCGACGAGACGATCGACATCGCGACGGTCTGGGAAGACACTGTGAACTCGCATCGACGGCTGCCGCCTGACTACGTGAAGCAGTCGCACGACGAGCTCGAGAAGATGCGGAAGGCGATCGAGCGCTTGGCTCAGACGGCTGCAAACGACTAGGTCGCGTCGCGTTGCCCATTTCGTTGCCCACCCGAGCACGCTGACGGCTCCGCAAAAGACGGAAGCCCCGCGCTTGCAGGGCTTCCTGGGTTGGGCCCGCCTGGACTCGAACCAGGGACCAACCGATTATGAGTCGGCTGCTCTAACCAGCTGAGCTACGGGCCCGCGGTCGATCAGCGTAACCGACGGTTCCGTCCGGCCCACTCTGCGCTCTGCTGACACAATGTCGGGCGGCGTGGAGACCTACCAGTCGGAGTCGCAGCTTCGTACCGCCGGCGGGCTGACCGTCACGGACATCACCGAAGCGGTGCGCGACGTCGTTCGCGAGAGCGGGATCCAGGACGGGATCTGCTCCGTCTACTCGCCGCACACCACGTGCTCGGTGCGGGTGAACGAGTGGGAGCGCGGGTTTCTCGAGGACTTCGCCGTCCTGCTGAAGCGGCTCGTGCCGACCGAGCACTACTACGCGCACGACGACTGGGACCGCCGCACGGAGAACGTGTGCGAGGAGGACATGGAGATCGGGAACGGCCACGCGCACTGCATGTCGATGCTCCTCGGCCCGGCAGGGGAGTCGATTCCGGTGCGCGACGGGGAGCTTGCACTCGGGCAGTGGCAGCGGGTGCTCTTCCTCGAGCTCGACCGTGAGCGTGACCGGCGCTGGCTCGCCCAGGTCGTCGGCGTCTGACGAGCTGGTGTCTGACCCCCTGCGGGTCAGACACCGTCACTCGGGTGTGACGTAGGCGGCGCTCAGGCCGCCATCGACCACGAACGCCGCTCCGTTGACGAACGAGGACTCGTCGCTCGCCAGGAAAAGCGCGGCGTTCACGATCTCGCGCGGCCTTCCGAGACGGCCCGTCGGCCAGTGCACCTGTCTTCGCGCGAAGGCGGCAGGGTCGTCTCCGAAGATCGCGAGCAGGAGCGGCGTCTCGACCGGTCCCGGGCAGAGCGCGTTGACTCGCACTCCCTGGCGCGCGAACTGCACCGCGAGTTCGCGGCTCATCGAGAGGACGGCGCCCTTCGACGCCGTGTACGAGATCTGGGAGGTCGCGGCGCCGAGGATCGCGACGAACGACGCGACGTTGATCACCGAGCCACCTCCGCGCTCGAGCAGGTGTGGGATTCCGTGCTTGCAGCAGAGAAAGACGCCTTTCGTGTTCACGTCTTGGACCCGCTGCCAGGCTTCCACGCTCGTGTCGAGGACCGACCCGTCGTCCCCCGGAGAGATGCCCGCGTTGTTGTAGAGAACGTCGACGCCGCCGAAGCGCTCCGCGGCCGTCTCGTACATGAGCTCGACCTCGTTCTCGTCCGCAACGTTCGCCCGCAAGGCGAACGCGTCGCCTGAGCAGAGCGAGACCGTCTCCTCCGCAAGCATCTCGTCCACGTCGGCGGCGCACACCTTCGCGCCCTCGCTCGTGAAGACGATCGCGGCCTCGCGCCCCATCCCGCCGCCGGCGCCGGTGATGACACAGACCTTTCCGTCGAGCCTTCCCGCCACCGCTCAGCCCTCCGTCGAGATGAACACGCTCTTGTCCTCCGAGTAGCCGGGTCCTGACCTCGCTACGAGCCGATGCGCCGCTCGGAGCGATACGCGCGCGCCTCGGTGACGAGATTCTCGAAGAGGGCCTCATCCTTTCCCGCCTCGGGATGCCACTGCACCCCGACCAGAAAACGCTGCGACGGGTCCTCGACTCCCTCGAGCGTGCCGTCCCCTGCCCAGGCCGCCTCGACGAGCCCTTCGCCGACCCGCCCGATGCCCTGGTGATGATGCGACGTCACGTCGGAGCGAGCGCCGACCATCGACGCGAGCCGAGTACCGTCCTTCACCTCCACGGGATGCTCGACGAACACGCCGGGGACCTGCTTGTGCTCGTCCGTGCCAACGGCGTCGGGTAGATGCTGAACGAGGTCTCCGCCACGAGCGATGTTGAGCAACTGGAACCCGCGGCAGATCGCAAGCGTGGGCATGTCTCGCTCGAGGGCCGCCTCGAGGAGAGCCATCTCACCTGCGTCTCGTCGCGCCTGTGGCGTGTCGGTCTCCGGATGAGCCTCGGCGCCGTACAGCGACGGATCGATGTCCGCGCCTCCGGAGAACACGATCCCGTCCAGGGTCTCGAGCGTCTCCGCGACTCCCTGCTCGCTGGGAGGGATCAGAACCGGGCGACCTCCCGCCCGTTCCACCGCGTCGACGTAGTCGAGCGGGATGAGCGCGGCGGGCAGGCTCCAGACGCCCCAGCGCGCGTTCTGCGCGTACGTCGTGATCCCGATGACCGGTCTCGATTCGCTCATCCAGGCACGTTACCGCGGTCTCGGGGCATGCTCATTCCTCACATCGGGCCGAGCGTCGCGTACAAACCGCCGTCGCGGCCGCGGCGCTCCGACCCGGCGAGCCCCAGGCACCTTCGCAATTTGCGCGCGTTTCCTTCGGACACGACCTTGATCGGCGTGTCCGGATTTGCATAGAGTGCCGCTGCGCCGAGCACGGGACGCCGGTAGGTCGAAGCCCCCCGAGGAGCAGTACGCGGAAGCGGAACGTTCGTCGGGAAGGTGGACGAAAGCGTTCCCGGCTCGGCGAATCTTGCGGCCGGGCCTACGTGCCCGGCCCTTTCTTTCTGACAGACACCACGAGCAAGCGCATCGATCCGCAACGCGACTCTGTGCGAAAAGAAAACATCGCAATTTGCGACAAGTGCGCTCGAACGCCGCTTGACGGCATCCAAGCCGCCCCCTAGTGTGCGGCTTGCACCGAGCACGGAGTGTCCGAGGTTGATGACTCTCCGAGTGACAGTCGCTTCGGCGGAGGTCAGTCGGATTGTCGGACGAAGACTCCACCGACTCGGTGCATTTTCTTTGGACCCGCCGTTTGGAGCCCCGGTCCCTTCCAGACAACTGGCTTGTGGACGCATCGGCGCCCAATCGACACACTTCCAGTACCAGGCACTGTAAGGAGAAGGGCCGGTAGTGGGCCAGTTTGAATTGCGCCTAACATCGTTCTGTGCCCCGCTGGCTCGTCCTGATCCCGCTCGTCCCGCTCGCCGTTGCGGTCGGGTTTCTGCTCGCGCTCTTTATTCCTCGGGGCGGAGATGCGCCCGGACCACCAACGCCGATACTGACTACGACAACGACGATCCTTCCGTCAGAGCCATAAGCCGTTTCCGGTAGTGGGTCAGTTTGACGCGCGACCGCTATTCGAAGCCAGACCCGAGAAACAGGAAGATCAGCAGCACCCAAACGATCGCCGCAAATTGCGTCAATCTTCGCTCCACCGGTCCTTGACCGAGGTGCCGCCGACCGCATAGAGTCGTGCTTGCACCGAGTACGGAGCGTCCAAGGTTGATGGCTCTCCGAGTGGCTCCCGCTTCGGCGGAGGTCAGTCGAATTGCCGGACGAGGACGTCACCGGCTCGGTGCGCTTCTTTTTCGTCTCGCCTCGTGGATAGGCTCGGCGAATGCGCCGATTTCTGGCTCTCGTCAGCTCGATCATCTTCGTCGACGCGATGCTGTACACGGCGCTGACGCCTCTCGTGCCCGGCTATGCCGAGGAGTTCGACCTCTCGAAAACAGGCGCCGGGATGCTCGTCGCGGCTTTCGGCGCGGGCGCCCTCTTCGGGGGCATACCCGGCGGCCTCGCCGCCGCGCGCTTCGGCCCGAAGAGCGCCGTCGTCTGGGGACTTGTCCTGCTCGGGATCGCGAGCCTCGCCTTCGCGCTCGCCGGCGGCGTCGTGGCACTCGGCGTCGCCCGCTTCGTCCAGGGGTTCTCGAGCACCGTCACCTGGGCGGGAGCGCTTTCCTGGGTGGCCGGCGTCGCGCCCAAGGAGAAGCGCGGGGAGATGATCGGCTTCGCCTTCGGAGCGGCCATCGCGGGAGCGATTCTCGGTCCCATGTTCGGGGGCATCGCGGAGACGGTCGGTATTCGGGTGTCGTTGACGACCCTCGCGATCGTCGCGTTCGCGTTCGCCGGGCTGGCGCACTTCGGACGTTCGGTGCCGGGTGAGCGGGTGACTGCGGACGGCCTCAGGCGCGCGTTCCGCGACGCCCGCTTCCTGGGCGGACTTTGGCTGAACACCCTCCCGGCGATGCTTTTCGGAATCCTCGTCGTCCTCGCGCCGCTCGCTCTCGACGGCGCCGGGTGGTCGACGCTCGGGATCGCTGCCGTCTTCCTCGCGGCAGGTCTGATCGAGGTCGTGATCAATCCGTTTCTCGGCCGCGCCACCGATCGGCTCGGGCGTCTCCTACCGATCCGTTTCGCGCTCGCCGGGTCGATCGCGGTGGCTGTGGTTCTCGCCGCATCCTCGGAGCCGCTCCTGATCGCGATCTTGATCGGCGCGGCCGGAATCAGCTTCGGAAGCCTCTATACGCCCGGAATGGCGCTGACCTCACACCGTGCGGAGGCCGCCGGTCTCGCCCAGGGACTCGGCTTCGGGATCATGAACACGGCCTGGGCGGCCGGCGCCCTCCTCGGGCCGTCCCTGGGCGGCGCCCTCGCGGAATCTCAGGGCGATCCCGTCCCGTATGTTCTCGGGGCCTGTCTCTGCGCGCTCACGCTGGCCGCGACGTACAGCGTTGCGGTAAGGCGGGTGGCACCAAATGAAGCGTGAGGCCTGGGACCGCAAGTATGGCGAGCAGGAGCAGCTCTGGAGCCGCGAGCCGAATCGCCATGCCGTCGAGGAAGTGCGAGGTCTCGCCCCCGGACGAGCGCTCGACCTCGCGTGCGGAGAGGGCAGGCATGCCGTCTGGCTCGCGGCACTCGGCTGGAGCGTCACTGCGGTCGACTTCTCCGAAGTGGCGGTCGCGAAAGGGCGGGCACGCGCTGTCCGCGAGAAGGTCGAGATCGACTTCCGCACCGTCGATCTGCTCGACTTCGAGCCTGAGCCCGGAGCGTTCGACCTCGTGTTCGTTCTCTTTCTTCAGCTCCCGCCCGACGAGCGCGGGCTCGTGCTCTCTCGCGCGGGGGCCGCGCTGGCGCCCGGCGGCACGTTCCTGCTGATCGGCCACGACCTCTCGAATCTGGCAGAAGGCGTCGGCGGGCCGAGCGATCCCAGCCTCCTCTACACGCCCGGGAACATCGTCGCCGAGCTTCCGAGGCTCGAGATCGAGAAGAGCGAACGCGTTTTGCGCGAGGTCTCGGACGCCGACCGGCCGGCGATCGACGCTCTGGTCAGAGCGCGCCGCGTCGCCGGCTAGTCGTCGGTGAACGGGCCCTCGGCGAGCAGGCGTCGAAACAACGAGAACTGCCGGGCCTTACCGACCGCGACCAGCGTGTCGCCCCGCTGGATGAAGTCGTCCGGCTGCGCGCCGCTCACCGGCTCGGGCTCGCGCAGGATCGCGATCACCGTCACCGCGGTCCGAGCGCGCAGCCTGGCGTCTGCGAGGGTCAGACCGATCGCCGGGCTAGTGTCGGGCACGGGAATCCACTCGATGTGGAGCTCGCCGAGCGCCAGCTCCAGGTCCTCGACGATCTTGGGGCGCTCGTAGGCGCCTCCGATGATCGCTCCCAGCTGACGGGCCTCGTCGTCGTGGAGGTCGATCACGGCGGTCGGCTCGTCGTCGTCCGACCGGCGGTAGAAGTAGATCTCGCGCTGGCCGTCGATGTGCAGGATCACCGAAACGCGGCCGCCGAGCGCGGTCTTGAATGTGTACTTGACTCCGACCCCGGGAAGTCGGGTCTCTCGCAGGTCTACGGGCACTCTCTCAAGCCTCCTTCGTCAGTCTAGGGGCCGGAAACAGCCGCCGGCCGAGCCGCTTGGACTCGTTCATCAGGACGATCCCGATCGTGGCGGTCGCGAGAACGTACAGCCCTGCGAAGGCGACGAGGTCCGTTTGCTGGTTTGGGCCGAGGAGAGCATTCTCCGACGCGATCTGGGCGAGGATGATCGTGAACTCGCCGTGCGCCACCAAAGCGACCCCCGCGTTCAGGCTCTGCCGGCTCGTGAAGCCACCCACACGGCCCGCGATCATCCCGCCTCCGAGCTTTCCCACCAGCGTCAACGCAACCGCCAACGCGACGATCAAGCCGACGTCGTCGATCGCGCCGAGGTCGATCGAGAGCCCGAAGGCGAAGAAGAACAATGCGGCGAAGATGTCTCGGAAGCTGAAGAACCGATCCTCGATCTGGTCTCGGACAGAAGTCTCCGACAGGACGATGCCGGCCATCAACGCGCCGATCGCGGAGGAGAGCCCGAGCTTGTCTGCGACAGCCGCCGAGCCGATCAGGAAGCCGAAGACGGAGAGCAGGAAGAACTCGAGCGGTAGCCGGTCGAGCGCGCGGTCAATCGGCCCGGAGAGCCAGCGCGAGGCGGCGAGGCCGGCGGTGATGAACCCGAGCGCCTTCGCGACCAGGATCAGCGTGTCGGATGCCTCCCCTCCTCCGGCAGCGGCGAATCCGAGCATGAAGGCGACTACGATGTCCTCCACGACGAGGATGGCCAGCACGAGATCCGTCTCGTCGTCGCCCAGCCGGCGAAAGTCGATCAGGCCCTTGACCGCGATCGCGCTCGAGGAGACGTAGACGCAGGCGGCAAGGACGAGCGTTGCGAAGCTGAAGCCGAAGGCCGCGACGCCGACCAGTAGGCCGAGACCGAAGTTCGAGACGAAGTCGACCACGCCTCCGAGGACGACATGGCGACCGGTTCGCGTGGCGCGCGAGAGGCTGAACTCGAGGCCGAGGAAGAAGAGAAGGAAGACGATCCCGAGCTCGGCGACGAAGTCGGTCACCTCCGACTTCTCGATCAGCGCGAGCTGCTCGGGCTCGTTCGGCCCCAGCAGAAGACCGGCGAGGAGATATGCCGGAATAGCCGAGAGGCCGACACGCCGCGCGACCAGACCCAAAGCCCCGAGCACGGCGACGGTGACGGCGAGCTCGCTGAGGGTCATGCCTCCATTCTCGCGGCTCGCCGTGCAGCCCGACCGCGCGTCTGCACCCGTAGGGGCTACGAGAACGAGACGACCGCTCGCTCGAGAGCCGGCGGGAACCGCTCGAGCACCCAGGCCTCAGCGAGCGGCTCGAGCCGGTAATGGCGGCCGTTGACGAGGGCGTAGTCGCCGGTCCTGGGATCCATCGGCAGTCGAGCCTCGATCGGATACCAGCGGTTGTGGCGCTCGATCAGGTCGTTGACGTCGGCGAACGTCCAGACGGCCGCGACAGCCTCCCAGGCGCGCGCGAACGCGGCGTCGTCGCCAACACTGTCCTCGGCCAATGCGTGCCACGCGCCGGCCAGGCGCTCCTCGTGGTCCGCCGTCCGCTGCTCGATCTCACGCAGGCGCAGCATGTACGCCAGTGGGCCGTGCGTGGCGGCGAGGTAGGTATCCGCGACGGGGAGGAAGTTCCGCAGGCGGAGAGCGAGCGGTCTCCCGCGAAGCGGAATCGAGCGCAGGTCGTCCTCCAGCGCCGCGCGCTCGCGCCGATCCCGGGAAGTCTCCGGCAAGACGATTCCCTGCCGTAGGATCGCGTCGCGCTCGGCCTTCTCCATGCTGTCATTGAAGCTCAGCGATGCGAGTCAGCGGCCGAGCAAACGATCGATCCAGGAGCGCCCGGGCTGCTCGTGGCGTGCGTCGCTGGTAACAGTCTGTTGCAAGGTGACGTCAGCCGACACGCGGGGTCGCGTTGACTCGTCCTCGGCTTCGACCCCGCCGCTCGCGTCCTCGCTAGTAACAGTCTGTTGCAAGGCGACGGCCTCGGATACGGCTGGCGCCCGTTCGTGTGTGGGCTCGGTTTCGGTCTCGTCGTCGGACTGGTCGCGCGGGCGCAGGAGCACCTGCTCTCCGCGGCGCTCCTCGAGCCGCTCGAAGTCGCCGCGAATCGCGGCGCGCATGTCGTCGAGATGGCTCTCCTCCCTCACGCCGAGGCCGTTCCCTGCGGGTCGGCCGAGTCCTCTATCGAGGCGAGGCGAAGGCCGCGATCCAGACGACGGCGGCGCCGGCGTAGAAGATCCCGTCCACCCGGACGAGAGCCGCGCCGACGTTGCGGAACCCGGGTTGAAGGATGTTCGCACGGTGAGCTGGCGACCGCAGCCAGGCCGACACCACATCCCGCGCGCTGACCGAGCCGAGCGCTCCGACGAACAGGTTCTCGCCGAAGCTGGCGTACGTGTAGCCGGACCGCCGCAGGGAGTCAGCGGCGTCCGAGCCGCAGGGCGTGTGTGAGATCTGACGGCAGGAGGCGACTCCGTGTCCCTTGAGAACAGCAGCGCGCTGCAGCGAGTGCGATGGCGAAAGCCGTCCTTGTCGATGTCGTGCCCGCGCCCAGTTTACGAGGCACATGATCGCGCCTTGCTGGATTCGAGGAGAAGCCGCGCGGTCGGTGGATCCCACACAGACGGAGACCGGGGCGAGGTACGTGTTCCACGACGTGGCCTTCGCGCTTGCCGTGCCCGTCAGCGCGAACTCGAAAAGCGCGATCGCGAGAAAAACGGCCACGCAAAAGCGGACCGGCGCCGCCGCAGTCACGAGATCAACCCTTAAGACCGATCTCTCAACTCTGTGAGCCTGCCCCTCACCAGGGTCACTCGTGCGACCCTAACCGATCTCGCGGATGGTGGCTCCGCCAACTGACTGCCGCGAGCAGACCGAGCGCGAGGGTGGGAAGAATCGTCAGCGACCGGTAGAGCAGCGTGCCCGCGACGGCGTCCGCGTTCGAGGCGCCGAACGCCACCAGGGCGCCGCTCAGGCCGAGCTCGACGATGCCGAGACCGCCAGGGGTCAACGGAAGCGCGCCCAGTATGCGGATCAGCGCCCACGCGGCGAACGCCTCGATCCAGGAGATCTCCCCGCCCGTGACACCCACGACTCGAAGACACACGACGAGGAGCAGGAACACCGTCAAGTGACCGACGAGAGTCGCCAGGGTGAGGACATGCCACCGCCGCCGGAGAAGCTCGAGGGCACCCGAGCGGAACCGCGCGAGCCCCTCGCCGCCCCAGGTGACGGGGCCACGTCGCGCGATCCGCAGCAGACGACTTGCGAGCCTGGCGACCAGCGAGCCGATCCGTCGAGCCCGCTCCGCGCTCGAGAGCGCGAATGCGAAAGCGACGACCGCGACGAGGAGGACCACAAGGCCGACGAAGGCCGTCGTTCGCAGCGCGGGATGATCCTGCTCGACCCCCGTCAGCAGCACCAGCGCGACGATGGGGAAGACGAGATTCGCGAATTGGTTCCAGACTCCGGTGACTGCCACTGCGAGCGCGGACGATTCAGTGCTGAAGCCCCAAGAGCGGAGCATCGAGTACGACCCCGCCATTCCCACCGCCGCGCCGGCGGGCGCCACCATCGAAAGCGCCGTCGACGCCTGCGTCATCACCAGCGCCTGGCGAAACGGAAGACCGGGTAGCGCGACCATCCAACTCGGCGGAAAGGTCGCGATGTTCAGCACCGTCGCCGTCGCGAGCACGAGCCCGTCCTGCCAGCTCAAGCCCTTGATGACCTCCCAGACATCGCGGTAGTCGGCGATGCGCGGAAGGACGAACGCGAAGACCGCGCCCACGATCACCACGGTCGCGACACCGCCGAGGATGCGGATGCGGTGCCTCTGCCAGCCCCCTCGCGGTGCGGCCATGCCGTCTGGCATCTGCGAGAACCTATCGTGGAAGGTCAATCCGAACAGAGGGAGCCGGCATGAACATCCGCAAGAGAACGATCACTCCAGGCACGGCGATCGCGCTGCTCGCGCTCTTCTTCGCGCTCGGCGGCTCGGCGTTCGCCGTCGGCGAGCGAGCTGGGAGCGCGAGCGTGGCTCAGCAGCGCTGCTCGAACGGAGCGGTGCGGGGAATCGCGTACGTCACGGGCAATCCAACGATGGGCATCGCCAACATTGGCGGGACGTTCACCAGCGCGGGTGTCGTCTTCGGCCGGAAGTTCAACTGCAACGGCAAGGCGATCCAGGTGCGGCGAGTCTCGTTGGGAATCTTCGAGATCCGCTTCGTCGGGAATCCGGCATCGAGCGCGGTCGCGAGCGGGGTCGGCAATGCCTACACAACCGTCGATCCGCTGCCGGACGGCGTCTTCCGGGTCTCGGTGCACCCCGCGGGCCGCGACGATCCTGCCGATCAGCCCTTCGTCTTCGTGCTGGTGTAGGGGAAGGATTGCCTCGCCCTCGCTGGGGTCAGGCTTCAGCCTGACCTCGCCCTTGGGTGCTTCAACACCCAGACAGCGAACATCCAAGTCCGGGGTTAGGATTAAAACCGACCCCCCCGCCAAGGGGAGCCCCCCGACAAACC
>JBPCMD010000060.1:0-39319 GCA_051002595.1 Gaiellaceae bacterium
TACGGAGAGACCCTCCACACCTTCATCGGGCTGCCGCTCCTGAACTGGGGGCTGCTCTTCAAGCCGCTCGTCTGGCCGTTCTTCGCGGTCTCGCCAGATTTCGCGTACAGCTTCTTCTGGGCGGCGAACATCGCGCTCATGCTCGTCGGCTGGTCGCTCCTGCTCAGGGTGCTGGGCTTCAGTCGAACGGCAGCCGCGCTCTGCTCGCTCATTCTCTACTTCTCGCCGATCGTGCAGGCGTGGTCGGGCGCCGGCCCCCAGCTTGCGTTCTTCCCCTGGATCATGCTGGCGCTCTTGTGCATACGGTCGAAGGTGCGACTCGCGATCGCGCTTGCCCTGCTCATCCCGGTGTGGTGGGTGAGCATGTTCTACCCGCCGGGAATACCGCCGCTTGTCTTCCTGGCGGTCGCCATCTGCCTCGCATTCCGCACGGATGTCTTCGCCTGGCGCCGTCTAACGAGCGCGGTCGCCGGCTCGGCTGTGGGTGCGGGAATCACGCTCGCGTACTTCGCGCCGGTCTTTCGCGCCTACTCGGAGTCCGTGTATCCCGGAAGTCGTTGGGTCACAGGGGGCGAGCTGCCGGAATGGCAGGTCGCATCTCAGTTTCTGCCGTCAACCACCACCGAGAAGTACAACCAGCTGGTATCGGCGAATATCTCCGAGGCGGCGACCATCGCAACGTGGCTGCCCCTTCTCGCCCTCTGCGTCATCGACTTTCGGGAGGTCGTCCGTCGCCGCCGCACAGATCGTCGTTTGACGCGAGACCTGCGCGCGCTCGTGGTGCTCGTCGCCGCCTGGGCGCTGATCACCGCCTGGCAGGTCCTCCCCGTGGCGCCGCTCAGCTACCTGCTCGGTCTCGGCCTTGGAAACGAGCGGCGGACACTCTTCGCCACCGGCGCCCTGCTGGTCATCGCCTCCGGCTACGCGGTCGACCGCCTCCCCATTCGGGTCACTCCACTTCGGCTGGCCGCGTTTGCCTCGATCGTCGTAGTCGCTTGGCTGGCGGCGTCGTACGACCTGCAGCCCACGGACGAGCTGGTCTTCCGCGACGAGTTGGTCGTCCTGATCCCGCTGGCAGCGCTCACTCTCCTCGTGGTCGCTGCCAGAAGACAGGCGGCGCCTATGTGGCAAGGCGCGGTCTTTCTCGTGGCGCTGCTTCCGACCGTGATCGGCTGGGGTCTCTTCAATCCCCTGCAGAGCACGGAGGTCATGTTCCGCAAGCCCGACACCGAGTTCACGAGGGAGCTCGACGCTCTGGCGGCCACCCGTCCAGACGGCGCGATCGCGGTCAGCGGGGTAACCGGGGCGGTGCTGAACGGCGTCGGCTATCGGTCGGTGACCCATGTCATCGTGGCTCCGAGTCCCGAGGTTTTTCGCCCGTATTTTCCGGAGGTCAGCGAAGAGGTTCTGAACGAGGTCTTCAACCGCTACGCCCACATCGCACTGACGACGAAGTCCCACCCAGGCCTGCCTGCACCCGACCTCATCTACCTGCCGATCGAGCGCATGGCGGCCTTTGCCGCAACGAGACCGTGAATGGGATCGGTCGGAGACCTCTACGTCTACGCGCAGTCCGCCGTGCGGACGTCCGCTGTCGTCTCGGCGTCGACCATGCGGACCTCGCCGTCCGTCTGCCAGAGCACGAGGCCTGCCGCCGTGCCGGTGGCGAGCTTGGCTCCCATGAGCTCGATCCCCGGCTGCGTGTAGACGAAATCTGCGGCGAACGGGGCGCCGTCCTCGTAGACCAGCCGCCCGCTCTCGACCTCCAGGCGATCGAGCGGGATCCCGTCCGGGATCGAGTCGCCGATGTACGCGGCGCGGTCGACGGTGACGTTGAAGAGCTCGGTCGCGAACAGCGCGTGCCGGGTAAGACTGGAGGCGGGGCACGCCTCGCTTTCGAGGTAGAGCTTCGTCACCCGGGCATCGTCCGGGAGGCGATCGTCGATCCAAGCGGGCTCGAAGCCGCCTTCGAGGACGGCGTTCTCGGGCGCGTCGATCATTCGCTCCCAGGCGAAGACCGCGGTGGCTGCGAACACCACGAGCACGGTCGCGGGGATAGCCGCGCGCCAGCTGCGTGGGAGGAGGAGCCCTGCCAAAAGAAGACCCGCGACGAATACGGCAAGCACCAGGCGCCCCGAGATCGCTCCCGGCCCTGCGGTCTGACTCTCGACCCACACCCAGAGCGCTCCCGGAACCGTGTCGATCCCCGCCTCGTTCGCGAGCTGGCCGAACGGGAGGATCGCAGGAAGCGCCAGCGCGAGAACGACGCCACTCGCAGTCGCGACGAGCGGGCGCGGCAGTCCGTCCGCCAACCAGGCGACGAGAACGATCAGCCAGAGCGGGACGAGGTAGAACGCGTAACGATCGTGGAGCCGGTCGTAGGCGTACGGGGTGCTGTTGAAGGCTGCGACCACGAGAAGGCCGATCGTGTTCGCGGCGAGGAAGAGCGCGGAGAACGCCGCGGACGCCTCCGATCCCGCCCGGCCGCGGCGGATCAGGGCAGTGAGGACGATCGGGGCGACCGCGAGTGGCACGACCGCGAGGTAGACCTCGAAGTCGGCCAGGTGGTACACGAGCCACTTCGCCACCTGCAGTGGGTCGTAGCCGCGCCAGAGCTCCCAGTACGCGCCGAAAGACTCCCTCGGGGAGCTGCCGGAGAAAAGGCGGCTCGCAAGAACTCCAACCGCGAGCACGAGTGGCACGGCGCTCGGCCACAGCCGCACGAGATCCGCGCGAGCACGCGGCCGGCTCACCGGACGAATCCACCAGACGAGCGCAAGTCCGAGGAGCCAGGTGACGTATAGCGCGCCGAACTGCGGTCGGGTGAGGAATGCAGCCGCGACCGCGGCGAGCAGGGCGAGCTGGCGACCCGCGGTCGGGCGCTCGAGCGCGAGCATGATCGCGTAGAGCGCCCACGCGGCCGTGAAGAAGGCGAGGCTCTCCGTCATGACGGTGGCCACCGAGATCGACGATGGGATCGCCACGGCCAGGCCGGCTGCCAGAACGGCCCACCACTCGAAAACGAGCCTTCTGGCAAGAAGGTAGACGGGGATCGCCGTCAGGGCGAAGAAGAGCGCATTCGCAGCCTTGAAGAGATCGTACGCGGCGGCGAGGCCGGAGGAGAGGAGCAGGATCCCCGCGAGAACAAGCGCGTACAGTGGCCCGAAGCCGTAGTCCCCGCCGCGCAGCGAAAGCCCTTCTCCCTCGGCGAGCGACGAGCCCGCGATCGCATAGCGGACCTCGTCCGGATGCACGCGGGGAACGTCGACAAGCGACGCGAGCACGGTGTAGAGGCCGAACGCGAGGAGGATGGTCGCGGCCAGGGCCAGCACTGGCCCATGTCTTCGCCACGACGACATCGACGCGATGCTACCCCCGCTCCGAGACGCCTCTTGCCAGCCCCTGTGGAACGATCGGCGCTGTCTTTTCACGCTTACAGTGCCAGGCACTGTTAAGACCGTCCGCTTGCGCACGCCAGCCGAGGCAGGTCCTCGGCTCGACCGGCTTCTCGGAATCTCACCTCTCCGCCGACCTTCCAGAGCGTGAGGGAGACCGTCGTCGCGGTCGTCACCGGCTGCCCGTCGAGCTCTAGCCCCGGAGCCGTGAGCAGGTACTCGACGCTCACTGCCTCATCGGACTCGGTGATCAGCGTGCCGTCCGGCGCCACCCTCACCGGCGGCGAGGGCAGCAAGCTTCCGTCAGGCGCGATCGCGTGATAGCCGCGGCGAACCGATCGATTGAAGAACTCGGTCAGAAGCAGCGCCTCCTCCGTCTTGTCCAGCCCTGGGCACGTGGTGGGGACGTAGAGGGAGACCACCGAGCCGTCGTTCTCGACGACGTTGTCGACCCAGCTCCGGTCACCAAGGATGCGGTCCATGTCTCCTGCCGCGCCGTGGGCGCTCCGCCACGCGAAAGCGGACGACAGAAGGAGCAGCGCTGCGACGGGGGCGAGGAACGCCGGCGCGAACCTTCTCGGCAGCAATGCCACCGCGGCCACGAGGGCCACGACCACCGCCAACAGCACTCTCTTTCCGGACAGCTCTTCAGAAGAGGCTGTGATCGCGGCGTCCCGAATGGCTTGCGCGAGATGCGCGACCGCGGCGTCGGTCTCGCCTCCGTCGTCGCTCGTCAGCCGCGCATACGGAGTGATCGCGGGGAGGACAAGAGTGAGGCCGACTCCGAGAGCTGCGGCGAGGAACGGTCGCGGAAGCCCATCGTGGAGCCAGACGGCGAAGGCGATGAGCCAAAGCGGCGCCACGTAGAAGAGATACCGGTCATGGAGGCGGTCAAGCCCGGCATCGGTGCTCGAAAACGCCGCCGCGACGAGCAACAGCGTGCTGCTGAGCGTGATGAAAGCGCATGCGAACGCCGCTTCGCGCACCGCTCCACGCCGCGCCGCTGCGAGCAGCCGCCAGAGCACAATGGGCGCGACCGCGAACGGAACGATGGCGACCAGAAGCTCGAGGGCGGTCAGGTGATAGACGAGCCACTTGCCGACCGCGAGCGTGTGATAGGAGCTCCAGAGGTCGTCGTACGCGGCGACCCACTCGATCGGCGACCTGCCCGTCGCGACCGCGACCGCCAAACCAACACAACCGCCGAGCGCCAGCGCGCTCACTGTCGGCCAGAGCAGCGTCCAACGTCGCCCTTCGGCGCGGGGCAGGATGAGGGCCTGGAGAACGAGCGCGGCGAGAAAGGTCGGAAGAAGCGAGCCGAATTGCGCGCGCACGAGGAATGCGACCCCGATAGCCGTGAGCGCCGCGAGTTGGCGCGACGGGCTGGGTCTCTCAAGGGCGAGCACCAGTGCGAGAATGGCCAGCGCCGAGGCCGGATATGCCGTGTTCTCGGTGAGGACGAGCGACACGTACACCGATGACGGGATCGAGATCGAGAGGGCCGCGACGCCGATGCTCCACCAAGGCGGAAGCAGCCTCCGGGCGAGAAGGTAGACAGGGATCGCGGTGAGCGCGAAGAGCAGCGCGTTCGCGACCTCGAGCAGCGGGTAGGCCGTCTCTCGGTCGGGAGCGAGCGCCAGGATGGGCGCGAGCAGGACCGGATAGATCGGACTGTAGCCGTACTCGTCGCCCCGCAGCGGGGGCCGTCTCCCTCAGCGAGCGAGGCCGCGGCGAGCAGGTAGCGGAGCTCGTCGGAGAGGATGCGCGGAGCGGGAACCGCGAGGGCGAGCGCCGACAGCACGAGAGTGGCGATCAGGACCGTAGAGGCGACGGCGATCGCTGGTCGACGGTGGCCGTCGGCGGGCGGCAAGGGCACGCGCGGCGATGGTACTCGTCGAGTCCGGTCGCCTCGCTAAGGTCCGAGACCGTGTCCGCGAAGCGCGCGTTGATCATCGGCATCGCCGGGCAGGACGGCTCGCTGCTCGCCGAGCTCCTGCTCTCCGAGGGCTACGAGGTGATCGGTGTGGTCCGTCAGCCCACGTCGACGCGGTTTGAGAACTTGGAGGCGATCCGCGGGCGGATCGACCTGCAGCAGGCGGACGTCTTGAGCGAGCTCTCGCTCGTGGACGTGCTCACGGCCTCGCAGCCGCACGAGGTGTACAATCTCGCGTCCCCGTCCTTCGTCCCGATGTCCTGGAAGCAGCCGGTTCTCACGGCCGAGTTCGCCGCAGTCGGCGTCACGGCGCTGCTCGAGGCGATCAGGCGGGTCGACGACGGTGTCCGCTTCTACCAGGCGTCCTCGAGCGAGATCTTCGGCGCGTCGCGCGAGGTGCCGCAGACGGAGGAGACGCCGCTAGCGCCGGTGACCCCGTACGGAGTCGCCAAGGCGTACGGCCACTTCATCACACGCAGCTATCGCCGCCGTTACGGTCTCTTCGCGTCGTCGGGGATCCTCTACAACCACGAATCGCCGCGGCGGCCGCTCGACTTCGTCACGAGAAAGGTCTCGCACGCGGCAGCCGCAATCAGCCTCGGGCTCAAAAGCGAGGTGCTGCTCGGGAACTTGGACGCGCGCCGCGACTGGGGCTACGCGGGGGACTACGTGCGCGCTATGTGGCTCGTGCTCCAAGAGGACGAGGCCGACGACTTCGTGATCGCGAGCGGAGAGACGCATAGCGTGCGAGAGTTGGCCGCGGCCGCGTTCGCCCATGTGGGGCTCGACTGGGAGGATCACGTGCGGGTGGACGACACCCTGATCCGCGGCAAGGCGGAGCTCCACGACATCGTGGGCGACGCGTCGAAGGCGCGCGCGAAGCTCGGCTGGTCTCCACGCATCGATTTCGATGGCCTCGTCCAGCTCCTCGTCGATGCGGACGTCGAGCGACTTCGAGCGCGGCTCGAGCCCGTCGAGACCCTCGCCGACATCTAATGAACTGTCTGGAGAGGCCTCGTAGGGACGAGGCTTGCCCCGCCCTTACGTGTCAACGAGCGTATCCGGCCGATCCACCAGTGTGACGCGCCGACTCGTGGCCCCCGTCGGCCGCCCGCTTCGCCGCGCGGCCGTCGGTCTCAGGACACGTGGCTGGCCACCTCACTCGCGGCTTTTCCTCGCCCACGATGTCGAAGGCTGGGTGCTCGAGTACGAGGCGCGCCAGCTCGAGCGGACGGCGCACGCGCTCGGTGTGAAAACGGGGCCGACGCGCTGGGTGAAGGGAATCTCCCGGCAGTCGATCTTCCACCTGAGCCAGTTCACGCTGCTTCTGCACGACTTCGAGCGACGGGGGAATCGGCTCGGCTTCGCTTATTTTCACGGCCGTCCGGGCACGCCGGGCATGCCCGAGTTCGACAGGTGCTTCGAGACGCTTCGTCGAAGGCACTCCGAGATCGACCGGGTGCAGGTGACGTCGCGCGCGATGGAGGAGCTCATCCTAGAGACGGGCATCGCGGCCGAGAAGCTCCATCGCATCCCGATAGGGATCGACACAGACGCTTTTCGACCCCGGACTTCCGAGAGCCGTTCTGCCGCTCGTCGCGAGCTCGGGCTGGCCGAGTCCGCCTTCGTCGCGGGCTCGTTCCAGAAGGACGGCGTCGGCTGGGGAGACGGGCTCGAGCCGAAGCTGATCAAAGGCCCGGACGTCTTGCTCGCGGTCGCCGAGCGTCTCCGAGAGGAAGTGCCCGAGCTTGTCTTCCTGCTCACGGGCCCCTCGCGCGGATACGTGCGCGCGGGTCTCGAGCGGCTCGGAATTCCCTATCGACATGTGCTGCTCCCGTCCGTCGACGCCGTCGCCCGGGCGTACGAGGCGATCGACGTCTGCCTCGTTACCTCTCGCGACGAAGGCGGTCCGCGCGCGGTTCTCGAGGCGATGGCGACCGGGGCCCCGCTCGTGACGACGCGTGTCGGGCAGGCGCTCGACCTCGTGCGGCACAGGGAGAACGGCTGGCTGGTGGACGTCGAGGACGTCGACGGGCTGGTCGCCTGGACGAGTCACGTCGCCGCTGCGCCCGCGAGCGATCTCGACGCCGTGCTCCTCGCCGGACAGGAGACCGCTGCCGCGAACACGTACGAGGCGCTGCGTCCTCGCTGGCGCGAGCTCTTTCGCGGGTTCGTGGCGATGCCCGAGCCGAGCGGTTGAGCAAGCTGGATCTGAGCCTCGCACGGCTTCGGCGCTACACGCGCGCGGGCGCGCGCTGGGCCCGCCTGCTGGCGCGAGGACGACCTGCGCCAGGTGTCCGCGTGTTCTACGGCCACGACCAGGTTCCGGCACCCGGCGAGCGGGCAGCGGGGGGAACCGCCAAAGCGCAGAAGCTGAGCGGGCGCTTTCCGAACAGCCCGAGCGACTTCTCCGTCCTCTACCTCGGGTCCACGTGGCTTCCACGCGACCTCGAGCCGTTGCTGCGACTGGCCCGGCGGCGACAGATTCCCGTTGTCGTGAACCAGGACGGGGTCGGCTATCCGGGTTGGGCGGGGGAGGATGCCGAGGCGGTCAACCGGCCGCTCCGTCGCGCTCTCCTCGCCGCAGACCATGTGCTCTACCAGAGCGCGTTCTCGAAGCGTTCGGCCGATCTCTTCCTCGGCGAGGCGCGTGGATCGTGCGAAGTCCTGCCGAACGCAGTGGACGTGAATCACTTCACGCCGGGGGAGACCTCACCCGCGAACGGCCCCGTCCTGCTCCTGGGCGGCGACCAGACCCAGGCTTATCGTCTGGAGCTGGCGCTGCGGACACTCGCCACCCTGCTCTCGCGGCATCCCGACGCGCGCCTGCTCGTGACGGGCCGCCTTGTGTCGCCGGCCGAGCCGCTCATCGACGAGCTCGGGCTCAGGAGCCACGTGGAGCTGGTTGGCGAGTACGCGCAGCGCGACGCGCCTGGCGTCTTCCGTAGAGCGCACCTGCTCCTGCACACGAAGGTGCTCGACCCCTGCCCGACTCTCGTGCTCGAGGCGATGGCCACCGGGCTTCCCGTCGTCTATCCGGCCAGCGGCGGCACGGTGGAGCTCGTCGGCGACGAGGGCGGAGTCGGCGTTCCGCACCCGGAGTCGTGGGAACTAGACGAGCCGCCCGAGCCCGAGGCGCTCGCCGACGCCGTCGGCCTCGTGCTCGCCGACCTGGCGGGGTACGCCTCGAGAGCGAGGGCCAGGGCGGTCGAGCGGTTCTCACTCGAGCCCTGGCTCGAGCGTCATTCGGTCTTGTTCTCGGAGCTCGCCTCCCGGTAGCCGCGGACTCGTCCGCGGAGCGTCGCCGCCTGGAAGCGGACGCGGCCGAGGTCGCGGCGGGCGAGGGAGGCAAGCATGCCGCCGGCCGGGCGAACGAGCATGCGCGAGACGGTCCGCTTCGGGTAGTGGTGCTTTCGCAGCAGATACCCGACGCTGGCGCCGTCCCGAGACCCTATCCCGTGGCCGCTGTCGTCGTGGCGAACCGTGAGCGACGGGTCGTAGCGGATTCTGGCCCCACTCCTCACCGCGCGAATGAGGTAGTCGATCTCCTCGCCCGAAGACCACGGCTCGGGCGAGCCGAGCCCGAGCCGCTCGTCGAACACCCCCACCCGCTCGACCACTCGACGCCGGACGAAGATCGTGTACGAGATGGCGCGATTCCAAAGGTTGTGGTCGGTCAGGAGGGTCGTGTCCCGCTTCCACGAGGACGAAGAGCGGCCGCCGCGGTCGACGCTCCGCCCGGTGACGCCGTCGAGCCTCGAGTCGCCCGCGAGGAGTCCGCCGATAAGGGTGAGGAGACCTTGTTCGTAGGCGCAGTCGTCGTCGGGAAACGCGACGATGTCGGCGGTCACGTGGGCGAGACCCGCGTTGCGCGCGCGCGAGAGCCCGGGCTCGGACCGAAGATGGAGGATGTCGAGACTCGTCGCCTCAACCACGTCGTCCAGCCGGTCGTCCGGGTTCTGGTCGACGAGGATCACCCGAAAGCGCTGATGCGTTTGGAACTCGAGCGTGGTGAGGAAGCGCTCGAGCTCCTGCACGCGGCCGACCGTCGCGACGACGAGGTCGAACGACGGAAGCTCTTGGCGCACGCGTCGTAGGCTACGGCAGGTCCGTGCCCGCCGCCCCGCTCGTGTCCGTGCTGCTCGCTGTCTCGAACGGCGAGCGGCACCTGCGAGAAGCGCTGGCGAGCGTGCTTCGCCAGAGCGTCTCCGATCTCGAGCTGATCGTGGTCGATGACGGGTCGACGGACGCCACACCGAAGATCTTGTCCCGAGTCGGCGATGCGCGGCTGCGCGTGCTTCGAAACGCCGAGCGCCTGGGGCTCGCGGTGTCGCTCAACCGTGGGCTCGACGAGGCACGCGGGCGCTATGTCGCGAGGCTTGATGCCGACGACATCGCCTTTCCGCGGCGGCTGGAACGGCAGCTCCAGCGGATGGTGTCGGGGTCGTCGATCGGAGTCGTGGGTAGCGCGGTGCTGGAGCTGGACGGATCGGAGCCGGGGGCGCTTCACGTGATGCCGTCCGGTCCGGTCGCGGTTCGGTGGGCGGCGCTTTTCAGCTCCCCGTTCTTCCATCCGAGCGTGCTCGTTGACCGCGAGGCGCTCGAGCAACACGGGCTGCGGTACGACTCCGCCTACTTGGAGAGCGAGGACTACGACCTGTGGACGCGGTTGCTCGCGCACGTCGAGGGCGACAACTTGGCAGAGCCGCTCGTTCTCTATCGCGTGCATCCGGGCCAGGCGTCGCAGGCGCGCGCGTCGATCCAGCGGGAGTTCCAGGCGCGCGTGTCTTTGCGCGAGATCGAGCGCGTCGCGCCGGGGCTGGGCGTCGACCGGGCACAGCTCGCGCGGCGGGTCGGCGCAGGCCTCCCGGTCGAAGCCGAGCGCCTGGAGGCCGCGGCTTCCGCTTACGTCGACCTCCTGCGCGCCTTCGAGCTGATCTTGCAACAGTCTGTTACAAGGTCGAAACCTGCGCGTGAGGTTGCCGCACGAGCTCTGGCCCGTCTCTCGCTGCAGGCATCGGGCCGAGCTCGCGGCCGGCTTCTGTGCCTGGCTGCCTCGTTGGACCCACAGCTCCCAGCCCATGCTTCGCTCCGCCGCGCACGCCGCATTGTCAGCGCCCGAAGCGCGCGACTCGAAGCCACCGAATGGCTCGGCGGCGTGCGAGAGTCCGCCTTGCAACAGACCGTTACAAGGTCGTTCGCTCCTGCCGCGGCTGAGCCGGGCGCCATCCGCGTCACCGCGGTCTTCCCCGAGCCCACGCCCTACCGCGCGCCGCTGCTCGACCGGGTCGCGGCGCTGCCGGAGGTCGAGCTCACGGTCCTCTACGCCGCGCGAACCGTCGCCGGGAGGACGTGGCACGTCGAGCCCCGGCACCGAGCCGTCTTCCTTCGCGGGGCGCTTCTACCAGGCGCCCAGAGGCTCCTGCACCACGACTATCCGGTCACTCCGGGCATCGCACGAGCCCTTGAGGGCGCACGGCCGGAGGTGGTTGTCGTCTCCGGCTGGAGCACCTTCGCGGCGCAAGCCGCTATCGCCTGGTGTCGCGTTCGGCGTGTGCCGTACGTGCTCGTCGTCGAGAGTCACGACGAAGGCCCTCGCCCCGGTTGGCGGCGCAGGGTGAAAGGGGCGGTCGTGCCGCGGGTGGTCGAAGGCGCCTCCGGCGTCCTCGTCACCGGGACGCTCGCGCGACGGTCGATGATCGCCCGCGGCGCGCGGCCCGAGCGGGTGCGCGTCTTTGCGAACACGATCGACGTCGAACGATTCGGCGAGCAAGCCGACCGGCTTGCCGGACGCCGGACCGAGCTTCGCGAGGAGCTCGGTGCTGGACCCGACGACGTGGTCGTGCTCTCGGTGGCCAGGCTCGCAGCCGAGAAAGGTCTCGACGTTCTCATTCACGCGGTCGCTCAGACGGGCGACGCGCGATTCCTCCTCGTTGTCGCCGGGGATGGACCGGAGCGCGAGCCGCTCGAGGATCTCGCCGGCGTCCGCGGTGTGCGGCTCACGTTGGCTGGTGACCGCGAGTGGAAGCGAATCGTCGAGGTCTATGTCGCCGCCGATGTCTTCGCGCTCCTCTCGGAGCGCGAGCCGTGGGCTGTCGTCGTCAACGAGGCCGCCGCCTGTGGCTTGCCGCTCGTCCTCTCGGACCGGGTCGGCGCCGCCCCCGATCTCCTCCACCACGGCGAGAACGGGTTCCTCGCCGCGGCCGGAGACGTCGACGCCGCGGCGATTGCCCTCCGGCGGCTGGCGACGAATCCAACCCTGCGGCGCGCCTTCGGAGCGCGCTCGCGGGAGCTCGCGCAAGACTGGGGCTACGGCCGGAGCATCGCCGGCTTCCTCGCCGCGGTGCGGGAAGCCGTCGGCGAGTAGCGCGCGCCGCATCGGCCACGGCCCCTGTGGAAGGATCGGCGCAAAGTTTTCACCCTTACAGTGCCAGGCACTGTTAAGAGCTCGGCCTTTGTTGGCGTTGATTCCAAGCGCGACGGCCGCAAATGGACAGCGCCGACGGTGGACAAATCGGCACACACTTTCAACGCTTACAGTGCCAGGCACTGTAAAGACGGCCGTTCGGCGCAGCGGGCGGCTTCGGCTGAGAGCGGGCCGCGGGGTCGTCTAGCCTTGCCGCGTGTCCCTCGACGGTCGGCGGCGGCGAATCCTCGTGCTCAACCAGTACTACTGGCCGGGCGTCGAGGCGACCGCGCATCTTCTGACCGAGCTCTGCGAGGCGCTCGCGGAGGACTACGAGGTCGAGGTCGTCACGGGCGTCCTCCACGGCCACGAGGACGCGCCGCGCGACGACGAGCACAACGGCGTCCGCATCGTCCGAGTCTCGTCCACGTCGTACGAGCGCTCGGAGCTCGGCCGGCGTGCCGTGAACTACTTCTCCTACCTCGGCGCCGCGCTCGCGCACGCGTTGCGCGGCCCCGCGCCCGACCTCGTGCTCTGCATGACGGACCCGCCGATCGTGGGCGATCTCGGAGTCGCCGTCGGCCGCCGCTTCGGGATCCCGGTTCTCGTCATCAGCCAAGACGTGTTTCCCGAAATCGCCACTGAGCTCGACAGGCTCCGCAACCCCGCCGTTGTAGGCGTGCTCGGCGGACTCGTTGGCGCGTACCTGCGCCGCGCGGACCGAATCGTCGCCATTGGAGAGACGATGCGCGACCGCCTCGAGGCCAAGGGAGCGCCTCCGGAACGTCTCCGCGTGATTCCGAACTGGGTCGACACGCGCGCGATCACGCCTCAGCCGCGAGACAACGAATGGGCGGGAAGTCACGATCTGGTGTCGTCCTTCGTCGTTATGCATTCCGGCAACGTGGGACATGCGCAGGACCTGGACAGCCTGGTTCGCGCCGCGACATTTCTCCGCGACCGAACTGACCTCCGAATCGTGATCGCCGGCTTCGGCGCGCGTCATGCGGAGATGGTCACTCTCGCCGACACGCTCGAGGTCGACGACACGGTGCGTTTCCTTCCCTACCAGAAGCGCGAACGCCTGCCGTTCTCGCTCTCGAGCGCCGACATTCACGTGGTCGGTCTCGCCAAGGGCCTCGCCGGCTACGTCGTTCCGAGCCGCCTGTACGGGATCCTCTCCGCGGGCAGGCCGGTGATCGCGGCGGCGGAGGACGAGAGCGAGACCGCCCGCCTTGTACGGGAGGTCGGATGCGGAGTCGTCATCCCCCCAGGCAGGCCCGACCTTCTCGCGCGCGCGATCCGCTCCGCCGCCGACGGCGAGTACGACCTCGCGGAGATGGGGCGCAGAGGACGTGACTTCGTCGAGGAGGAGGCGGATCGCGTCGTCGCGATGGAGCGCTATCGGGCGCTCGTTCGAGAGCTGCTCGCGGCGTGATCGCAAAGGCGCTCTTCTGGGGGTCGCTCGGCGCCCTCGCTTGGACACACGCCTGCTATCCGGCCGCGATGGGCGTCCTCGCCCGCGTGCGGCCTCGGCCGGTGAGACGTCAGGACGTGACGCCGTCCGTCGCGCTCGTCGTCTCGGCTCACGACGAGGAGGACGTGATCGGCCGCCGTCTCGAGAACCTGCTCGAGCTCGACTACCCACCGGAGCGCCTCGAGATCGTCATCGCCTCGGACGGCTCGCAAGACCGTACGGACGCGATCGTCGAGGAGCTCTCCGCGAGCGAGCCGCGAGTGAGACTCCTCCGCTGCCCGCGCGAGGGAAAGGTCGCCGCGCAGCACCGCTCGGTCCGCGCGACTGAGAGCGATGTGCTCGCGTTCACCGATGCCAACACGGAATGGAGGCCCGACGCGCTCCGCAAGCTCGTGCGCAATCTCGCGGACCCCGAGGTCGGCTACGTCTGTGGGCAGCTTCGACTCGAGAGTCCGGAAGGCGCCAACCTCGAGGGCCTCTACTGGCGCTACGAGGTCTGGGTGCGCGAACAGGAGTCGAAAGCGAGCTCGATCACCGCCGGCAACGGCGCGATCTACGCGGTGCGCCGCGAGGCCTATGTCGAAGACAATCCCAAGTTCGGCCACGACTTCGGGTTTCCTTACCTGATGGAGCAGGCGGGCCGGCGGGCGATCTACGACCCCGAGGCGATTGCCGTCGAGAAACCGGCCAGCGAGCCGGAAGACGAATACGGTCGCAAAGTCCGGATGAACGCACGCTCCTGGGGGCACCTCATCACGGGAAGGATGTTTCGCCCGACACGGCCGCTGTACATGGCGGAGCTCGTCTCCCACCGAGTGCTCCGTTACTCGAGCGGCCTTTTGCACATCGGACTGCTCGCCTCGAACCTGGCTCTGCTCCGACGCTCGCCCTTCTACCGGCTCTTCCTGGCTCTCCAACTCGGCGGGCTCGGGCTGGCGGCTGCGGGGAGAGCCCGGGCGCGGATTCCGGGAGCCCGCCTCGCCTACTACTACTACGTGGTCACGAAGGCGACCGCCGCCGGCCTCGTGCGCTACCTGCGCTCCGGCACGCCGCAGACGTGGGACAAGGCGAAGGGGACGAGGTGAACCGCGCGGTCGACGTCTTCGTGGCGGGCGCAGGGCTTGCGCTCACGAGCCCGATCCTCGGTCTCGCCGCCCTCGCCACGAAGCTCGAGAGCGGAGGGCCGATCTTGTATCGCCAGACGCGCGTGGGAAGAAACGGCGAGAACTTCGAGGTGCTGAAGCTCCGCTCGATGGTCGTCGGGGCGGAAAGTCTCGGTGCCGGTTACGCGGTCGATCGGGGCGACACGAGAATTACCCGCGTTGGCCGTATCCTCCGGCGTACGTCGATCGACGAGCTGCCGCAGCTCTGGAACATCCTCCGCGGCGACATGAGCGTCATCGGCCCGCGGCCGACGCTCCGCTACCAGGTCGAGCAGTACGACGAGCGCCAGTGGCGACGCCTGGAGGTCAGACCGGGGCTGACCGGCTGGGCGCAAGTGCAGGGTCGTGCCTCGCTTCCGTGGGCGGAGCGCATCGACCTCGACGTTTGGTATGTCGACCACCGCTCGCCGCGGGTCGATCTCGAGATCCTGCTGCGAACGCCGCTGGCGCTCTTCCGCGGGACCTATCGCGGGGCGACTGGCGGCTGGCGGTAACGCTCGGTGACCGTCACCTGCGGTGACAGTCACCGGGTCCGGTTCCAGGGTGGCTGTCATTCTGCTTTCAAGCGCCGACTCCCTTCGCCGCCAAGAGCGACCGATACAACCGGTCGACGTCGTCGACGAGCCTTTCGACCGAGTAGCGCTCGAAAACTCGCGCACGGCCTGACGCGCCGAGCCGCGCGCGCAGCTCGGGATCGGCCGCGAGCTTGGCGAGGCTTGCTGCCGCCGCATCGGTGTCTCCGGCCGCGACCAGAAACCCATCCATCCCGTCGCGCACCACGTCGGGCACACCTCCCACCCGGTTGGCCACAACCGGAGTCCCCGAGGCGAGCGACTCAATGGCGCTGACGGGAGTTCCCTCGTTCACCGATGGCAGCAGGAACACGTCGAACAGCCGGTAGTACCCCGCGACATCCGACTGGTAGCCGACGAAGTAGCACTGACGCGCGATGCCGAGCTCGTGTGCGAGCCGCTCGAGACGTTCACGGTCAGGTCCGTCCCCGACCATGCACAGGACTGCGTTCACACCCAGCTCACGCGCCGCGCGCACGATCTCCACCACGGCGCTCGTGTCCTTGACCCCGGTCATGCGCCCGACCCAGCCGACGACGAACGCATCCCGAGGAATTCCGTACAGGCGTCGATAGTCGGCGTCGGCGGTGGGGTCGCCGAGACGCTCCTCGAGCGGGATGCCGAGCCGGATCACGACGAACTTCTCGCGGGGCGCGACTCCGAGCTCCACGAGCTCGTCCCGCACCTCCGGGCTGACCGCGACGAGCACATCGCACGCTCGCGCGAGCGTCCGTTTCACGTGGCGGAAGAGCGGCGTGTGGCCGGCGTCGAAGTACCCCTTGAGGACATGTCCGTGGAACGTGTGCAAGACGACAGGCGGCCGGGCGCCACCCGCGAGGAGAGCGGCGGCGCGGGCAATCGCCCCCGCCTTGGCCGTATGGGTGTGCAGGATGTGCGGGCGCTCGCTCCTGATCAGCTCGGCAACACGATGAACGGAGCGGGCGTCGTGCAGCGCCGAGACCTCCCGCTGGAGCTCGGCGACGCTGACGACGGTGACGCCCAGCCGCTCGGCCAGGAATGCCATGGAGTCCTCTCCGCGCGCGAGCGAGCCCGCGACGAGGGTCGTGTGGTAACCGCGCGTCTCTAGACCTGCTGCGAGATTGGCCACGTGGATCGCGGGACCGCCCATGTTGAGTCGGGCGATCACCCGGAGGATGCGGATCGGCGGTGAGTTCGGTTCAAAATGAACGGCCATGTCGGGCGATCATCCTGAACCAAACTCCGGAGGACACCGCAGCTCACGTTACGTGAGCGGAAACGGAATCTGTTTCTCTCCGAGTACGCTCTCGCGTCGTGACCACGGTCCTCTTCACCTGCGCCGGTCAGCGGGTGGACATCGTCCGGGCATTTCGCGCAGCCGGGGCGCGGACGCTCGGCGCCGACGCGGATCCGCTCGCCCCCGCGCTCTACCACGCTGACCTGCGGGCCATCGTTCCGCGCATCGCCGACCCCGGCTATGTCGCCGCGATCGCGGAGCTCGTCCGCGATCACGACGTCCGGCTGGTCGTGCCCCTGAACGATCTCGACCACCCCGTGCTCTCCCGCGCGCGCGACGAGCTCGAGCCGGCCGTCCTGCTCCTCCCCGACGCGGAGGTGTGCGACCGCATGTCGGACAAGCTCGAGGCGCATCGCTTTTTCGTCGAGCACGAGATCGCATCCCCCGAGAGCTGGGCGCCAGAGGACGTGCCGATGGACGCGCGCTACCCGCTCCTGGTCAAGGCGCGGCAGGGCTTCGGGTCGCGCCATATCTACCGCGCGGCCGATCGCCGAGAGCTCGACTTCTTCCTCGGCTACACGACTGCGCCCTCATTCGTGCAGGAGCAGTGCCTGGGCGAGGAGTTCTCGATTGACGTCTTCTGCGACCTCGAAGCTCGCTGCCTGAATGCCATTCCACGCACGATGCTGCTATCGAAAGGAGGGGAGTCGATCAAGGGGGCCTCGCTCAAGGATGCCGAGCTGATCGAGTACGGCCGCCATGTCGCGGAGACCGTGGGGATCAAGGGGCCGGCCAACGTGCAGTGTTTTCGCGAGCCCGACGGCAGCCTGCCCGTCACGGATGTGAACACTCGCTTCGGCGGTGGTTTCCCGCTTCCGCTCGCCGCGGGCAGCCGCTACCCGGAGCTCGCGCTCGCGCTCGCGAGCGGGAAGCGGCCAGACCCGCGGCTGGGCGAGTTCGAGAAGGGCGTCTACATGACGCGCTTCTTCGGCGAGGTCTGCCTCGAGCGCGACGGCGCGGGCGCGCTGCGACCGCTCGAGGCGTTTTCGTATCCGCCGCCCGATCCGGTGCAGCGGTGACCGAGGTCGCCCCTTCCGACCATCTGCGCGACGTCTACGAGCAGCGGGGTAGCGAGGAGTACGGTGAGCCCGTCGTCCCGGATCCCGCGCTCGACCGGAAGTTCGAGGTGCTCACGGAGGAGCTGGCCCGCCTGCTCCCGGCCGGGTCGTTGCTGGATGCGGGCTGCGGTGACGGCCGCTACCTCGCCGCGCTTGCCACGCTCGGCCCTCTGCCCGAGCGGATCGTCGGCGTCGACATCGCGGAGAGCATCCTGGACACGGCACGTCGAGCCACAGCCGCCGCCGGATTCGAGCCCGAGCTCGTTCGCGCGAACCTGGAACGACTACCACTCGGAGATGCCGAGTTCGACCTCGTCGTCTCCGTCCAGGTGCTCGAGCATCTTCTCGATCCTGCGGCCGGACTCGAGGAGCTCGCGCGCGTCCTGAAGCCCGGCGGCACGCTCCTACTCTCGACAGACAATCGCCGCAATCTCCTCACCCGCACGCTCAACGCCCCTCGTTGGGCGCTCGCGACCGTCGCCCGGAGACGAAACTCTCGCGTGCGCTTGATGTTCCCGCACGGAAGCTTCGACGGGCGTGAGCTCGCGGAGCTCATGCACGACGCCGGGCTCACCGTCGAAAGGACGAGAACGTTCCGTTTCAGCGTCGTGGGTGTTTCTCAGCGCGTTCGCCGCGTGCTCAATCGCATCGACCGGCGACTCCCGGACGCCGGCGTCGGCGACATCGTGCTTGTCGTCGCGCGCCGTAACCTCGCCTAGAGGCTTGGTGTGGAATTGACGCGCCGCCGGGGACGGTCACGACCAAGCCGGGCGAGGGTGGCGATCCGGCGCCGCGTCGTGGCCGTCCTCCGGCCCGCCGTGAATTTCACATCAAGCCTCTAGCATTCGCCTCCGCATGCGCTATGTCGTCACCGGCGCGGCCGGGTTCATCGGCTCGCAGCTCCTTCGCACGCTCATCGAGCGCGGCCACGACGCGGTCGGCTGGGACGCGTTCAGCGACTACTACGACCCGGCGCTGAAGGAGGAAAACGCGCGTGGGCTGCCGATCGAGCGGGTCGATCTCGCTGCAGACACGCTCGATCTCTCGGAGGTCGACGGGGTGTTCCATCTCGCGGGCCAGCCGGGGGTCAGCAGCTTCGGTGGAGTGTTTCCGATCTATGTCCGCCAGAACGTGCTCGCGAGCGAGCGCCTGTTCGCCGCGGCGGCAGCTGCGGGCGTACGCGCCGTCTTCGCATCCTCGTCGTCGATCTACGGCGACGCGGAGACGTACCCGACACCGGAGGACACGGCTCCGCGTCCAATCTCGCCCTACGGGATCACGAAGCTCGCCTGCGAGCACCTGGCGTATGCCTACCGTCGCGAGTTCGGGCTCGACTACGTCGTCGTACGGTACTTCACGATCTTCGGCCCCCGGCAGCGCCCGGATATGGCGCTCACGAAGATCGTCGCGTGTCTCGTCGACGGGAAGCCGTTCGAGCTCCACGGTGACGGGAGGCAGTCACGGAGCTTCACATACGTCCAAGACGCGGTCGAGGCGACGATCCTCTCGATGCAGCGTGGCTCAGCAGGAGACGTCTTCAACGTCGGCGGAGGCGAGGAGGTCTCCATGCTCCAGGTAATCGGGACGCTAGCCGAGGTCGCCGGGAGGAAGCTCGAGCTGGTGCACGCGCCTCGTCGGCAGGGAGACCAGAGCCGAACGCTCGCCGACACGACCCGAATCCGTGCGAAGACAGGCTGGAAGCCGCAGACACCGTTCACAGAGGGCCTCGAAGCTCAGTGGCGCTGGGCCGCTGATAGGGTCGCGAGCCGATGAGCGACCGCCGCGGCGTTTCGGGCCCCGAGGACGAGCAGGAGGTCGATCTCGCCTCGGCCTGGAAGCGCCTCGAAGCGCGCTGGTGGCTGCCTGTCGCGGGTCTCCTCGTCGGCGCGGTTATCGGTCTCGCGCTCGCCCTTTCAGGAGGCTCGGTTTGGCGCGCGGAGACGATCGTCTATCTCGGCCAGCCATTCGCCCCGCTCGGCGGTGGACAGATTCAGAGCCTCGCCACGAACCCCCGTACCGTCAGCGAGATCGTCCGCTCCGAGGCCGCTCTGAGAGCCGTCTCGAACAAGACTGGGATTCCCGTCTCCAAGCTCCGCTCCTCGATCTCGACCAAGGAGCTGACCGCGACCGGCCCGGCGCGCGGCGGCATCATCCCGTTGATCGAGATCGCGGTCAAAGGCGACGCCGAGCCGCGCAAGATCGAAGACGCGGCGGACGCGCTCGCCGCGCGTGTCGTCTCGCGCGTCTCCGTCTTCGTCGTGCGGAAGATCGAGGAGCTCGAGAGGCAGGTAGCCGTCGCCGAGTCGCAGCTCGAGGCGATCGAGAGTAGGATCGGGGCCGCCCAACGCCAGCAGACGCAGCTGCTCCAGGACGACTCGATCCCCCTCACGCAGAAGCTGCTGCTGAATCTGAATCTCAATTCGACGATAACGACCGCGGATGCCAGGCGCGCGGCGCTGCAAGGGAGCCTCGTCGAGGCGAATCAACTTCTCAATCTCGCCGAGAACGTCGAGTCGAGCCGCGTCGTCGAGCAGGCGTCGGCGGTGAAGACGACCGCCCGCTCGAGCCGAACCTCGCTCCTCCTGGGGGCGCTGCTTGGCCTGCTCGTCGGCGCCATCATGGCTGTCGCCGCGGAGCCGTTTCTGGCACGCCGCCGGCGCGACGCACCGTCAGGCTGATGCTAGAAGGGAAGCGGGTGGCGGTGGTCGTGCCCGCGTACGACGAGGAGCACCTCGTCGTGGAGACGCTGCGCGGGATTCCCGAGGTCGTTGACCGCGTCTACGTCGTGGACGACGGCTCGCGCGACGGGACAGCGGCGGCGGCTGCCGCGATCGGAGATCCGCGCGTCGAGGTGATCCCGCATGAGCGGAACTCGGGCGTGGGCACCGCGATCGTGACCGGCTACCGGCGGGCGCTCGCAGAGGGGATCGACGTCACGTGTGTGATGGCGGCCGACAATCAGATGGATCCCGTGGAGCTAGCGGGACTCGTGGGGCCGGTCGCGCGCGGGGAGGTAGAGTACGCGAAGGCCAACCGCCTGGTCTCGGGCGAGGCGTGGAAGGTGATTCCGCGGACTCGTTACCTCGGAAACGCCGTGCTCTCGCTCTTGACGAAGATCGCGTCCGGGTACTGGCACGTGGCGGACTCGCAGGCGGGGTACACAGCGATCTCACTTGATGCGTTGAGGGCGCTCGACCTCGATGAGCTCTATCCGCGCTACGGGTTTCCGAACGACATGCTCGTCCACCTGAACGTCCAGAACGCGCGAGTACGGGACGTTCCCTCGCGGCCGATCTACGACGTGGGGGAGGAGTCGGGCATCAAGCTGCGCTCGGTGGTGCCGCGGATCTCGTGGCTCCTGTTCAAGGGCTTCTGGTGGCGGATGGGCCATAAGTACGTGATCCGGGACTTCCACCCGCTCGTCTTCTTCTACGCGTTCGGCGTGCTGATGACGCTCGTGGGCTTCCTGCTCGGGCTGGTCGAGGTCGTCCTCCGCCTCGGCGGCAACGAGATCACGACGCCGACGATCGTTCTCGTCGCCGTGCTCTTCATCGCGGGTCTGCAGATGACGTTGTTCGCCATGTGGTTCGACATGGAGGCAAACAAGGAGCTGCGCTGAGGCGGCTTCGGAAACGCTCCCGTAGGACCCGTGCCCGCTCAGCGGCTGTGCGCAGCCCATGAAGTAGGTTCCGTTTCGATGGCTCGGTCCCAAGGGACGACGAAGGTCGACTATCTCAACAGGGAATCGACAGCGTGTCCTCGGGGCTACGGGACTTCCAGGGACAGATTTCAATCAGAAGATCTACGTGCTCAGATGCGAGGACTGCGGCAAGGAGTACGGATCAAACGGTTCCGACAACTGGCAACGCAAGTGCCCGCGCTGCCAGGGCGGCGCCGCTGGGATTACCTACTGATTGGAGCCTGTGAGTGAAGTGGCAGGCGGACGTCCGGACCTAGTGTCCCGAGGGCTCGGCCACGGTCGGCATCGACCTCGCGTCGCAGCCGAAGGGCACCGCAGCCTGCGTCATTGAGTGGGGGACCGGTGCGCGCCGCATCGCCGAACTCGCCGAGAACCTGACCGATTCCGCGATCGTCGACCTCGTCCAGTCGTGGCCCGCTGCGAAGGTTGGAATTGACGCACCCTTCGGCTGGCCGATCGCCTTCGTCCATACGTTGACCGTCTACTCCGCTGGCAGCGGCTGGCCGGAGGTTGGCGAAAAGCAACTGGAGTTCCGCGCGACCGATCGCTACGTCCGCACGATGCTCGGGCGCTGGCCCCTGAGCGTGTCCACGAACTACATCGCCTACATCGCCAAAGGGTAGCGGTGTCCGAAGCGCTCCGGAGGTGCTAGTTCGGGGATCCTGTCCTTCTACGGCAGCTCCGGAGCGGATCCCTCCTCGGGCTTCGAGAACCTCGCATACGCCTCGGCCGGCGAGTCCGTCGCTCGCTCTGCCCCGGCGCCGTGACGCACCGCCGACTCGTCGAACGGGTAGGTCGCCTGGCCTTTTCGCGCGAGCTCCGTTTCCGGATGAAGGTCGATGTCACTCTCTTCCCAGTGTGGGCAGGTCGATCACAGCGTTAACGCAGGAGCAAGGCGCGCCGCGGCGTACCCAGAAGACTGCAGGACCCACGGGCTACCATCGACCCCATGCCTACGTCCCTCGTCACCGGCGGCGCCGGCTTTCTCGGCTCCCACCTCTGCGAAGCGCTGCTCGAGCGCGGGCACCGCGTGATCTGCCTGGACAACCTCGTCGTGTCCTCGCTCGAGAACATCGAGCACCTGCGGGACGACGCGTTCACGTTCCTGAACCACGACGTGATCGACCAGATCACCGTCGAGGAACCGGTCGACTTCGTCTACCACCTGGCGGCGCTCGCCAGCCCTGTCGATTACCTGCGCATGCCTTTGCATTCGCTCAAGACCGGCTCGTACGGGACGCACCACGCGCTCGGCCTCGCGAAGGTCAAGCGGGCACGGTTCCTACTCACGTCGACGAGCGAGGTCTACGGGGATCCGCAGGTGCACCCGCAGCCCGAGACCTACTGGGGTCACGTCAACCCGATCGGCCCGCGCGGGGTGTACGACGAGGCCAAGCGCTACGCGGAGGCGCTGACCATGGCCTACCACAGCCAACAGGGCGTCGACACCGGGATCGTGCGGATTTTCAACACGTACGGCAGTCGAATGAGGCCGAACGACGGGCGGGCGATCCCCACGTTCATGCGACAGGCTTTGGACGGGAAGCCCGTCACCGTCTTCGGCGACGGCTCGCAGACGCGGAGCTTCTGCTACGTCGACGATCTGATCCGGGGCCTCGTCCTGCTCGCCGAGTCGGACGAGCATCTCCCGGTCAACCTGGGCAACCCGGACGAGAAGACGCTGCTCGAGCTCGCGGAGACGATCATCCGGATCTCAGGCGCTTCGAGCGAGATCGTCTTCGAGGCGCTCCCCGTCGACGATCCGCAAGTACGGCAGCCGGACATCACTCGCGCCAAGCAGCTGCTCGGCTGGCAGCCGGAGGTCGAGCTGGAGAACGGCTTGAGAAAGACCATCGCCTCACTCGGGCACGAGAACGCCGTCAGGTAGATGGTTGACCGGGAATTCACGGCGGGCCGGATGACGGCCACGACACGGCGCCGGATCGCCACCCTCCCTCGTCGTCCAGGCTTACCAGCCTGCACGACGAGTGAGTGCGCCGCCCGGCTTGGTCGTGACCGCCCCCGGCTGCGCGTCAATTCCCGATCAATCATTTAGGGATGGAACGAGTCGGCGAGCACGCCGTGCCCGTGGGGCCGCTCGCCGTCCGCTGGCTGGCCTACGAGCTCGAGGACGCGCGTGCAGGTGTCGAGGGACGAGCGCGCGTGCGACTCAAGAACGCGGGATCGGCCGCGTGGCGCTCGCGCGGCCAGGAGGGGATCCAGCTCGCGTACCACTGGCTCGATCCGCTCGGGAACCCAATCGTGTGGGACGGCGTGCGGGCGCCGCTGCCCCGCGTCGTCGAGCCAGGCAAGGAGGTGGAGCTCGACGTGACGATCGTCGCGCCGCGCCCGCAAGGGAGCTACCGCCTCGCGTTTGATCTCGTCGAGGAGCACCGCTTCTGGTTCGAGGAGGTGGGATCGATGCCGCTCGACATCCCGGTCGAGGTGAGGCCGCGGATCGCGGAACGCCGACTCCAGGTCGTACTCCACGGTTCGGCGGACGCGGAGACGGATGTGGGTCTGGCCGCCCAGGAGGAGCCGCTCGTGGCGGAGGACGCCGTCGCGTTCGCGCACCTCGTTTCGGGAGCCGCGCCCGCGCCAGACTGGTCGCGCTTGCTGCTCGACGCGCACCAGGAGGGTTTCTCCGCGGTCGGTCCGGCGCTCGAGGTCTCACGCAGTGAGCGACGCCAGTTCGCTCCCTGGGCACCCGGCGGAGGCCGCAATCCGCGCTTCGGAGAGCCACTCCTCCTCCCCTCGCTCCTCGCCGGCCTCGAGCCGGAAACCCACGAGGGTCTGCCGTCCTTCTCCGGCCCGGACACTCTTTTCGAAGGTCGAGCTGTGGTCAGACTTCGACGGCGATCCGGTCGTCCGAGCGGCTGAAGACGAAGGATCCCGCTCCCAGCGCGACGACCGCGGCCACGGCGACATAGATCGTCTCCGAGAGCCGCGGAAGCTCGCCGAAGAAGAGCACGTCCCGCATCGCCTCGATCGGCGGGGTGAGGAAGTTCACCCAGTGGATCGCGAACTCGGCCGCCGGGTAGTCGGCCACACCGGGGAGCTGGTCGAGGCTGTACAGAATCGGCGTCAAGAAGAACCAGGGCAAGAGCAGCGCGGTGAGGAGATGCTCTACATCCCGGAAGAGCGCGTTCAGCGACGCGATCGCGAGCGCGACCCCGGCGACCATGCACGCGAACAGAGCTCCCAGCGGGAACGCGAGCCACACGGTGTCGCGCGCCTCGGGGATCCGAAGCAGGCTCAGGACGACGACGACGACGAGCATCACCGCGAAGCCGACGAGGTGGGTCGCCACGATCGAGAGCGGCACGAGCTGGCGCGGAAAGCGCACCTTGCGGATGAGGTTCGCGTTCTCGAGCAGGCTGCGCGACGACGCCTGCGCGGCCGTGGCGAAGAACACCCAAGCCGGTAGGCCGCAGAGCAGAAACAGCCAGTAGTCGCCGCTCCCGACCTCGGCGACGCGCCAGAGGAGCGAAAACACGAGCAGATAGACCGCCATGAGAACGAGCGGATGTAGAAGCGACCAGACGAGCCCGAGCACCGAGCCCCGGTACTTCGCGCGGAGATCGCGGCGAAAGAGGCTCCCGAAGAGCTCGCGGTAGCGGATTACGTCGGCGTAAACGGTTATGGAGGAGGAGTGTAGGGCGACAGGGTGCTCGACTACCCTTTCCAGGCTGTGGATGCGATCGTCGCGGTCGCCGCGTTCCCTGTCACCGTCGCGGTTCTCTGGGCCCTCCTGCGGACGCCGCTCGGCGGGCGCCTCGTCGCTCACCCGAGCGGCGAGCGCTGGCACGAGCACGCCACTCCCACGTTCGGCGGGGTCGGCATCTTCGCCGGGTTCGCCGCCGGGGTCGGCGTCGCGCTTGCGATCGGCGCGGTCGAGTGGAGCGGCGAGCTCGGCGGCATTCTCGTCGGCGCCGCGCTCCTCTTCGCCGCCGGACTTCTCGACGACCTCCGTCACCTGAGCCCCGTGGCCAAGCTCGCTGTTCAGATCGGCGCCGCCGTGATCGCGCTCGCGAGCGGCCTGCACGTGGAGATCGTCGAGAACGATGTGCTCGCGTGGAGCATCGGAATCCTCTGGCTAGTCGGGATCACCAACGCCTTCAACCTGCTCGACAACATGGACGGGCTCGCGGCGACGCTCGCTGTGATCGCCTGCGCGTACTTCGCTATCGACGCGCTCACGGAGCACGCTAGCGAGACCGTGCTCGTGCTCTCTCTCGCGCTCGGGCTGGCCTGCGTCGGCTTTCTTCCCTTCAATCTGCGACCCGGAAGCGCCGCGACGGTGTTCATGGGGGATTCAGGCAGTCAGGTTCTCGGCTTCGCGCTCGCGTCGTTCGCGCTGGCCTCGAGCTGGACCGTCGCGGGGACGACTGTCGCGACGGTGCTCCTTCCTCTGCTGATCCTCGCGATCCCCATCTTGGACACGACGCTTGTCACCCTTGTCCGGATCGCGCAACGCCGGCCCGTGAGCCAGGGAGGCCGCGACCACACGTCTCATCGCCTCGTCTACTACGGGCTCTCCGAGGCGAACGCCGTCCTCCTGCTGGCCCTCGTCGCCGCCGCGATCGGCGCTACCGCGCTGGCGTACAACGTCCTCGACAACAGCCGGCTGACCGCCTTCGGCGTCTTGCTCACCTTCGTCCTGCTCGTGCAGTTCGGCAGCTTCCTGAGTGACCTCGAGGAGCGTTCGAGAAGAGGCGAGGCGACGGCAGCGGTTCCGCTGTGGCAGGCGCTCGTGTTCGAGCCGCGCCGCCTCGTCGAGGTCGTCGTCGATTTCGTCGTCATCTGCGCCACGTTCCTCGCCGCCTACGTGCTCGTGGTCGGTGGGCTCGGAACCGTGTTCGAGCGCTCGGTCTTCCTCGCCGCGCTTCCGATCCTGCTCGCGACGAGGTACGTCTTCTTCGTCGCGCTCGGCGTCTATCGGCGCATCTGGCGCTTCGCGACCGCGCGTGACGTCATGCCGATCGCCGCCGGTTGCCTGGGCTCGGCTGTCGTCGCGTATCTCGTGCTCGTCGCCATACGAGATATCGGGCCGTTCCCGGCTCTCGAGGTCTTGGTCGTCGACGCCGTGCTGTGCACGCTGCTCGTGGGCGCCTCGCGGCTGACATTGCGGCTGCTGCCCGAGGCTCGCGCGCGAGGACAGCACCGGCCCAGAGTTCTGGTAGTGGGAGCCGGACACGCGGGGAGAGGTCTGGCGCGCGAGCTGCGCGACACGCACGAGGCACGCGTCGTCGGCTTCCTGGACGACAACCCGCGGGTACGCCGTCGCCGGATCCTCGGCATCAGCGTCGTGGGGGCGCTCGACGAGGCGTCGCGAGCTATAGCGGGAGCTCGAGCCGAGGAGGTGCTCGTCACGATCCCGGGCGCGCCCCAGGAGCGACTCGACTCCGTCGTCCGGGCAGCAGAGGAGGCTGGGATTCCCTGCCGGATCGTTCGCCGCGTGACCGAGTTCTCCGTGCCTGAGCGGGTCGAGGCGACGCTCCCGTGAGCCAGCGCCGGCCTGTCCTACTCGACCGCCTGCAGGCGGGGATCCCGTTGCTGACTCTCTACTTCGGGCTGGCGGCGCTCTACGCGTGGCAGGCGTCGCGGCATCCGGTTCCGACGATCTATACGGACGAGATCGAGCTTTCTCAGCTCTCGCGCTCGATCGCCGAGACGGGAGAGGCGGCACGCCGCGGGGATCCGTACGGGCTCGCGACCTTGGTCGCGTACTTCCTCGCCCCCGTCTGGTGGCTCGGCTCGATCTCGACCTCATACGCGGCCGCGAAGCTCCTGCTCGTGCTCGCGATGACCGCGACGCTGTTTCCCGCCTATGCGCTCGCCCGCCTCGTTGTGCCACCCTGGTACGCGCTGGCCGCTGCCGCCGGAGCGACGATCGTCCCGGCGTTCGCGTATTCGCCGATCCTCGTCGAGGAGCCGTTGGCGTATCCGCTCGCCACGACGGCGCTCTGGCTGATCGCGCGCGTGCTGGTCCACTTCACGTGGATGCGGCTCGGCGTCGCCGTGCTCGCCTCGGCGACGGCCATGCTGACGCGAACGCAGCTGTCCATCCTCTTCGCGGTCCTCATGCTCGGCCTGCTCTGGCTCGGGTGGCAGTCCGAGCAGGTGCGCGCGTGGCGCTTGACGTGGACGCGTTGGGACTGGATCGGCGCGATCGCGCTGCTCCTCGGGATCGCCGTCGGCTTCTCGGCCCTGATGGGACATCTCTCGGAGAGCTGGCGCGAGACGACGGGCTTCTTCCGCGACCGCATCCTCGAGCACGCCACCTGGTCGGCGGGAGCGCTCGCGATCGGGATCGGGGTTCTTCCCGTGATCGCCGGGATCGCCGCCCTCGCCCGGCCGAAGGACGAGCCACGTGACCCGGAGACGCGCGGATTCGTAGTCACGAGCGTCGCCGCGCTGGTGGTCTTCGTCGGCTACGCGGGCATCAAGGGCGCCTACATCTCGACGGTGTTCTCGACGCTTGTGGTGGAGCGAAACCTCATCTACCTCTACCCGATCCTGTTCGCCTCGACGGCGCTCGCGCTCTCGCGCGGCGTCGGTCGTGGATGGGCGATCGCCGTTGCCGCCCTGTTAGCTCTCTACGTCGTCGCCGGCGTGCCGCTGCGGCTCGACCAGTATCCGTACTACGAGGCGCATGGCCTCTCCATCGCCGCGTTTGCGAACCGCGAGCTGGGCTGGCCCGAAGGTAGGATCGAGAATGCCCTTCTCGGCGCCTGCCTCGTCTCCATCGCAATCGTCGTCGCCCTTCGCTTCCTCCGCCGCGGGTCGCTCGCCTTCGCCGCGGTTGCGGGAGCCGCCACCGTCGCCGTCCTCTCGTGGACACTGACGACGGAGGTCTACGCAGCCGAAGGGGAGCGCATCTTCTCGGAGCGGATCGCGCAGAACCTGCCCGCGCCATATGACTGGGTCGATCAGGCCACGAACGGTGAATCGGTCGTCGTCTTAGGGCAGAAGATCACCGATCCGACAGGAGTCTGGCTGACCGAGTTCTTCAACACCTCGGTGACGAAGGTATGGAGCCTCGACGGAACGGCGCCACCGCCGGGAGCGATTCTCACTCCAGATCTGGCGGCGGTGGACGGGACGCTCACGCCCGCTCCCGGGACGGAGTACGCGCTCACCTTGAACGGGGTCGAGCTGCAGGCGCGGGTCGTCGAGCAGCGAAACGGCGCGATTCTCTACGACCTGGACGGAGGGCCGTTGAAGCTCGCTTCGGGCACGACGGGCCTGTACATCGACGGGTGGATGGGCGACATGGCCGCGTACACCCGCTACGACGTGTCGAACGACGGGATCGGATTGGCGTACGTCAAGCTCTCGCGCGAGCGCTGGTGCCCCCACGACAGGCCGGGCAAGGCGACGGTTCGCATCGGCCCGGTCGGGATCGGGGAGGACCAGCAGCCTGCGATCGCCGAGGTCACCCAGACCAAGACAGGGATCGTCCACGCCTGTGAGGCGATCGGCTTCAGCTTCGCGCCGCCGTCGGTTCCGTGGCGGGTCGAGGTGAAGATCGAGCCGACCTTCGTCCCACACGAGCTCGATGTCAACCGGAGCGACACCCGGGAGCTGGGGGCGGTGTTCGAAGCGGGGTTCCGGCCGCTCCTCGGCGGCTAGCGCGAAGCGGCGACGAGGTAGGTGAAGCGGAAGCGGAGGGCCAGTCGTGCCAATGGGCCGGTGCGCTCGAGCGCTTGGGCGAGCGCGGCTGCAGGCGTGGGTAACGCGACGGTCTGAGGCATGAAGAACGGGCGCAGCTCGATGTGCTCGAATCCGGCTGCACGGAGGTCGGCCCGCACGTCGTCGAGGCGGTACTGACGCGGGTTCAGGTCGAAGACGACCTTCTTCTCGGTGAAGGCGGCGACGTGCTGGAAGAACGCGCGACGGTCTGGCGCGTAGTAGATCGCCCGGAACACGGTCGTCGCTGCGACTGGCGCGGGCGGCACGTGCTCGTTCAGGTCGCCGCGCTCGACGGGAGCGCTGTCGCCAAGCCGGCCGCTCGCGGCCTCGACCATCTCCGGTGTCGAGTCGACCCCGCGGTAGCGGAGGCCGCGCGCAACGAGGAGCTCGCCCAGTCCGCCGTCGCCGCACGCGAGATCGAGCACCTCGTCGCCAGGGACGAGCTCTGGCCCAAGCGCGACGACGAGGTCGGCCCGATGAGCCAGGTACGTCGCCGCATCGGCATAGGCGCGCTCTGTCCAGTCCTTCGCCTGGCCCGCGTACTTCACAGCGCGAGCAGGCGCTCGGGATGCTTGCGCACGAAACGGGCCATGCCGCGCGCATGCCAGAGCGTGTGCCGAGAGAGAAAGCGGCGGTCGATCACGGCGGCGTAGTCGTGTGTGACCACAGCGTCGGGGACGTACCACCGCTCCCAGCCTGCCTGCTGGGCTCGATAGCAGAGGTCGATGTCCTCGCAGTAGTGGCGGAAGCCCGCGTCCCAGCCGCCGATCTCATCCAGCGTGGTCCGGCGCATGAGGAGGAACGCGCCGAGCATCCAGTCGGCCCGGACCGGCTCGGTCGGGCGCTCGTCGAGGTGGTAGTGGTCGCGTTGCTTCTCGTACGGCGTCCGCAGGCGCCGTAGGGGAGTACGACGCACGAGCGTGCCTCGGATCGTGGGAAAGCGCCTACGCGACGGCTGCCAGGTCCCGTCCGGCCAGCGCATCTGAGGGCCGGCGATTCCGCACCGGGGATGCGCATCGGCGAAGGCGACGAGCCGGGCGACCGCGTCCGGCTCAGAGATCACATCCGGGTTGGCGCTCAGCACGTACTCGCCCGCGGTCGCCGCGATCCCCAGATTCACGTTCGCAGCCAGGCTGAGGGGCAGCGGGTTCTCGAGAACGCGGACGCCTTCGGGCACGAGGTCGACGGATCCCCGCACGTTCGCGATGACGACCGTCTCGTCCACCTGGGGAACGAGCGCGGGGAGCGAGCTTCCGAGCTCGGCCGCGTGCGCATGCGAGACCACGACTGCGGAGACCTTCATTCGCCGAGTATCTCCCGGTAGACGGCGAGCGTCCGCTCCGCCGTGGCATGCCAGCTGAACGCGCGAGCACGCTCGAGCCCCGCGGCGGAGAGCCGCTCGCGGTCTCGAAGCGCTTCCCGAATCCCGTCCGCGAGCCCGCCCTCGTCGACGAAGACCGCCGCATCGGCTGCGACCTCCAACAGGGCTGGCTCGCGAAGAGCCACGACCGGCGTCCCCGACGCCATCGCCTCGAGCACCGGCAGCCCGAAGCCCTCAAAGCGTGAAGCTTGCACGAGGCAGGCGGCGCCGCGGTAGAGCTCGGCGAGCCGCTCGATCTCGACGTGACCCTCGAGGCGTGCGCCGCCATGGCGAAGGCCCTCGGCAAGCGCAGCATCCTTCGCGGGTCCGACGACGACGAGCGAAAGACCGGCCGCCGTCGCGGCCTCCAGCGCCGCGAGCTGGTTCTTCCTTGTCTGGATGGCCCCCACCGCGAGGACGTACGTGCCTTGTGACACTGTGTCACTTGGCGAAGGGTGGAACGCAGGATCGACGCCGTTCGGGGTGATCACGACCCGGTCCGGAGCGACGCCATAGAGCTGGACGAGGTCCTGCTTCGTGCGTTCGGAGACCGTCAGAACGCGCGCTGCTCTTCGCACCGCCCGCGGGACGACTCGCCGAAATACGACGCGGTCCCTCAGGCCGAAGAGCTCGGGCTGCCGCTCGAACGAGAGGTCGTGGACGGTGACGACGCCCGGGCACGGCAGCCGAAGCGGGAGCGCGTATTGCGTGTGGACGAGATCTGCGCGCAACCGGCGGAGCAGGTGAGGGAGCGTGATCGCCATCCGCACGAGCTGCGAGCGAGCGCGCAGCTCGACCGGCTCCACGCCTGCCGGTACGAGATCCAGTCGGCGGGTGATGGCGGCAAGGCGGATCCCCGCGGACGGAGCGAGTGTCGCGAGCTCGCGGAGAAGGTTCCGCAAATAGGTCTCGTCGCCCGTCCGCTCACGGCCGAGAACGTCGGCGTCGATCGCGACGAGCTTCACACGAGCTCCTTCCAGAGCGCCTCCACTCGGTCGGCGGCGCCCTCCCAGGTGAACTCATTCGCGCGCGCGAGTCCGAGCGGAACGAGCTCCGCTCGCTGCGTCTCGGCCTCGGCGATGCCGTCCGCGATCGAGGCGATGTCGTGTGGATCGACGAGGACGGCCGCGCCGCCCGCGACCTCCTCCATCGCGGTCCCGCGCGACGTCACAACGGGCGTCCCGCTCGCCATCGCCTCGAGCACGGGCAACCCGAAGCCCTCGTACAACGACGGGTAGAGGACGCAACGGGCGCCGCGGTAGAGCTCGGCGAGCTGGACGTCGGGGATCTCGCCGACCCAGCCCGCGACCTCCACACCGCCCCAGCCGCGTGCGCCGACGACGCGGAGCTCGACGCCTGCCAGCTGCGCCGCTTGCAGCACCCGCTCGAGGTTCTTTCTCGGCTCGAGTGTCGCGACGGCGAGCACGTACGAGCCCTCGGCGGCGGGGCCGTAGGACGTGAAAAGTGGATCGACGCCGTTCGGAACGACGCGGATTCGCTCTTCGGGAACGTCGGCAAGCGTCGCGACCTCTCGCTTGGTGAACTCGGACACCGCGACGACGGCATCCGCTGCCCGTAGCACCCTTCGCAGCCCCGCCTTCCCGTACAGGCCATGCCAGCGCGGGAACGCCTCCGGGTTGCGGAGGATCGCCAGATCGTGAACGGTGACCACCGTCGGGACGCGCGGTCGCAGCGGGCCGCGAAAGATCGTGCAGTGCAGGACGTCCAGCCCCTTTGCGCGGCTGGCGAGCGCGAGCGGATACCAGAGCGCGTCTCGAACGACGCTTGACGCGCGACCCGGCCCACCGATGGAGAGGAGCTCGAGCTCGAGTCCCGGGCGGTCGCGGAGAGCGTTGAGCAGTCCTCGAACGACCCGCGCCGTCCCTGCGCGCGTCTGCACGAGCGGCGACGTGTCCACGCCGACTCTCACGCGTCGTCCTCGAGCCGCCGCGCCACGACCCTGAGCGCATCGACCGGCTCCGGGTACTCGAGGAGCTCCTCGGCCTGCGCCTCCGAGCACCAGCGGTACTCGACGTGCTCCTCGTTCAGCACCGGCTCCCAGTCCGGCTCGACCTCGACCGAGTAGGGATGGAGAGTGACCCAGGCGTCTCCACGCTCGGCCGGCCGGTAACCGAGCTCGAGCGGGATCGGCGAGAACCGAACGGGCTGCTCGAGTCCCGTCTCCTCCCCGAGCTCCCGCAAAGCCGCCGTGTCGGGCGCCTCCCCCTCCTCGATTCCTCCCGCGACCACGTGCCAGTAGCCGTGGCTCTCCGGCGAGCGGAGCAGGACGAGAAAGCTAGGGCCGGGCCGATAGACGACGAGCAGGACCTCCTCGCGCGCTCTCACCGCCTATCTGCCGCCTCGTATCCGCGCAAGATGGTCTCGCCGGCCGCGCGCCAAGTGAACCGGGCGGCGTGCTGACGGCCGGCGACAACGAGGCGCTTCCGCTCTGCGATCGCTTGCTCGATGGCTGCCGCGACCGCGGCCGGGTCGTCCGGATTCGCACGCATGGCCGCTTCACCGCTCGCCTCGTCGAGCGAGGGGTGAGAGGACACGACAACCGGGCACCCACATGCCATCGCCTCGAGAACGGGGATCCCGAAGCCCTCGAAGCGCGACGGGTAGACCGCGACGGCCGCGCCGCGGTAGAGCCGCGCTAGCTCGTCGTCGGAGACGAAGCCGAGCCTGCGAACCTTGTCCGAGTCGAGCTCGGGCTGGTCGCCCCACCCTTCGCCGCCGGCGACTGCGAGCAGGAGGTCACCCCCGAGGAGCCGGTGCGCCTCGACAAGAGTCTGGAGGTTCTTCCGCGGCTCGAGCGTCGCCACCGTGAGGACGTAAGGCCCCCCGAGATCGGCCACGGGGCCATCCGGGCGAAACTCGTGCCGCGCCGCCGGGTGCGCCACGTGGACGCGATCGGCGGAAACGCCAAGGGTCGCGATCACGTCGTCACCCGTGAAGCGGGAGTTCACGAACACGACGTCACACGTCCTCGCTGCGTTTCGGTACTTGCGGCCGTGCATCGAGCGGGTGCGGGGGGTCGCCCACTCGGGATGGTGAAGCGGGACGAGATCGTGGATCGTCGTCGCCCGCACGCCCGCGCGCTGCGCTGGGAACATCCAGTCCGAGAAGTGCAGCACGTCGAAGGATCCGAGAATCCGTTCGGCAGCGGGGCGCCCGGCCATGCTCCAAGCCGTGCGCAGCGCGTGTGAGAACGGCAGGCGCCAGGTGTGGAGCTCGACGTCGATCTCGGTGAGCGCCGCGCGGATCCGTTCCGGGCCACGGAGACTCGTCGGCGCGAAGGCGACGATCTCGTGCTCCTTGCCGGCGGCTTCGACGAGCCCACCGAGCGAGCCGCGGATGTAGTTTCCGATCCCGAGCGGCGGATGGGAGAGCGGCGATACGTCGAAAGCGATCCTCACGACGCAGGGCGGTAGTCGAACACGTTGAAGTGGGCGCCGAGCTCGCGGCGGTCGGTGCTACCCGGAAGCACCTCGGCGGGGACGGCAGTGGAGTCGACCCAGAACAACACGATGCACGTATCCTGTGCCTGATCGAGCGGCACCCGGAGCCTCGCCTGCTTGTTGGGTGCGAGCCGCACGCGAGCGACACGCCGGCCACCGACCGAGGCATGCACCGTCTGAGGCGCCTCGAACAGCGACGGGTCGCTCGACAACGACACGACCAGCTCCCCGCCGCGACAGCGACGCCGCTTCCAGGTCACGGTCTCGCCGGACCAGGAGTCGTTCGGAAAGAGACCCCTGACCGACGTGGTCGAGATGACATCGCCGCCGATCCGCCAGAGCGTCGTGCCCAAGGGATCGTCCCGAGCGACGACCTCGCCGTCCGGGGTGACCGACCCGTCCGTGAGGAGATACTCGACCACGAACGGCTCGCCGCCCGGAACGCGCACACGGCCGTCGCGAGGGTCGACGCGCACCTGGGTCTCTCCCACGCCGCCCGGCGTCGGCTGGCGCAGGAAGAAAATCGGCCCGACCGTGCGATTGAAGAACTCGTTCTGGTTGACCGTGAACCGATCCGAACGCCCTGTCCAGAGGACGGCAACCCGGGCCTCGCCAGGAAGCGCCGCGTCGATCCAGTCTCGCGGGACGCCGCGGATGCCCTGGAAGACGGCGCCGGCGGACGCCTGCTTCACCCCGTGCTCGCCGGCCCAGATCGGGTAGAAGACCGCCGCGTAGTACGCCAGAACAACGAGCGGCAGAGCGATCGCATAGCGCAGCGGGACGAGCACGAACAGCGCCGCGAACGCGATTGCGAGCACGAAGGCAAGCTCCGCGACCCACTCGAGCCCCACGTGATCCTGCACCGACCACCACGGCAAGAGCATGAGCGTGTCCGAGAGCGCCGACGTGTCGATGAAGCGCTCGAAAGGGATCAACAAAACCAGCGCCGCGGCCGCAGCGGCAGCGGAAAGCGAGAGGACACGGGGTCGCGGCGCGGCGCGGTCGACCCACGCGAGCAGGAGGACGAGAAAGAGCGGCACGACGACGAAGAGATTCCGCTCCTGGATGCGCTGCGCGAACACAGAGGCGAACGCGGAAACGACCAGCACGAGCCAGAACGTCATCGCGAGCGCGGTCGCGAGCAGGGCTTGCAGCGGCCGGTCGAGCGAGCGGGCGCGTCCCACGAGCACGATCGTCGCCGCGACCGGGACGACCCCGAGATAGAGATCCAGCTCGGCGACGTGGTACAGCGCGTACCGAAGCAGCTCACCCAGCTCATAGTCGGATTCGCCGACGATGCTGTACGCGCCGAGGAGATCCGAGAGCGACCTGCCGCGCACAAGTTGAGCGACAAGAACGAGCGCTCCCCCGCCGAGCACGACTCCGTAGAGCCACCGGAACGGCCACAGCGCGACGCGCAGCCCCTCGCCACGGAACACGACGAGAAGCGGCGGCGCGGTCAAGAGCGCAGGGACGAGGACCACGGCCTGCACGCGCGTGGCCGCCGCGACACCGACCGCGATCAAGAGGGCGACCTGGCGGGCAGCCGTCGGCCGCTCGAGCACGAGGCTGAGCAGCAGCGCACAGACGAGAAACACGGGATAGAACGCGTTCTCCGTCATCACCGACCCGGTGTAGACGAGCGAGGGAAGCGAGACGGCCAGCACCGCCGCGAGCAGCGAGAGCCCCTTGCCGACGACGCGACGCGCGAGCAGATACGCGGGGATCGCGGCCAGGGACATCACGAGCGCGTTCAGCGTCTTGACCGCGGCGTAGGCATCGGTCAGCCCCTCGAAGACGGCGTAGGCAGGGCTGATGAGCGCCGGGTAGACGATGCCGTAGCCGGGGGACGAGACATCGCGCACAAACAGCTCTCGGCTATCCGCAAGGCTGCGACCGAGCTCGGAGTAGATGAGCTCGTCGACCATGATGAAAGGGCCGAGCATGCCTCGCGCGAGCCAGGCGCGGACCGCAAACGAGCCGGCGACGATCGCGACCAGCCATGCCCACGCGGGTAAGCGGCGAAGGAAGCTGGGGTCAGACCCCGCGTTACCTCCCAAGCTCGACCTCGGCGAGACGCCTGGCGATCTCCCCCGCTTCCGCGTCCTCCGGAGAGATCCCGACATCCGCCGCGGCCTGACTCACCTCCCGCAGAACCGCGTTACCCACCGCCGCTCCGCCCGCGGCCTCCTCGAGGGCGGCGACGTACAGCTCCGCCACGCGCTCGAGGCCGTGCTCCTGCTGTGCCGACCGAGCCGCCGCCGCTCCCATCTGCGCCCGTACGTCTTCCCGCTCCACCAGGAGCTCGAGCGCGGCGGTCAAGGTCTCGACCTCGTGCGCATCGACGGGAACCTTGAGAGCAGCATCGTCCGGGAGCTCGGAGAACCACCCCACGTCACTGACGACCAGCGGCTTGCCGAGCGAAAGCGAGCGGATCGCCACTCCCGAGGTCTCGCCCATCGTCGGATGACGCAGGCTCACGGAGACGTCGACACCCGCCATCAGCTCCCAGAGCCGCTGCTCGTCCACCCAGCCCTCGCGCACGAGCCCTTCGTCGTCGAGGCCGAGGCGCTGGAGCCTGCGGTCGAGATCGAACCCGGGCGACGTCGGACCCACGAGGAGCAGCACCGCCTCGCGATTGGCCTCACGCACGTCCGCGAACGCGCGCAGGAGCTCCGGGATGCGTTTGCTCGCGTTGACGACTCCGAAGCAGCCGACGACCGGCCCGGAAGCAACGCGCTCTGGCGCGACCGCGGGCACGGGCCAAGCCGGATGCGGAACCACCCACATCGGCCCCGCGTATCCGGCCGCACGGACGAGCCCTTGCACGGCACGCGAGTGGACAATTAGCCCGGTCGCGTGCTCGAGCACGAACCAGGCGAGCGGGAAGTCTTCCGGCCTCGACTCCCAGAGCGGCGCGATGCGCTTGTCGAGCACGCCGTGCGCGAGCAGCCGCCCGACGACTCCGTGCTCCCGCTCCATCGTGTCGAGGTAGCCGTGACCGTCGCGGCGGCCGATCGTCATCCCGGCCACGAGATGATGGACGACGAAGTCGTGCAGGACGACAACGCCCGGCCGCCGGCGGAGCGCGTCGACGATCCACGCGTGCGCGTCCGGATTGTTTCCGACGTGGTAGAGCGCCGCATCGGTTCCGCGCGGAGCGCGCTTGCTCCCTTTCCTGACGACCGTCACGTCGAGGCGCTCGCGCAAAGCCGGTAGCAGAAGCGCGCTGTAGTCCGCCACGCCCGTTTTCTCGGGCGGCAGCGGCGAGAAGTACGCGAGCCTCATGCCAGCAGCCGCTCGATCGCCCGGTCCCAGGTCACCTCGTCGGCGATCGCCTTCCCCGCGCGCCCGAACGTCGCCGCCTCGTCTCGATGCTCCCGGAGCCACCCCGCCGCTCGAGCCAACTCGGCTGCGTCGGGCGACACAACGAGACCCGTACGGCGGTCGAACACGATCTCGAGCGGGCCACCCGCGTCGGTCGTGGTCAGGACAGGCTTCTGAGAGAGGAACGCTTCGAACGGCACCATCCCGTAGTCCTCGTCCTTCGGCGCGTAGTACACGGCGAGGCACCGGCCGTAGAGATCCGCGAGCTCTGCGTCGGAGACGCGACCCGCAAAGCGAGCCCGCCCGTCGAGCCCGCGCGCTCGGGCGAGCTCCTCGAGCCGGCGCCGGTCGGGGCCGTCGCCCGCGATCACGATCTCGAGCGACGAGTCGAGCGCGGCCGCCTCGAGCAAGAGATCGATGCGCTTGGCGCGGTCGAGGCGGTTCACCGAGAGGACGAAGTCGCCGTACCCGTCGCACCGGTAATCGAGCTCCTGCGGCGGCGGGGGCAGAAATTCAGCGTGGAGACCCGTGGTGCGCTCGAGCCGGTCGGCGACGTTCTGCGAGATCGCGAAGAGCCGGGTCGCCTCTCCGAGCGCGACTCGGTCGAGAGCGTGCACCTTCCGACGGAGCGCGCGCTCCTCGGACGACTCGTCGAACTGCCCGAGGTCGGTTCCGTCGAGCTCGTACGCCTGCCGGAACTGGTGAACGAGCCAGACGCGCTTCTCGGGGTGCCGAACGAGGTACGAGGGAAACTTCGTCGCGACGACCATGTCGACTGGAGCCCCGTCCACTTCTTCCAGGTCGAGCATCCGCCACATGAACGATTGCGTGAGGACCCGCGTCCCCGGATACCACTTGAACGGAATCGTGACGAGCTCGGCCTCGTGCCCGCGCAGACGAAGCTCGTCGACCAGGCGGTCGGTCATGACCTCGGTCCCGCCCCACGCGAACGGGATCTGCGGCCGGGTGACGAGAATCCTCATCGCCGCCCGCTGCGGAGGGCTTCGACCTCGATCTCGAGCTGCTCGATTTGTCGCTGAAGATCGTCGATCAGCCGGAGCGAGGCCGCATTGAACGAGCGCTGGTCGTACGCAAGCGGCTCGACGTACCAGCGCATGAGCTTGCGCAGAACGCCCTTGACCGGGGTCCCAACTCCGCCGCGCACTCCGGGCCGCAGCCGCAGCGAGCGGTCGGCGGAGACCGGCCAGAGCCGCTCGGCCTCGGCCCGCGCGGCCTCTCGGTCGCCCTCGCCCGCCGCTACGGCGCCAGGGTCTGACCCCGACCTTCGAACCTCTTCCCGAAGGCGCTGGAAGAGCCCGTCGACGTCGACCGAACCTCCTGCAGATTCGCCGTTTTTGGCTTCGCCAGACGGCATCGCGGCATTCTAGCCAGGGCATGAGGACGACCCCGACCCGGACTAGGATGCGCGAGTGCGCGTGGGTATCTCTCTGCTGACCCTCGCCCCGGGCGATCTCGGAGGCTCTGAGACGTACGCGCGCCAGCTCGTGCGAGCGCTGCCGGCCGTCCGAAAGCTCGACTACACGGTCTTCGTACCGGCTCGGGCGAAGGACGCCGCAGGAGGGTTGCCTGCGACGGAGGTCGCCGAGCCCCCTGTGGGGCGGCGCGGACCCGCACGCGTTCTCGGTATGGCGCTCTCGGCATTCCGGTCACGCGCCGTTCGGAGCGAGCTGGAGACGGTCGATGTTGTCCACTACGCGCTGACCGTGCCGGTGCCGGCCACCAAGGCGCCGACGGTCGTGACCCTGCACGACGTGCAGCACCGGGATCTCCCGGAGTTCTTCGGGCCGGCCCGCCGCTCGTTTCGGCGTATCGCTTACGACCGGGCGACCCAGTCGGCCTCTGCGGTCATCGTGACAAGCGAGTTCGTACGAGGGCGAGCGCTCGAGCTCCTGGAGCTCGATCCCGCGATCGTCCACGTGATCCCGCATGGCATCAACCACACGCTCTTCCGCCCCGGAGACGAGGAGCGCGAGCCGTTCATCCTCTATCCAGCGCGACCCTGGCCGCACAAGAATCACGCGCGCCTGTTCGAGGCGTTCGCGTCGCTGCGGAAGAAGCAGCCCAAGCTGCGCCTCGTCCTGACCGGAGGCGGTCTCGAGCGCCTTGGCTCGCTCCCGGACGGGGTCGAGCGCTGGGGCGTCGTCCCGGCCGCGGAGCTGGCGTCGCTCTACAGGCGGGCAGCGGTTACGGTCTTTCCGAGCCTGTACGAGGGGTTCGGCCTTCCGCCGCTGGAGGCGATGGCCTCCGGCTGCCCGGTCGCGGCAGCCGATACGGCGGCGATTCCGGAGGTCTGCGGCGACGCCGCCGTCCTTTTTGAACCCATGGACCCGGAGTTGACCACCGCCGGCCTCGTCGACGCGGACTCGCGCGCGGACGAGCTTCGGGAGAAGGGTCTCGCGCGAGCGGCCGCCTTCACCTGGAACGAGACCGCTCGTCTCCACGAAGACGCGTACATCGCCGCGGCCAGGGCAGAAG
>JBPCMD010000061.1:0-28737 GCA_051002595.1 Gaiellaceae bacterium
CGGGCGCCTCGCACGACCACACCTTCGTCGGCAACCGCTCGACGAACGCGTCCTCGAACTTCGGGTCGCTCCGCTCGAGCGGCACGACCTGCATGCGGCCGGCCGATACCGCGGCGTACTGGGTGCCGACCCTCTACCAGGGAGCAAACGCCGTGCTCCCCGAAGCAGCGACGATCTACTACCGCCGCGGCACACTCTCCGAGGTCCGGACGTTCCCGAACAACCTGCGCATGATCGCGGGCGATGCGACCGCGACGGCCCCGCAGGGGATGCGCGTCACGTCCTGGAGCTGCGGCGCCGTTTCGGGGATCCCGCCGTCGAGTGACGTTCCCACGTGCCCGGATGCCCGCGGATCCTTCCTGCGGCTGCACGTGCGCTTCCCGAGCTGTTGGGACGGCCGGCGCCTCGACAGCGCCGACCACAAGAGTCACATGGCCTATGCGATGGGCAGGGGTTGCCCGTCCTCGCATCCGGTCTCGGTGCCGGCGATCACGCAGATCTACCGCTATCCGACTCGCGGCGGCGAGGGGTTCTCGCTCGCGTCGGGCAACGAGTTCAGCGCACATGCCGACTTCGTCAACGCGTGGAGGCCGGGCGAGCTCAAAAAGCTCGTCGACGACTGCCTGAACGCCCTCGTGCACTGCGGCCGCGGGACGAGCAGCCCGAGAGGCTAGAGAGGCGGCGCCCGGGCAGTGCGGGCGCTACACAGGCTGGGGCGTCGGTGTTCCGCAGGCCGGCGCCTCATCCGTCCTTGACGACCCCATGCCGGCGGAGCACGTCGAGAAGGAGCTCGGGCTCGAGGCGTTGTGCCGTCGCCCCGTCGCGACCGGTCATCGTCTCCGCCGCGAGGAGCGCGTTCAGGATCGCCTCCTCGGTCGCGTCGATCACCGCATAGAAGAGCCTGTCGATGCGCTCGTTGGCCAGCATCGTCACGGGCCGGACGGCTTTCCCATCCTTGAGGCCACGATTGCCCGTCGACCAAGCGAGGACGAGATCCCCGCTCGAGTTCTCCCCCGCTCCGCCCGTGCGCGCGATTCCGAAGGTCGCTCGCTGAGCGAGGCGCTCGCACTGGTTCGGGAGCAGAGGTGCATCGGTGGCGACGAGGACGATGATCGAGCCGGCTCGGGATCCGTCCTTCGCGCGGCCCGGCAGGGGAATCCGCTCCGGCCCGAGCTCCCTTCCCACCGGGGCGCCTTCGATTCGGAGCCGGCTCCTCGCGCCGTGGTTCGCTTGCACGAGGACACCTACCGTCCAGCCGCCGTCGCTCTCGGAGAGCACGCGTGATGCGGTCCCGATCCCTCCTTTGAAGCCGTGGCAGATCATTCCCGTGCCTCCGCCCACGGCTCCCTCTGGGACTCGACCGTCAGAAGCGTTCTCGATCGCTTGGTCGACGTGCTCCGCTCTGACGTGGAAGCCGTTCACGTCGTTCAGCACGCCGTCCCAGGTCTCGCCAACGACCGGCAGGCTCCAGGGCTCTTCGTCGGCTCCGAGGTTCTGCGCCACGGCGTGTCGTACGAGCGCGTCACGCACAACGCCCACCGAATGGGTGTTGGTCAGCGCGACCGGAGTCTCCAGGAGCCCGGACTCACGTATCCATTCGAGGCCGGTGAGCTCGCCATTCCCGTTCAGCCGGTGCGCGCCGGCGAAGACCGGGTCGGAGCCGGGATCGCCCTCGTGCGGGAAGACCACCGTGACACCGGTTCGTACGTCGTCGCCCTCGATGAGCGTCGCGTGGCCAACGCGGGCGCCGCTGACGTCGGTGATGGCGTTCGCCCGCCCCGGCTCACCCGATCCGATCGCGATCCCGAGGTCGCGAGCGCGCACGCCGTCAGCTCACGCCGGCGAGAAGGAACGCGCGCGATTCCTTCAGCATCTCGCGCGCGATCACGAGGCGCTGGATCTCATTCGTCCCCTCATAGATCTGCGTGATCTTGGCGTCGCGCATCATGCGCTCAACGGGGTACTCCTTGATGTAGCCGTACCCGCCGAGAATCTGCACCGCCTCGGTCGCCACCCACATTGCCGTGTCCGTGCAGTGGAGCTTGGCCATGGCTGAGGCCTTCGTCAGCTCCGCGCTCGGCGCGTCCTCGTCGACCATGCGCGCGAAGCGATAGAGAAGACCGCGGGCGGCCTCGCAGGCGGTCTCCATGTCGGCCAGCTTTGCGGCGATCAACTGATGTTCCGCAATCGCCTTCCCCATTGTCTCGCGCGTCCTCGCGTACTCGAGCGCGTAGTCGGTCGCGCCCTGCGCGATGCCGAGGCCCTGCGCGGCGACCCCCGGACGCGAGCGGTCGAGAACACGCATCGCGATCTTGAAGCCCTCCCCTTCCTCGCCGAGCAGGTTCGCCGCCGGGATGCGCGCGCTCTCGAACACGAGCTCCCCGGTGGTCGATCCCGAGATCCCCAGCTTCGGCTCGAGCCGGGCGACCGCGAAGCCAGGAGTCTCCGACTCCACGACGAAGGCGGAGATCCCGGAGTGGCCCGCGCCCGGGTCGGTCTTCGCGAAGACCGTGTAGACGCCGGCAACGGAGGCGTTGGTGATGAAGCGCTTCGAGCCGTCGAGGACGTACTCGTCGCCGTCGAGACGAGCGGTCGTCCGCATCGCGGCCGAGTCGGATCCGGAGCCCGCCTCGGTGAGCGCGTAGGCGGCGAGCGACTCTCCCGAGGCCAGCTGCGGGAGGAAGCGCTCCTTCTGCTCGTCGTTCCCGGCCAGCTTGACGGCGAGCGAGCCGAGCTCCTGCACCGCGAGGATCAGCCCGCTGGTCGCGCAGACCTTCGAGACCTCCTCGATCGCCACGAGCGCCAGCAGCGTTCCGGTACCCGTGCCGCCGTGCTCCTCGTCGAACAGGAGCCCGAAGATGCCGTGCTCGCGAAAGAGCTCGACGACGTCCCAGGGAAACTCGTGCGACGCGTCGATCTCGGCCGCTCGCGGCGCGATCCGCTCCCGCGCAATGGTCCGGACGAGATCGCGGATCTCGAGCTGGTCGTCCGAGAGCGGCTCCCAGGGCACGGGCGGATTGTAGGGGCGGCGCTTCTCTCGAGAGGCCGGGATACAGTCGCCGCGATGATCCTCGAGAACGGCGTCGTCCGCACGCTGGATCAATCGCTGCCGGTGGCGCGCGCGCTCGCGATCGCGGGTGAGCGGATCGCGGGCGGAGTCGGAACGCACGAGACGTCCCTCCCCACGCCCGAGGTCGTCGATCTCGGCGGCCGTTGCGTCGTCCCGGGCTTCACGGACTCGCACGTCCACTTCCCCACGTGGTCGCTCGGGCTGCGCGACCCTTCCCTGGACGGCGCCCGCTCGCTCGCGGAAGCACTCGACCGCGTACGCGCACGGGAACCGCGCGGAGGCTGGATCCGCGCTCAAGGCTGGCGCTCCGCCGAGTGGGAGACGCAGCCCACGAAGGAGGCGCTTGACGAGGTCACCGGCCAGATTCCGGCCGCGCTGTGGGCCAAGGACCTGCACTCCCTCTGGCTGAACTCGGCAGCGCTCGGCCTCGCTCGAGGAGACCTCGATGTCGAAGGCGGAGTCGTGGAACGGGACGACAGAGGCGAGGCGACCGGAATCCTGCGGGAGGAAGCCGCGTGGCGCTTTCGCGAGCTGTTTCCGTCCGTCTCCGAGGAGGAGTGGCTCGAGGTGACGCGCGAGGGGGTCAAGCTTGCGAACAGCCGTGGCGTCACGGCGGTTCACGACAAGGACGGCTGGGTGGGAGCCCCGGAGATCTTCCAGCGGCTGCGCGACCACGGAGGGTTGACAATCCGCGTCTGGCAGTCGCTCCCGTACAGGAAACTGCCTGAGCTCGAGTCGCTCGGAATTCGCTCCCGCTTCGGCGACGACTTCTTGCGGCTCGGCTACCTGAAGGTCTTCATGGACGGCACGCTTGGCTCCCAGACCGCGTGGATGCTGGACGGGACGGGGGTGCGGATCACGAGCGGCGAGGAGCTGGTGGAGATCGTGCGTGCGGCGGCTCGCGCCGGCTGGCCGGTCGGGGTGCACGCCATCGGCGATCTGGCGAATCGCGAGGCGCTCGACGCGTTCGAGGACACGAGAGAGGAGTGGGCGCCGCGCGGACTGCGGCAGCGGATCGAGCACGCGCAGTGCCTGTCACCGGCGGACCTTTCGCGCTTCGCGGAGCTCGGCGTGACGTGCTCAGTGCAGTTCTCGCATGCCCCTTCCGATCGCGATCTCGCCGAGCGCTTCTGGGGCGACAGACTCGAAGGCACATATGCCTTCCGCTCGCTGCGCGAGTCCGGCGCGGTCCTCGCCAACGGCTCGGATGCGCCGATCGAGGAGCTCGATCCGCTCGCCGGGATGCGTGCGGTGGTCACGCGGACGATCGACGAGCGCCCGGGTTGGCGACCGGAGGAAGCGTTGACGGTCGAGGAGGCACTGCACGCGACAACCGTGGCCCCGGCTTGGCTCGCGGGCGACGAGCGCACGCGCGGAAGGCTTCTGCCCGGCTACCTCGCCGACCTGGTGGTTCTCTCTCGCGACCCGGTTGAGTGCCCCCTCGAGGAACTCGAGTCCGTCGAGGTGGTCGCGACGATGGTGGGGGGCGGCTGGGTGAACAACCCTCCGCCGTGGGACTAGGCCTGAGACCCCGCCTCGACAGGACCGTTGGACGTCGGTTCTTCGGCACGGACCCCGAGACATACGAGGCCGTGCGGCCGGGCCATCCGCGCGAGGTTTACGAGATCCTGCACAATCGCTGTGGCGTGCGTGCCGGTTCGAGCGTGCTCGAGGTCGGCCCTGGCACGGGTCAGGCAACGCGGCGTCTCCTATTCGACGTTCTCTCCCATCAGCGCGCTCGAACCCGCGAGCAGGCAGGAGTTTCTCGACTCCGTCGCCCATATCGCCGAGGTCGACTTCGGCGGCCGCGTCGAGATACCGCTCGTGACGTCACTCTACGTCGCGCGCCGGCCCGTCTGACGCCCGACGATCTACAATCCGAACGTGGCGAGTGACACGACCAGTCGTACGATGCTCCCGGTTCACGAGGCGCCGACGTGCTCGGTAGCGGGAGCGGCCGAGATCGTGGGCTCGAAGTGGACGGTGCTAATCGTCCATGACCTTTCTGAGGGGCCGCGGCGCTTCACCGAGCTCGAGCGCTCGTGCGCCGGGATCAGCCCGCGGACGCTGGCGGAGCGGCTCCGCTGGCTCGAGACCGAGGAGATCGTCGTCCGCCAGAGCTACCCGGAGTCGCCACCGCGGGTCGAGTACGCGCTGACCTCGAAGGGTCAAGCGCTCCTTCCAGTCGTGCACGAGATGCGCCGCTTCGGCCACAACTGGCTCGGCTGCGGCGTCCACGACACGTAGGGGCAAGGCTTGCCTCGCCCTCGTTCGTCGGTGGCGCATGGAGGGCGAGGCGAGCCTCGCCCCCTACACCTTCAGTCTGCGAGCCCCTTGGCGCGCAGTTCCTCCAAGGCGCGCTCGGACTTCTCGAGCCCACCCAGGCCCATCCCCGAGAGGATCCGCGGCGTCTTGGTGAACTGGATCTCGCGGTAGTCCACGAGCTGCCAGCGGTTTCCCCACGGGTCGAGAAAGTCGTGGGTGCCGTGGATCTCGACCCCTGCGGAGCGCAACCGGCGCACAGTCTCGTCGAGATCGTCGACCACGAGCCCGATGTGGCGGTCGTGGTCGGCAACATGTGACAAGCCCTTCGCGAATGCGACGAACTGATCGCCCATGTCCACGAAGGCCATGCCCCCGCTGCGCCCGCGGAGCTGCACATCGTCGAAGATCCGCTTGAAGAAGGCAATCGCCTCGTCGACGTCGCCGACCTCGACTGCGAGGTGGTTGATTCCGACGAGTCGCGGCATGAGCGCAGGGTAACGCGAGAAGAGCGGGGGTCAGACTCCTAACGTGGTCAGACTCCGTGGTCTGACCTCGGGTTCGGCCCAGACGCCTGCAAGCTCGACGATGGTCGCGGCGGCGGCGCCCATGTCTTGCACGCTCGCCCACTCGCGCACGGAGTGGTACTCCTGGCCGCCCGTGAAGAGATTCGGCGTCGGGAGCCCCTTCGCCGAGAGCACCGCGCCATCCGTCCCGCCGCGCGTGATCGCCAGCCTCGGCTCGACCCCCGCGCGGCGGATCGCCTCGAGCGCCGCCTCGACGACGCGCGGAGTCTGCTCGATGTACGGGCGCATGTTGCGATACGAGTCCCGCCGCTCGACCTCGACGTGAGCGCGCGGCTCGCCTTCCGCGATCCGGGCGGCGAGATCATGCAGCAGCTGGACATGCTCCTCGAGCAGCTCGTCGTCGTGATCGCGCGCGATGAAGTCGACGATCGCCTCCTCGGCGCCGCCGGAGATACGGTGAGGATGGACGTAGCCCTGGCGATCCTCCGTGGTCTCGGGCGACAGCCGGTCCGCGGGAAGCGACCCGACGAGCTCAGCGGCGAGCTTGACGGCGTTCACGAGCTTGCCCTTCGCCGTCCCGGGATGCACCGACAGCCCGCGAATGGTCACCCGCACGGACGACGCGGAGAACGTCTCGGTCTCGAGCTCTCCGAGCGCCGAGCCGTCGAGGGTGTACGCGACGTCCGCGCCGAAGGCGGCCAAGTCGAAGTCCTCGGCGCCCCGACCGACCTCCTCGTCGACCGTGAACGCCACGCGGATCGGAGCATGCGCTCGCTCGGGATGCCGCACGAGGTACGCCACGGCGCCCATGATCTCGGCGATCCCAGCCTTGTCGTCCGCTCCGAGCAGCGTCGTTCCGTCGCTGGTGACGATGTCGTGACCGACGCGAGCGGCGAGCTCCGGCAGCTGCTCCGGGTGGAGAACCTGCCGCGCGTCGCCGGGAAGCTCGATCGGCGTGCCGTCCCACGCCTCGTGCACGATCGGCGAGACGCCTGCGCCCAAGACGTCGGGCGTCGTGTCGACGTGAGCGATGAGCCCGACAACAGGAGCGCCGTTCGAGCCCGGCAGGCCGGAGAAGACCGCGGACCCCTCCGTCAGCTCCGCCGCGAGGCCGAGCTCGCGCAGCTCCTCGAGCAGGAGGCGCGAGAGCTCCAGCTGCTTCTCCGTGCTCGGCCGCTCCTGCACGCGGTAGGCGGCCTGGGTGTCGATCCTGACGTAGCGGAGGAACCGTTCGAGCACGTCGTTCGCGAGCTCCTCGGCGAGCGCGCTCGTGAAAGAAGCTCTAGCCAAGCTCGCCGAGGCGCTTGTACGTCTCGCGCACGGCCTCGACGCCGAGGACGAGGTAGTCCGCGGGGAACTTCTCATTCGGCGAGTGCGCGTTGCAGTCGTGGCTCGCGATGCCCGTCGAGATCGTCGGAATTCCTCGCGCCGCGAGGCTCGCGACGACCGGCACCGACCCGCCGACCCGAACGAGCAGCGACGAGTGGCCGAAGGCCTGCTCGAACGCCTCGCGCGCCAGCCCGAGCGCGGGCGCATCGGGGGAGACGAGCCCCGGCTCGGCAGACGACTGGAGCTTCACGTCGATCTCGGCGCCTGCCGGCGCCGTCTCGCGAAGAAGACGCTCGAACGCAGCGCTGACGTCGGCCACGTTCTGGCCGGGAGCGATCCTGATCGAGACGTTGGCCCTCGCCTCGACCGGGAGAACGGTCTTGACGAGATCCGGAGAGCCGCCCGCCAGCCCGTGGACGTCGACGGAGGGCTCCGCCCAGGTGCGCACGTAGTACTCGTCAAGCGTTCCGGGGTCCGAGGGCTGGGCTCCGACTTCTGCAAGAAGCTTCCCGCCGTCGGCGAGCATTCGCCACCCTTCGAGCTCTTCCGGTGTGGGTGGGACGACTCCGATCCTGAGCGGCTCGGGCACCCGCCCGTTCTTGGCTACGACCGCGGAGAGAGACTGCATCAGCGCATGCGTCGCGTTCAGAGCAACGCCGCCGAAGAGCCCGGAGTGCAGATCGCGATCGCCGGTGCGGACGGTGACGTGGAAGTAGCAGAGCCCGCGGAGTGCGGTGTTGAACGTCGGGACTCCGAGCTCCTCGAGGCCGCCGTCGAACACGATCGCGGCATCCGCCCCGCGCTCGTCGGCGGCGACCCATTCGCTGATCGACTGGCCGCCGACCTCCTCCTCTGAGTCGAGCGCGAAGCGCACGTTCACCGGCAGCTCGCCAGCGGCGGCAAGATCGCGCGCGGCCTCCACCAGGATCAGGAGCTGCGCCTTGTCGTCTGCGACCCCGCGGGCGTAAAGCCAACCGTTGCGCTCGGTGAGCTCGAACGGCGGCGACTCCCAGAGGTCGAGCGGGTCGGGCGGCTGCACGTCGAAGTGCGCGTAACAGAGAACCGTGGGCGAAGACTCAGGGCGTTCGGAGGCTGCGACCTCGCCGATGACCAGCGGCCGGCCGCCGTTCCAGGGGACGACATCCGCCGTGCCTCCGGCAGCGCGGATCTTGTCCGCGACCCACAAGGCCGCAGCTTCGACGTCTCCGGCATGCGCCGGGTCGGCGCTCACCGACGGAATGGCGATCAGCTCGGCGAGCTGGTCTCGAAGCTCCTCGTAGGTCGCGCTCACGGGCGCGGAGTGTAGTCAGGCGCAGCTTTCACCGCCGCTCGGCATCGTCGCCATGTCGTTCCGGGTCATGGCTATTGAAGGCATCTTGCGTGCAATGCATGCAAACTGCTTGTATGCTCATCATGACGTTGCCAAAGGCAATACAAATCCGAGACGTTCCCGACGACGTGCATGCCGTGCTTCGCGCGCGGGCGGCGTCCGCTGGAATGTCCATGTCCGAGTACCTCCGTAGCGAGCTCGTCCGCCTCACCGCCCTGCCGACTATTGCAGAGGTCTTCGCTCGAGCGCAGTCCCGACACGGAGGGGCGTCGCGGGAAGAGATTGTTCGCGTCATCCGGGAGGCGCGGGACGATCCCGAGCGACCGTGATCGTCGTCGATGCTTCGGCAGTTGTCGATGTCATCACCAACGATGACCCTGACCCGCTGATAACCCAACGGCTCCGGGGTGACGGCGACCTCCACGCGCCACATCTGGTCGATGTCGAAGTGACACACGCGTTGCGCCGACTGGTCGCATACGGCACGCTCAGCAGCGACCGCGCCTCCGACGCCCGAGTGGATGCGGCCAACCTCTTGATCACGCGCTACCCGCACCTTGGCCTGCTCGAGCGCGCGTGGGAGCTCCGGGACAATTTGACTGTTTACGACGCGGTCTACGTCGCCCTCGCAGAGTTCCTGCAGGCGCCGATCGTCACGTGCGATGCGCGCCTCGCCCAAGCGCCAGGTCACGACGCCGAGATCGAGCTCTTCGCCCCCAGCTAACGCAGGTCGAAGAACGGGTACGCGCTGCGACCGTCGAGACAGTCGGCCGCATAGACGGCGACGCCGAGATCTCCGGTCCAGAGCGAGTAGCGGCCGCGGCCGCGCTCCGCGCGCAGGCGTCTCACTTGACCCAGCGCGTGCACGGCGAAGCGGCGCGCCCGGTCGAGCCAGCGCTCGTCGCCGGTACGCGCGAACGCCTTGAGAAACGCGTAGCCGTTCCCGGCGGTGCCGTGGCAGATCGATGGGCCCTTCTCGAATCCCGGCGGGCCCGTGTGCCACGGGAGCTCGGCGCCCGCGAGCAGGAGATCTTCGTCGAGGTAGTCGCAGGCGCTGATGACGATGCCAGGGCCTCCCGCGCACCACTGGACGCGGATCTGACCGTCCGGCCCAGGAAGATCCGGCCTGTCGCGTGGCGGCCAGTTCGCGAGCCCGTCTTCGATAACGGCCGTCCTCGCGAGGATCGCCGCGGTCTCGAGCTCGATTTGACGCCGACGTGCAGAGTCGAGGAGCGGCAGGAGCGCCTGGACGTTTCCGACGAGCCCGTGCGGCGGATTGAGACTTCGAAGCACCTGGCGATACAGACGCTGCGCCCACATGCCATCTGCTTCGCGGCGTGACCACAGCGCGTCCGCGCTCTCCTGCCAGGCCCCGCGCCAGCGCTCGTCTCCCGTCCATTCGAGCATGGCATGCGCGGCGATCAGCGTTCCGGGCGCGCCCCACATCACCTCCTCCGCCTCGTTCGACACGTTCGCGCGCACGCGGGCCAGGAGATCGTCGGCGATCTCCTGGTCGGGAGCGAGCCGCCAGGTGACCAGCAGGACACCCGTCTCGCCGCAGAGGAGCGATGACTCCCGAGGCTCGGGAAGCTGGATCTTCATCTGATCGGGTCTGGCCCGATAGAGCTCGAGATTGCCGAGGGCGAGCTCGGCGAGGTCGAGGCGCGTCTCCGCATGCCCGCTTCGACGCAGCTCGTCGAGCGCCCAGAGCACGCCGGCGGCGCCGACGTAGAGGTTCTTCATCGGGCTCGTGGCCTGCCAGCGATCCCAATCGTCAGCTCGCCACATGAGCTTTGGGCCGCGGAGCGCATCGTCGGTGTCCGCGACGATCTCTCGGACCGCTTCGCGGACGCGGTGAGCCCTCCACGGCTCCTCGGTCAGCGGCTCGAACGCTTCCGGCCGGTAGAGCACGGATGAACGATACGCCCCGGGGAGGGAGGCGAGGGAGGCGAGCCTCGCCTCTACGCCACGTCGCGGACGCGCTGGGCGTCGGCGAGAGCGCGGAGCTTCTTCAGGCCCTGGTGCTCGATCTGGCGGATGCGCTCACGCGTCACGTTGAACGCCCGGCCCACCTCGTCGAGCGTGCGCGGCTGCTGGCCGTCGAGCCCGTAACGGAGCTCGAGCACGCGACGCTCCCGCTCCGAGAGGGCACCGAGAATCGTTCGCAGAGCCTCCCGCTGGAGAGCAGTCTCCGCCAGCTCCTCCGGGAGCGGAGTCGAGTCGTCGGCGAGGAAGTGGCCGAACTCGGACTCGTCGTCGTCGCCCACCGGCTTCTCGAGCGAGACCGGAGTTTGCGCGCTCCGCCTGATCTGCTCGACCTCGGCGAGCGTCATCTCGACGTCGCGGGCGATCTCCTCCATCGTCGGCTCGCGCCCGCGCTCCGCGCGCAGCTTTCGCTCGGCGCGGAGGATCCGGTTGAGCTTCTCGACGACGTGCACGGGCATCCGAATCGTGCGGCCCTTGTCCGCGATCGCGCGAGCGACAGCCTGGCGGATCCACCAGGTCGCGTACGTCGAGAACTTGAACCCCTTGCGGTGATCGAACTTCTCGGCGGCTCGCACGAGCCCGATCGTCCCTTCTTGAATCAGGTCGAGGAACGGGAGACCCTGGTTTCGATATCGCTTGGCGATCGAGACGACGAGCCGGAGATTGGCCTCGACCATCGCCTGCTTCGCTCCGTGGTCGCCCCGCTCGATGCGCTTCGCGAGCTCGACCTCCTGCGCGGCGGTCAGAAGCGGGACGCGCCCGATGTCCTTCAAGAAGAGCTGCAGCGCGTCGGTCGTGATCTCGGCATTGGCCTCGGGCTCGCTCTCGACTTCTTCCTCGACCTGGACGACCGTGATCTGAGCTTCATCGAGCGCGGCGTAGAACTCGTCGAGCTGGCTCGGCTCGAGATCGAGCTCGTCGAGCGCGAGGGCGATCTCGTCCGCATCCAAGCGGCCGGTCTGCAGTCCGGTCTCGAGCAGGCGCTGAGCTTCGTCAGTCGCGAGGACGTCCTCGACCGGTGCTCGAATCGCCGTTCCTTCCGCTTTCCCTGCCAGACCGCCCCATTTCCTCGTCGGCGCGTCACACCGTAGTCACAGGGACGGCCGGCGTCAAAGCGCCCAACAGACACGGTGCCTGTCACCGAAGGTGACTGTCACCCGCTCTTGTCACGAGCGTGCGCGGCGAATGGTCTCGAGGTACCGAGTCGCCTCACGAGCGAGAGGCGAGCTTGGCTGCGTCCGCGTCGCCAGACGGAACTGCCGCGCCGCAGCATCCACGCGCCCGGTCCAGAGAAGCAGCACGCCGAGATGGAAACGGACCGTCGGCTGGCTCGGGAACTTCCGAGTGAGCGGGCCGAGGCGGCCGAAAGCGCGCTCGGGCGCGTCCTTCTCGAACTGCCCCACAGCCGCTGAGACCTGTGCCTCGGCATTTCGCGGGGCGCGCCGCGCCGCCCGCTCGAACGCACGCGCCGCGGAAACGGGACGACCGACCCGCTGTAACCCGACGCCATAGAGCAGGAGCTCGCCCGTGCCGCCTCGTTCCGCACGCGTTCTCAGCGCGTCGAGCTGGCGCTCGGGCGCAAGCCGTACGACCTCGGCCGGAGCGGCGAACGACGGGATGAACGCGGGCAAGCCGCGCGGCAGCTTGGGGTGGAGGAGATTGCCGGCGAGCACCGCGTAGGGCGTGTCGGGCTCGGCCTCGATCGCCGCTCGCCAGGCGGACACCGGATCCCCGTTCCGCGCCCAGAGGCGCGCGAGTCCGAGATGGAAGTGGACGGCGGCGTTCTCCGGGTAGAGCTTCGCGAGCTGTTCGACGCGATCGAGCGTGCCCGTGGGCCACGCCGCGAACGCCAGCCCGACCCTCGCTTCGAGCGAGTCCGACAGCGCGAAGAGACCTCGAGCGGCAGCGAGTTTTCCCTGCTGGTACAGAGCGGCGCCGCGCGCGAGCGCAAGGGCTTCGTGGTCGTCGCGAAACCCGAGCGCGAACGAGAGGGGCGGCCGCCCCGGGCGAGGCTCGGTCGCGGCGGCCGTCGTCGTCGCCGAGCCGCCATCCGAGGAGAGCACCGCAGCGGCGACGACCGCGACCGCGGCCACGGCGGCGAGCCCAACGAGGAGGACGACTCGGCGCCTTGGGCTCACGAGTGGTCTCTCCGGGAAGTCCGGTGCCGCTTGGCCGAGCGAAAACCGAGCAGCGCTAGGACGCAGGGAGCCTCGATATCAGTAGATATCGGGGCAGGTTTTCGGGGCCCCCAGGAAGTGCGAAGCACTTTCTGGGGTAGGACTGAGGACGACGCGATGCGAAGCGTTTGCAGCCGGCCAAGCGGTGCCGTACTTTCCGGAGCGGCCACTACACGACGATAGCCGCGCGCAATGCGCAACCGGAGCCTCGCCGTGGTCAGATCTCATATCGCTATAGTTCGGAAAGTAATGGCGACCTACCGTGAGCTGCTTGCGCAGGTGAGGGAGGAGATCGAGGAGGTCTCCTCCACCGAGGCGCAGGACCTGCTCACCTCCTCCGAGCCTCCGCTCTTCGTCGATGTGCGCGAGCCGGACGAGTGGGAGGAAGGCCACATCCCCGGCGCCGTCTACGTCACTCGCGGCCGGTTGGAGCAGCAGATCGAGGGCCTCGTTCCCGACAAGTCCCGTCCGCTCGTCGTGTACTGCTCCGCCGGTTCGCGGTCGGCGTTCGCGGCAAAGTCGCTCGCCGAGCTGGGCTACGAGGACGTCGTCAACCTCGGCGGCGGCTTCACCGACTGGAAACGAAACGGCTTCGAGGTGACGACTCCGCGGGTGCTCACGTCCGAGCAGCGCGCCCGCTACAGCCGCCACCTCCTGATTCCGGAGGTCGGCGAGGAGGGACAGCAGCGGCTCCTGGACGCGCGCGTGCTCCTCGTCGGGGCCGGAGGGCTCGGCTCTCCCGCTTCGCTCTACCTCGCCGCGGCCGGCGTCGGCACGCTCGGGATCGTCGATGCCGATGTAGTCGACGAGTCGAACCTGCAGCGCCAGATCGTCCATTCGACCGACAGCCTCGGCGAGCCGAAGGTGCTATCGGCCAAACGCACGATCGAGGCGCTGAACCCTGACGTTGTTGTCAAGCCATTCGAGGAACGATTGACCTCGGAGAACATCGATCGCATCCTCGCCGAGGGCTGGGACGTAATCGTGGACGGCGCCGACAACTTCCCGACGCGCTACCTGGTGAACGACGCCTCGGTCTGGCACGACATCCCGGTCGTCCACGGCTCGATCTTCCGCTTCGAAGGCCAAGCCACGGTCTTCTCGCCGGGGAACGGGCCCTGCTACCGCTGCCTCTTCCCGCAGCCCCCACCTCCTGAGCTGGCGCCGAGCTGCGCCGAGGGCGGCGTCCTCGGTGTGTTGCCAGGCATCATCGGCTCGCTACAGGCGAACGAGACGCTCAAGCTGATCCTCGGCCGCGGCGAGACGCTTGCCGGGCGCCTGCTTCTCTTCGACGCGCTCGGGACGACGCTCGAAGAGGTGAACGTGCGACGCGACCCCTACTGCCCCGTTTGCGGCGACAGTCCCACCATCACGGAGTACGTGGATTACGTCGAGTTCTGCAGCGCGCCCGTGGGGCGCAGCTAGAGGCTAGTGGCCTCTCACTAATGGCGGCTGTCCGCATTCCCCCGACCCTCCGGGGCGAGGTCGGCGGCCTTCGCGAGCTCGAGGCGCGTGGAGACACCGTCGGCGCGGTCATCGACGATCTGGTGGCGCGCTACCCGCCGCTCGCGGGCCAGCTCTACGCAGACGGCGAGCTCGCGTCGTTCGTGAACGTGTACCTCGGCGGCGAGGACATCCGCACGCTCGACGGCCTCGAGACACCGGTCGACGACGGCGAGACCTTGATTCTCCTGCCGGCGATGGCGGGCGGGTCGGGAGGGGTCAGACCCCACGGGGTCTGAACCCAGTGTGACGACGACCGCGCCCTCCCTCCTCGATCTGATCGGCTCGACACCGCTCGTCGAGCTTCCTCGTCTCTCGCCGACGCCCTCCGTTCGCCTGTACGCGAAGCTCGAGGGCCAGAACCCCACCGGCTCGATCAAGGATCGCGTCGCGAAGGCGATGATCGAGGCGGCCGAGGCCTCCGGCGAGCTCGAGCCGAGGCGCCCGCTGCTCGAGCCGACCAGCGGAAACACCGGCATCTCCCTCGCACTCGTCGCGAAGCTCCGGGGCTACCCGCTCACCTGCGTGATGCCCGCGAACGTGACGGAAGAGCGTCGGCGCATGCTTCGCCTCTACGGCGCGCAGATCGTCGACTCGCCAGGCGAGGAGGGCTCGAACGGGGCCGTCCGACTGGCCCTGGAGCTCGCAGAGAGGGACCCTTCGTTCTTCATGCCGTTCCAGTACGCGAACGAGGCGAACCCGCGCGCGCACTACGAAGGCACCGGCGCCGAGATCGCCGCAGCCCTCGACCACGTCGACGTCTTCATCGCCGGGCTCGGCACCGGGGGGACGCTGATGGGCGCCGGCGCGCGCCTTCGCGAATCGTTCCCCCAGCTCGTCGTGGCGGCGGCCGAGCCACTTCCCGGAGACGAGGTGATGGGTCTGCGCTCACTCGCCGACGGCTACGTCCCACCGATCCTCGACGTCTCCAAGCTCGACCGAAAGCTGCTGGTCACGAACGAAGAGTCGGTCGCGGGGCTCCGCCTGCTCCTCGAGCGAGAAGGGATCTTCGCGGGGGTCTCTTCCGGAGCGGTCATCCACGCGACGCTGCGACTCGCGGAGGAGCTCGACGAAGGGGTCATCGTCTGCGTGCTCGCCGACGCCGGCTGGAAGTATCTCTCCGCCGACTTCTGGGAGTCGAAGGACGTCGGCGCGGCGATGGAGCGATCGGTCTGGTGGTAGTTCCGGCTGGAATCGTGGCGGAGCTCGCAGAGCATGCTCGAGCGGACGCGCCGAACGAGGCCTGCGGGCTCGTGGCTTTCCGCGAGGGCGTTGCGGAGCGCTACGTCTCCGGCCGCAACGCCGCCGCCTCGCCCTACCGCTTCGAGCTCGACATCGATCCAGAGTCGTGGTTCCTCGAGGACGAAGGGTACGAGCTCGCTGTGTTCCATTCGCATCTCTCCTCCGCGCCGCGGCCGTCGCGGACAGACGTCGAGAACATCGGGCTCTGGACCGGGCGGCCCTATCTCATCTACACCCTGCGCACAGGCGAGCTCGCCGGTTGGCGGATCGCGAACGGGGCGATCGAGCCGCTCTCTCTTCACCTCCCGTAGGGAGGCTTGGAGGCCTGAGGTTGTCTAGCGGACCGACTTCACACCTCGACGCTTCCGGATCCCGGGCTCCCGATGAAGGGGTCTGCATTAGGCGCAAGAGGCTTGCCTCGCCCTCGGCTGCCTCTAACCCACCTCGATCGTCCCATTCATCTGGCCGGCATGCGGGTCGCAGACGAAGTTGTAGGTCCCAGCCTCCAGCTCGACCGTGAAGGTCTCGGTGCCCTCGGCGGCCACATCCGTGGTCACGTCGACTCCGCCCGGCCCTGTGAGGTGGAAGTTGTGGATGTCGGAGAGGTCCTCGATCTCGAGCTCGTAGCTGCCGGCGGTCACGGAGGTCTGATCGACGCTGATGTCGAAGCCCGGGCCAACGGTGCCCTGGAGGGCGCTCGCGGTGCCCGTGTCGGTCGTCGTCTCCGTGTCGGTCGTCTCGGTCAAAGTTGTCGTGTCGTCCGCCGCCTCGTCATCATCGGACCCGCACCCCGCGGCCGCGAGGGCGAATACGGCGAACGCGGCGATCAGCGCAATGCGCAGTGCTTTCATGCGATCTCCTCTCTCGACGCCAAGTAACAGTCTGTTACTTGGAGATCCCTGCTCGACTCGACGATACGCAACGGGACCCCATTCGGTTCGGTTTACTAGTGGTGTGGATGTCGCGCAGATCGATGCCGGCCTCTGGCGCTGGACCGGGTACCACGAAGAATGGAAAGAGGATGTCGGGTCCGTGTTCTGCGAGACCGAGGACGGAGTGGTGCTCGCCGACCCGCTCGTGCCGCGCGGCGATTGCGCAAGCCCGGAAACCGCGAGCGCGGATTACGCGCGGCCGAAGACTCCCGTGGATTCGGAGCGGTTCTGGCGTGGGCTCGACCGAGACGTCCGGCGAGTCGGCGGCCCGGTGCACGTCCTCGTAACAGTGTTCTGGCACGTTCGCAGCACGGCCGCGCTGGTCGAGCGCTATTCGGCGCGAGTCTGGGCGCCGAGCGCGTCGCGTGCCGCAGTCGCGCGCCGCTCAGGGGTGGTCACCGATGTATTCCGTGCCGGAGAACGGCTGCCGGGAGGCATCGAGGCATTCAAGACGGCACGGCGCACCGAGGTTGTGTTCTGGATCCCGCAGCACCGCGCGCTTGTGCCGGGCGACGTCTTACTGGGAGACGGGGCGGGCGGAGTATGCATGTGCCCGGAGTCGCGGTTGCCGGAGAAGACCGGCCATCCCGAGCTCGCCGCATCGCTCAGGCCTTTGCTCGACCTGCCTGTCCGGCGCATCCTCGTCTCGCACGGAGAGCCCGTGCTAGCCAACGGACGAAGAGCGCTCGCCGCGGCCTTGGGTCGACCGTAGACTCGAGCGGCGGTGCTCTGGCTCTGGATCCTGATCGGCGTCGTCGCGCTCGTCGCGCTCTTCGCCGTCGTCGGCTACAACCGGCTCGTCCGGCTCCGAAACGAAGTCGACACCGGCTGGGCGAACATCGACGTGCAGCTGCAGCGCCGCGCCGACCTGATCCCGAACCTGGTCGAGACCGTGCGCGCGTACGCGGCCCACGAGCGCGGAGTCTTCGAGGAAGTCACTCGTGCGCGGGCTGCCCTCCAGCAGGCCGGCACGCCGGGGACGGCGGCAGATGCGAACGAAGGCCTGACGATCGCGATCGGGCGGCTGTTCGCGGTGGCGGAGGCGTACCCCGAGCTCAAGGCGTCGGAGAGCTTCCTGCAGCTTCAAGAGGACCTGACCGACACCGAGGACAAGATCTCAGCGGCCCGCCGCTACTACAACGCGACCGTGATGCGCTTCAACACCGCGGTCCAGAGCATCCCGTGGCTCCTCGTGGCCTCGCCTCTCGGCTTTCACGCGCGGGAGTTCTTCTCCGCCCATGGCGACACGGCGCTGCCGCAAGTCTCGTTCGGCTACTAATTGGCGCAGAACGGAATCCGCTAGCACGGATTTCGTTCGCGCAAGATCCCTAAAGCGGCGCTTTCGCGCCGGGTCGCCACGAGTTCAAATCAGATGACGTGACCCTCCAGGAGCAGATTCGGGCGAACCGCCTCAAGAGCGCGATCGTGGTCTTCGGCTTCGTCCTGCTCCTACTCGTACTCGCGGCGCTGATCGGTTTCGCCTTCGACATCTCGCTGGGCGTCATCGCCGTCGTCGGCGCAGTTGCGTACGGGATCTTCGCGCTCGTCCGCTCACGGAGCATGGTCTCCCGCCTGACCGGCGCGCAGGAGGTCGCCCCAGAGGCGATCAGGCCCCTGCGCAGGCTGGTGGAGAACGTCTCGATCGCAGCCGGCCTGCCGGTGACTCCGGAGGTTCGGATCGTCGAGGACGCGGCGCCGAACGCGTTCGCGGCGGGGCTCCGCCCTCAGACGAGCTACGTCGGCGTAACGACCGGACTCCTCGCGACCATGCCACAGCGCGAGCTCGAGGCGGTTCTCGCGCACGAGGTCTCCCACATACGAAATCGCGACACCTACCTGATGACCATGGCGCTCGTCTTCGCCGGCGTCATCGCGCTGATCGCGGATATCGGCTTCCGCTCGATCGCGTATGGCGGACGCTCTCGCAGAGGAGGCGTGATCGTTCTCGTTCTCGCGCTCGTCGGCTTTCTGCTCGCGCCCTACGCCGCGCTGCTCCTGCGCCTGAGCCTCTCGAGACGCCGCGAGTTTCTCGCAGACGCGGGCGCGGCCGAAATGCTGAACGACCCCGAGGCTATGGCGCTGGCGCTGCGCCGGCTCGAGCGGAACTCGACGACCATCGCCTATGCGGATGCCTCGACGGCGCATTTGTGGGTCGAGAGCCCGACCGACCGGCTCGACTCCGACCGGCGCGGAGTCCTCGCGCTCTCGAGCCTCTTCAACACGCATCCTCCCATGCAGTCGCGCATCGAGGCGCTCGAGGAAGCCGGGGGGTTCCGGCTGCCCGAGGAGCTTCCGTCCGGCGAGTCGTTCGGCGTCGAGCACGGCCTAGTTCATGCCTGACCTGAGACCTACCCCGACCGGGCGTCCCCTTGCAGCGGCTTGGAGCGACAATGCGCCCAATCAGGTAAACGCCCTTTAGGTATGAGGCGATTCGGGTCGATAATGGTCGTGCCGTGAAGAAGCTTCGCATCGGTCGCCGCAGCGCGCAACGAGGAGGGCTTCCGTCCTCGCCCCTCGAGCTCGCGCTCTATCCCGCGATCGCGGATGGCCGCTGGCAGATCCCGGAGAGGTTCAACTTCACGCGTGACGTCGTGGAGGCGCTCGCCCTCGACCCGAAGCGACAGGCGGTGACGGTGCTCGGCGAGGACGGTGTCATCGAGCCGCGGAGCTTCCTCCAGCTGGCCGAGAGAAGCGCACGCTGGAGCTCACTATTACGCGAGCGCGGCGTCAGGCCAGGCGATCGCGTGCTGGTGCTCGTGGGAACGAATGTCGACTGGCTCGAGATCGTGCTCGCGTGCCTGAAGGTGGGCGCCGTCGTGGCGCCGGCGCCCGTGACCGTGTCGGCGTCGACGCTCGACGATCGCATGACGACCACGAGCCCACGCCTGGTCGTCGCCGCTCGAGCGGCAGAGCCGGAGATCGTGCGCATGTCCGATAGCCCTCACCTCCTGTACGTGGACGAGGCGCACCCGCTTCTACTCGGCGCGCCCGAGCAGGCGCCGACGCACGACTCCTCGTCCCGCGATCTCGCGTTCGTGCTGACGAGCGCGGGAACCGTCGGGGGCCCTCACCTCGTCTCCCACACGAATGCGTCGGTGTTCGCCACCCGTGTGGCCGCCGAGTACTGGCTCGACGCAGGCCGTGGCGACGCCGTCTGGTCCACCGCTCCCCCGGGCTCTCCGAACAGCATCTGGCACGCGCTTCTCGGCCCCTGGTCACGCGGCGCCGAGACGTTGCTCCACGAGGGCGAGTTCGAGCCACTGGAACGACTCGACCTCATCTATCGCTTCGGTACGACGATTCTCAACCAGAGTCCCGCCGAGTACGCGGCGCTGGCTCGACAACCCGAGCTCGGACGCTTCCGACCGCCACAGCTGCGGAGGTTGGTCTCGACGGGGGACTATCTCGACCCCGAGGTGAGCGCGGTCTTCGAGGAGACATGGGGCCTCGTCATCCACGACGGCTACTCGCAGACGGAGACGAACGTCGTCGTCGGAAACGGGGCGGAAGCGGGCTTCAAGCCGGGATCGCTCGGGCTTCCATTGCCGGGACATCAGGTCGTGGTGGTCGATGACGGCGGCAACCCGGTCCCGCCCGGCGCCGAGGGCGAGCTGGCCGTCCGGGGCCGAACTCCCACGTTGTTCGCGGGGTACTGGGAGGCGGCGGACAAGACGAAAGAGGCATTCCGCGGTGACTGGTACATGACCGGTGACGTGGCGACGGCTGACGCGGACGGATTCCTCTGGTATCTCGGACGAGCGGCGGACATGCTCACGAGCCGCGGCGAGCGCTTCGGCCCGTACGCAAGCGAGCGCGCGCTTCGTCTGCACGACGCCATCACCGCGAGCGCTGTCGTGGGCGTGCGCGATCTCGAGCGTGGCGGGCAGTTCTTGAGGGCATTCGTCGTCCTGGCGCCAGGCGTCGAGGGCTCGGTCGCGCTGGAGGCCGAGATCCGCCAGGACATGGCGCAGTCGCTTGCCGAACACGAAGTCCCGCGCGAGATCGAGTTCGTCGACGAGCTGCCGACCGCGCCGGGCGACAAGGTTCGGCGCCTCGAGCTTCGAGAGCGACTCGTCGTCGGGCGACCGCTGTGGGAGATGCCGCCGACGACCGAGCTCGAGCTGGGGTTCCTCGAGCCTGCGGAGGCGAAGCCGGCGTGGGACGACGCCGTCGGAGGGTGGACGCTGACAAGCCCGGAATCCGAGCCGATGGAGGACGCAGACGCGGAGGCGGAGGCAGACGGGCTTCCCGATTACATCGTGGCGCCGGAGCCGGAGCTCCAGCCGGAGCCGGAGCAGGAGCCGGTCGCCTACTTCGAAGCATTCGAGCCGACGCCGACTGTCGAGCTCGTCCCTGAGCCAGAGCCGTTCTTCGAGGCAGAGCCGGTCCTCGAGGCACAGCCGGTCCTCGAGCCAGAGCCCGTCTTCGAGGCAGAGCCGGTCCTCGATGCAGAGCCGGAGCCCGACCCGGAACCGGAGCCGGAGTTCGAAGCCGGGGCCGAGCCCGTCGTGGAAGCGGCGCCAGAGCTCGAGGCGGTTACCGAGGCGGCGCCGGAAGAGACGATCTTCGAGCCGATGCCGCCGCCGAAGCCGTTCGTCGAGCTGGCGCCTGAGCCGGAACCCGTCGACTCTGCCGTCGAGTCGGTGCCCGAGCCAGAACCCGTGGCCGAGCCGGTGGTCGCGCCGGAAGCGGTCACGGAGCCGGCGCCGGAGCCCGAGCCGGAGCCCATGCCGGAGCCAGAGCCAGAGCCGGAGCCGGAGCCCGCACACGAACCGGCTCCGATCGCGGCCTTCGAGCCAAATCACGTGCCGGAGTTCGGTATCGAGCCGGAGCAGGAGCCGGAGCCGATAGTGACGAGAGACCCGGCGCAGGATCTGGAAGCGCCGCGCGAGCCCGAGCCGCTGCCGGACTTCGTGGTCGACTCGAGGCGGGATCCAGCACCGGTCACAAAGGCGCCGCAACCGGTGTCGGCACTCGAGCCCGAGCCGGATCTGGGCCCCCTGCCCGACTACGTGGTCGATCCGGACATGCCCCGCCAGCCGATCGAGAAGAAGCCCCTGCCGCGTCCGGCGCCCCTGCTCGGAGCCGAGGCCGAGAAAAGTGTCGCTCCGGAACCCGCAGAGCCCTCGATCGTCGGGCTTGGCCTTCCGCCGCTCGCCGAGTTTCCCTCCTTGGCCAAAGGCGCAGATCAGGACGACGCCGGGCCAGACTCCGAGCGCCCGCCCAAGGAGAGGCGTCCGCGATCCGCGCCTGTGTCCGGCCGCAAAGGGCGCCGGGAGCGATCCGCCAAAGACCCGGGTGACGAGCCGGAGGCGGTGAGCTGGATGGACGGCCTGTCGTCACGGCTCAGCGCGTACAGCTTGGCCGACGACGAGCCGCCCGCGGCGAGCTCCCAGGACAGCAAGTCGGAGCCTGAGGACACCGAGGAGGAAGAGACCTTCCCGAACTAGCGACGACGTCGCTCGTCATCTCCGTCGAGCGTCTAGCCTGCAACGGTGACCGATCAGGCCACGGTGAGCCTGCGTCGCTGGCTGCGCCGCCAGCTCCGGCAGCCGAATCCGCTCCGCGAGCATCTGGAGGCAGCCGTCGAGAACGACGATCCTGCGGAGGCTCGCCGTTTGGTGTCGCGCATCCCGTTCACCGCTGCTCAGCACCGCCATGTCGAGGGCCTCATCGCCCGCTGGGAGAGAGCCCGTAGTGAGCGATAGAGCGGTGAACGAGGCGCTGGTACGCGCGATCTTCGACGCGTTCGCACGGACAGAGGGCTTCGGGCTGCGTGGGCTCTTCGCCGAGGAGGCGGTCTGGACGGTTCCGGGGCAGGGGGTGATGGCCGGCGTCTACCGAGGGCGCGAGGAGATCTTCCGCTTTCTCGGCCGGCTGCCGAAGGAGACCGGCGGGACGTACGGATCCGAGCTCCGCGATGTTCTGGCGAGCGAGAAGCGGGCGGCGGCGATCTACGTCGCGCGCGGCTCGCGAAACGGGCGCAGCCTCGAGCTCGAGCAAGTGCTCCTCTTCGGCATCGAAGATGGGCTCGTGCGTGAGGTTCTCGCCCTCCCCAGCGACCCTCGAGTGTTCGAGGAGTTCTGGGCGGCGGGATGAGCTCATGGGCTCGGCCTCCTGCGGGCCGTAGATGCTTGATCGGGAATTCACGGCGGGCCGGATGACGGCCACGTCACGGCGCCGGATCACCACCCTCCCTCGTCGTCTAGGCTTGTCAGCCTGCACGACCAATGAGTACGTCGCCCGGCTTGGTCGTGACCGCCCCCTCCTCGCGCCTCAATTCCCGATCAAGTATCTAGACTCGCGTCGATGACGCTTCCGGCCGCCTTCGTGCTGGAGCTGCAGCGCGCGCTGGGAGCGAAGAACGTGATCACCGAGCCGGAGCAACTCCGAGTCTACGAGTGCGACGGTCTCACCGGACACAGGGCGATTCCGGAGCTGGTCGTCCTTCCCGGCTCGACCGAAGACGTGCAGGTGGTCGTACGCGCGTGTAGCAGGGAGCGCATTCCCTTTGTTGCGCGTGGCGCGGGAACGGGCCTCTCAGGGGGCGCGACGCCGCTCGCGGGAGGCGTCGTCGTGTCGCTCGCGCGCATGAATCGCATCTTGGAGATCGACCTCGCCAGCCAGCGCGTCGTCGTCGAGCCGGGAGTCGCCAACCTCGACGTCACCCGCGCGGTCGCCGCCGAAGGGTTCTTCTACGCGCCCGATCCCTCGAGCCAGCAGGTCTGCACGATCGGCGGCAACGTCGCCGAGAACTCGGGTGGCGCGCACTGCCTGAAGAACGGCTTCACCGTCCACCATGTCACGGGCGTGATGCTAGTGCTGCCCGACGGCGAGACCGTCGAGCTCGGCGGCAAGGCGCTCGACCCGGACGGTCCCGACCTCTTGGGCATGGTCGTCGGCTCGGAGGGAACGCTCGGCATCGTCACTCAGGTGACGCTTCGCCTGGTCCGAGCTCCGGAGGCGGTGCAGACGCTCCTCGCAGCGTTCGAGACCACCGATGCGGCCGGCGCAGCGGTGTCCGGCATCGTCGCTGCGGGGATTCTCCCCTCCGCGCTCGAGATGATGGACCGGCTCACGATCGAGGCCGCCGAGCTCGCCGTCGCCCCCGGCTATCCCGCCGGAGCAGGCGCCGTCCTCCTCGTGGAGCTCGACGGCGTGTCCGCACAGGTCGAGGAGGACGCCGCCGAGGTCGAGAGGATCTGCGCCGAGTGCGGTGCATTCGAGATCCGGGCTGCGACGAACGATCTCGCTCGCGCGCTCCTCTGGAAGGGGCGCAAGTCGGCGTTCGCGGCCATGGGGCGAGTCGCGACCGACTACTACGTCCAAGACGGCGTGGTGCCGAGAACCCGGCTTCAGGGAGTTCTGCGGCGGATCCAGGAGCTTTCCGAGATCCACGGCTTGCGGGTCGGGAACGTCTTCCACGCGGGCGACGGCAATCTCCATCCGCTCGTCCTCTACGACGCGGAGCAGGGAGAGACGGAGCAGGCGCGCGTCCTCGCCGAGGCGATCCTCGACGCGTGCTTGGACGCGGGAGGCTCGCTCACGGGTGAGCACGGGGTCGGAATGGACAAGGCCTGCTCGATGCCGCGCATGTTCTCCGAGCGGGATCTCGAGGTCTTCGAGCGCGTGCGTCGCGCCTTCGACCCCGATGGGCTCTGCAATCCGGGCAAGGTGATCCCCACACCTCGGCTCTGCGGCGAGGTGCCGGGTCCCTATCGCGTGCATCCGCTCGAGAGGATGGGCGTTGCCGAGCGTCTCTAGCCTGGAGCAGGCCGCGGAGCTGCTTGTCGGCGCCCACACCGAGGGTAGGCGGGTCGCGATCGGAGAGGACCTCACCACCGAGGGACTCGACCGGATTCTGGAGCACGAGGCGGGCGATCTCACGTGCACGGTGGAGGCCGGGGTGCGCCTCTCGGCCTTGCAGAGCGCCCTCGCGGAGCACGGGCAGAGGCTGTCGCTCGATCCGCCCGGCGACCCGACCGTCGGGGCGCTCCTCGCGCAGAACCTGTCCGGACCGCTGCGCCATCGCTTCGGCGCGCCCCGCGACCTCGTCCTCGGCGTCACGCTCGTGCTGCCGGACGGGACGATCGCGAGCGCCGGCGGCAAGGTCGTCAAGAACGTGGCGGGTTACGACCTCGCGAGGCTCGTTTGCGGCTCTGAGGGACGGCTCGCTCTGATCGCGCGCGTCAGCCTCCGTCTACACCCCCTGCCGAAGGCCGAGCAGACACTAGCGGTCGAGACCGGCGATGCCGCGAGCATCGTTCGCGCCCTCCTCGGCTCGCAGCTGCAACCGAGCGCCCTCGACGTCCTCCATCCGGGCGGCGTCCTCGTTCTGTTCGAGGGCTCTCCTCGTGCGGTGGAGGCGCAGATCGCGGCCGCGAAAGCGCTCGTCGGCGGGGTCGAGGTCGAGCGAGAGGCGTGGGATGTCTCGCGCCGTCGCCAGGGGGCGGCGCGGAAGCGCATCCGCTTCGACCCCGGACTGCTCGAGGAGACACTCGCCGAGCTCGGCGATGCCGTCGTCCGCCCCGCTTCCGGAGTCGCGTACTCCGCCGACGATGGGCCAAGTAACAGACTGTTTCAAGGCGCGATCGAAGAGCGCCTGGTACAGCGGATCAGGCGTGAGCTCGATCCGAACGGGGTTCTTTCCGCGTGATTCGCGAGCTGACGGCCGACTGCGTGCACTGCGGCTTCTGCCTGCCCACGTGCCCGACCTACGTCCTTTGGAGCGAGGAGATGGACTCGCCGCGCGGCCGGATCCACCTGATGGACGCGCGTCTCGACGGAACCGTGACGCTGAACGACACCGTCACGACCCATTTCGACCGCTGTCTCGGATGCATGGCATGCGTTTCGTCGTGCCCCTCCGGAGTTCGCTACGACCGGCTGATCGAGACGACCCGCGCGGCGGTCGAGGAGGAGCACCAGCGGCCGCTCGGCGACCGCCTGCTCCGCGGTCTTCTCTTTCGCGTGCTGCCCTACCATCGGCGGATGCGAGCGGCGCTCGCGCTCGCCGAGCTCGGGCGCGGCATTCCCCTGCCCCGGCGGCTCAGGCCGCTCATCGACGTCGCGCCTCCATGGCGCGGCCACGGCGAGGTGGCGAGCATCACGCATCCAGAAGGCGCCCGGCGGGGGCGCGTGGGCGTCCTGACCGGATGCGTCCAGCGCGCGGTCTTCCCCGACGTGAACGCGGCGACCGCCCGCGTCCTCGCGGCTGACGGCTATGAGGTCGTCGCGCCGCCCCAGGGTTGCTGCGGCGCGCTGTCGGTGCATGCGGGCCGGCTGGAGGAGGGAAAGTCGTTCGCACGGCAGCTGGTCACCGCCTTCGAGGGCGTCGAGCTGGTGATCGTCAACTCCTCCGGCTGCGGGTCACACTTGAAGGAGCTCGGCTGGCTCTTGGGTGATGAGCGCGCCGCGGACTTCGCCGGAAAGGTCCGAGACGTCAGTGAGTTTCTCGCTGATGCTCGTCCGCAGGCACGACGCCACCCGCTCTCCATGAAAGTGGCGCTCCAGGACTCCTGCCATCTCCGTCACGCGCAAGCGCTCCCGCTGGCCTCGCTGGACGCTCTTGGCCGGATTCCGGCGCTGGACGTCGTCGAGCCCGCGGAGCAGGACCTCTGCTGCGGCTCAGCCGGGATCTACAACATCGTGCAGCCCGAGGCCGCCCGTGAGCTCGGCGACCGCAAGGCCGGGCACATTCTGGCGACGGGCGCGCAGGCGTACGCGAGCGCGAATCCAGGCTGCCTGGTCCAGGTGTCGCAGGCGCTGCGCCGAGCACAGCGTCCCCTTCCCGCGCTCCATCCGATCGAGCTCGTCGACGCGTCGATCCGGAACGTCGGCGCCGGGCGTTTGCTCAGCCGGGCGCGGCGCTAGGAAGCTCAACGGGCGTCAGGTCGTCGAGCCGGTCGACCTGCGCCAGCGAGGGGAACAAGCGCCACCAGAGAACGGCGATCGCGATCGTCGCGACCCCACCGAAGAGAACCGCCGGGACCGCGCCGACGAGCGCGGCCGCGACTCCCGACTCGAACGCCCCGAGCTCGTTGGAGGCGCTGATGAAGACCATCTCGACCGCGTTCACGCGTCCGCGCAACTCGTCGGGAGTCACCAGCGGCAGGATCGTCGAGCGAAGAACCACGCTCACCAGGTCGAACGCGCCTCCGAGCGCGAGGGCCAGCATCGAGAGCCACATCTCGCGCGAGAGGCCGAACACGACCATGCACACGCCGAACGCGGCCACGACGAGAAACAGCGTGCGACCGGCTCGCCGCCTGAGGGGACGCCGCGCGATGAAGAGCGCGGCAGCGAACGATCCCACAGCCGGAGCGGCGCGGAGCAGCCCGAGGCCGGTCGGCCCAACCTCGAGGATGTCCTTCGCGAAGATCGGGAGGAGAGCGACGGCGCCTCCGAGCAGAACGGCGAAGAGATCGAGGGAGATCGCGCCGAACAAGACCTTCGTCCGGCGAATGAGCCGCACGCCGGCGAGAACCTCCTCGAGACCCGCGGCGCCCACGGCAGCAGCGACACGGCCAGCGTGGAGGGCGAGCACGCACGCGAACGCGACGAGCGAGAGCCCTATCCCGACGATGTACACGAGCTCGGGTCGGAGCGCGAACAGGAGACCCCCAGCCGCCGGGCCCGCGACCAGCGAGAGCTGAAACGCGATCGAGCGCTGTGCGAGCGCGCTCACCAGGATCTCCCTGGGAACGAGCGAGGGCGTGAGGGCGCGGCCCGCGGGCGCGCCGATCGCGCTCCCCACTCCCATCGCAAAAGCGAGCGCGAAGAACGGCCACACCTCGTCGGCGCCCGAGCGCGTGATCGCGAGGAGCCCGAGCGCGACGCCGATGTCGACCGTGATCATGAAGAGGTAGAGGAGCCGGCGCGAGACCCGATCTGCGAGTTGGCCCGCAGGCAGCGCGAGCAGCGGGAGGGGGAGGAACTCCGCGAGACCGACGAGCCCCAGGTCGAGGGGGTTCTCGCGGACGGAGTACACCTGCCACCCGACGGCGACGGTCGCCATATTCACTGCGAAGCTCGAAGCGACCAGCGCGACCCAGAAGAGCCTGAAGTCGCGGTGACGGAACGCGGAACCGCTGCTTCTAAGAACTCGTTTCACAATGAAGCCTTGTGCCGCCGGGGTGCGCGACGAAGCGTCAATGTGAAACGATTTCTAAGCAGCTTGCGACTCGCCCGCCGGCTTCGGCTTGTCGCCGATCCCGAACTCGATCTCGATCCGGGAGATTCTCGAGCCCTCGACTTCGAGCACACCGAGGCGGAGACCGTCCGCGAAGATCTCGTCGCCGACCTCGGCGGCGCGTCCGAGCGCGCCGAAGACGAGACCCGCGAGCGTGTGGTAATCGTCCTGATCGAGGTGCGCGCCGAACGCCTCGTTGAAGTCGTCGATGGTGTACGAGCCATCGACTCTGACGTGGGTCTCGTCCACACGCTCGACCGACGTGTCGGGCAGGTCGAACTCGTCCTCGATCTCACCGACGATCTCCTCGATCAAGTCTTCGAGCGTGACGATCCCGTCCACCACTCCGTACTCGTCGACGACGATCGCCATGTGCTGTTTCTCACGCCGGAAGTCGGCGAGGAGCGCAGCGAGATCCTTGGTCTCGGGCACGACGTAGGCGGGGCGGGAGATCGCGTCGAGTCGGACCTCGGCGATTCCGATCTCGTGCATGGCGGCGAAGAGGTCACGAACGTGCAGGATGCCGACGATCTCGTCGAGCGAGTTTCGGTAGACCGGGTAGCGGGTGTACGGCGAGTTGACGACCGTCGCAAGGGCCTCCTCCGGCGCCATGTCCACCGAGATCGCCACGACATCCGGGCGCGGAACCATCACCGCGTCGACTTCCTTCGATGCGAAGTCGAAGACCTTGTAGAGCATCTCCTCCTCTGCCTCCTGCAGCTCCCCGACGTCCTCGGCGGCGGCGACGCTGTGCCGGATGTCCTCACGCGTATACGCGATCATCCCCGCCGGGGCCGGCTTCACCCGGAGCGCGCGCAGGGCCACGTTCGCCGATTTCTGGAGCGCCCACACGAGCGGATGCGTGATCCTGGCGAGCCAGTCGAGCGGCACCGCGAGCGCGATCGCGAGCCTCTCCGCCTTTTGCAGCGCGACCGCCTTCGGAACGAGCTCGCCGAGGACGACGGAGAGGTAGGTCAGGATCGCGAAGGCGATCAAGAAGGAGACTGCGTTCGAAAGCGGCGGATCCATAAGGCTGGAGAGCAACGGCTCGCCGATCGCACCGAGCAGGATCCCCGAAATCGTTATCCCGACCTGAACCGTCGAGATGAAGCGCACCGGGTCGTCCATCAGCCGCAGCGCCGTCCGGGCCCCGCGGCCTCCCCGCAGCGCACGCTCCTCTAGCCGGCT
>JBPCMD010000062.1:0-16349 GCA_051002595.1 Gaiellaceae bacterium
CGCCTCGAACTCGTACGTCACGGGAGACATCCCGGCGGGCGCGTTCGCGATCGGCGTGCCGGCCAAGGTCACCGGGAGCTCGAGCCACAAGGTCTCGCGCACGCGCCAGATCGAGCTCGGGCGGCGCATGATCGACGACCTGCACGAGCTGCTCGCGCTCCGCGGGCATGAGGTGTCGGCGATCAGCGACGGAGAGAGCAGGGGCTTCGCCGTGGAAGGCGTGCAGGTCGTCTTCGTTCCCGTCTTCAGTGAGGCGAGCCCAGAGGCCGTAGTCCTTACGCTCGAAGTCGGCGGACAGCCTTCAGCGGGTGTGGTGGTGCTCGATCTCCTCAACCGAAAGCTGCACGGCTCCGGAGGAATCGTCCTCGAGTCGGTCCGCGAGTTCTGTCGCAAGCGCGGGATCCGGTTCGAGCCCGGTCCTTGGCGCTATCGCGGCGCACCTGTCTAGAGGCTTGATGTGAAATTGGCGCGCAGCCGGGGACGGTCACGACCAAGCCGGGCGACGTACTTACTCGTCGTGCAGGCTGATGAGCCTGGACAGCTGAGGGAGGGTGGGGATCCGGCGCCGTGTCGTGGCCGTCATCCGGCCCGCCGTGAGTTTCACATCAAGCCTCTACGCAGGAGCGCGCCGAGCCGCCTCGTAGAATCGCATGGTGGCCGATGAGATCACCTGCTTGATCGTCGACGACCACGAAGTCGTGCGCGAAGGTCTGCGCCTCGCGTTGTCGCGCTCGTCACGGATTCGTGTGATCGGTGAGGCGACCGACGGCGCCTCCGCCGTCGCGCTGACCGAGCGGCGTCAGCCCGACGTCGTGATCATGGATCTCCGCATGCCGGACATGGACGGCCTCGAGGCGACCGAGAAGATCGCCGAGAAGGTCCCCGGCACCGCGGTCTTGATCTTTACCGCCTACGGGGAGAAGTCCCTGCTGCAACGAGGGCTCGAGTCGGGCGCGCTCGGGTACATCCTCAAGGAGACCCCGCACGAGACGCTGCTCCGAGCGATCGAGAAAGTGGCGGCGGGCGAGACCTTTGTCGATCCCGGGCTGATGGCCGAGTTCGTGTCCGGCAAGACAACGGCCGACCTCCTGACGCCACGCGAGCGCGAGATCCTGCAGCTGCTCGCCGACGGCATGTCGAACGTCGACGTCGCCGACAAGCTCTTCATCAGCCAGGAGACGGTGAAGAGCCACGTCCGTCATATCCTCGCCAAGCTCGAGGCGGACACGCGCACCCAGGCGGTCGCCATCGCGCTGCGCGAGGCGATGATCGATTGAGCGAAAACGCCGAGCGAGCCCTCCTCGCGGAGACGATCCTCGCGGAGCAAGAGGAACGCCGCCGGCTCGGAGAGCTGTTGCACGATGGTCCGGTCCAGCATCTCTCGGCGATCGCGCAGATCGTGGATGCCGCGCTCGCGGCGCTCCGGAATGGCGAGCGCGAGCGAGCCGAGGAGATTTTGAGCCGAGCGCTCGAGCTCTCGCGCGGCGCGGCCCGCGAGCTGCGCACGCTGTGCGAGGATCTCGAGCCGAAGGCCCTCAGCGAGGTCGGATTCGTGGCTGCCGTCACCGCCCTTGGCCGCCGTTTTGCCTCACGGCATGAGGTCCAGATCGATCTCGACATCGAGCACGGAGACGAGCTCGGAGAGCATGCGCAGACGGCCCTCTATCAAATCGTGCGGGAGGCGATCGACCAGGCAGTGCGCCGAGGCGCTCCGAGCCGAGTCGACGTCTCGATCCGCGAGACGCCGAGCGGGGGCGCCGAACTGGTCGTCTCCGACGACGGCCCGCCCGAGCGGCGGAGCGCCGTGCTGGAGGCGCTCGCGGAGCGTGCGGCGACCTTGAACGCGCGCTTCAGCTCCGAGGTGCGGTACCCGCGCGGGTCGACCATCCGTGTGGAGCTGCCACCTTCTGCGGCACGCCGATAGCATCAGAGGACATGGACGAGAACGGCAGAGGCGGCTACCTCGTGTTCCGCTGGTCGCACGCCGGCTACACGCTCGAGGAGCGGCCGGGCGACCTGCCTGACGTCGGCGCCGAGGTCGAGGACGGCGATGGGCGCTTTCGCGTGGGCAAGATCGCGCCCTCCCCGCTTCCCGGCGACAAGCGCCGCTGCGCGTACTTACTCCCCGCCTGAGGGCGATTACGCGATCGGCTCGTTCTGGACGTTGTTCTCGGTCGCGTACGTGTTGACGAGCGGGTTGATCTTCGCAGGATCCGGAAACGCGTAGTTGATCTCGACGAAGGCGTTCCACTTGTCCGGAAGCGCATCCTCGGGAAAGATCGCCTCCACCGGGCACTCCGGTTCGCACGCACCGCAGTCGATGCACTCCTCCGGGTCGATGATCAGGATCCGCTCGAATTCGTGGATGCAGTCGACCGGGCAAACATCGACGCAGGACTTGTCCTTTATGTCGATGCAGGGCTCGGCGATGATGTACGTCACGACGTCGAGTCTAGAGGGACGCCTGTGAGCTCCGCAACGAGCGCCGGAGCCCGCTCCACGAGTGCCGACTTCACGATCACCTGGTCGAAGCCGGCGGTGTGCGCCCGCTGCAGGCCGGAGCGGTCGGTGTGGTTCGTGAAGCCCATGATCGGCACGTCTGGCCACGTGTCGACGACCTCCTCCGGCTCGATTCGTGAGATGTCCGCGATGACGAGATCCGGCGGGTCGACGCTGTCGGTGGTAACAAAGCGGTGGTCCGGCAGGAGCCCTTCGAGCTTGCTTCGGAAGAAGAGGTCGACCCCCGCCAGCAGGATCGTCGCCACGAGGCCGACACTAGCATTCGGTGGCGCTGGATAATCGTGAGATGGGGCTCGAGCGAGGGCTGGAGCTGATTCGAGCCGGGGAGTACTTCGAAGCCCACGAGGAGCTCGAGGACGAGTGGCGCGACGCGCCCGCCGCCGAGCGCGACTTCCTGCAGGGGCTCGTGCACGTCGCAGTCGCCTGGCTCCACGCCGGCCGTGGCAACCGACCAGGGTGCGACCGCCAGCTCGAGAAAGCCGCGCGCCGCCTCGGTCCGTACCGGCCAGCGCATCGCGGTGTCGACGTCGAAGCGGTGCTCGAAGGAGTCCGGATGGCGCAGGAAGTGGTCGAATCCGGCTCGCTGATCCTTTCGCGCCCCCCGCTGTAGGGGCGAGGCTTGCCTCGTCCTCGTCCTCGTCCTCGTCCTCGTCCTCGCGCTCGCACTCGTCGTCGGTGGCGCTTCGAGCGAGGCAAGCCTCACTCGTATGAAGGTCATCAGAATGCAGGCTCGAGGCCGAGCCACTCTAGAAAGCGGTTCAGATACACCCGCAGCACGTAGAAGCGCTCGAAGAACAGCAGCAGCCCGAGCGCGACCATGACGGCGCCCCCCGCCACCTGGATGGCGCGATAGTGGTCGCGGATCCAGCGGAAGGCGCCCATCGCACGCGAGAAGATCGCGCCGGCGAGCACGAATGGGACGGCGAGCCCGAGCGAGTACACGGCCAGCAGCAGCGCGCCCTCGAGCGCGGTGTCCGACGAGCCCGCGAGCACCAGTGTGGCCGCGAGCACCGGGCCGATGCACGGCGCCGCACACACCGCGAAGGCCCCGCCGAGCAGGAAGCGCGAGCCGCGGCTCCGGGCGCCCCGCAGCAACCCCGCGCCGAGCAACCGCTCGGGCCAGGGTAGGAGCCCCATGAACGCGAAGCCGAAGACGACGAGCACGAAGCCCGCGACCCTCTCGAGCAGGAACTGATCCGAGAGGAGTCGGCCCCCGACGAGCGCCGCCCCTACCCCGAGCAGCACGAAGACCGCCGTGAACCCGAGAACGAAAGGGACGCTCGCAGCCACCACACGCCTCGCATTTCCCGGCTGCCCGAGCTTGTCTGCGTCGACTGCGGAGACGGCGGAGAGGTAGCCGGGCACCAGCGGAAGCACGCACGGCGCCAGAAACGACACAAATCCGGCCAGAAAGGCGATTGGAATCGCCGACAGGCTCACGGCGGGGGGCAACTAGCGCTCGAACCGGGCGAGCTCCTCGTCGACCCGGCGCTCCAGGTCCGGGTCGAGCGGAGCTGGTGGATCGGGCGGTTCACCTCGCCCGCTCCACCTGCGGACAAGCAGGACAACGGCGATCACACCGGCGACCAGGGCGCCCAACGGAAGCAGCCATGCGATGAGGCCGAAGCCGCTCTTGGGAGGAGTCGCGAGAACTCCCGGGCCGAACTCGGACACGAGCGCGTCCTTGATCTTCCGCTCGGTGTCGCCCGCGGCGATGCGCTCGCGGATGAACGCCTTCATCCGCTGCGCGACCGGAGCGTCCGACTGGTCGAGCGTGGTCTCGCAGACGGGACAGACGAGCTCGGCCTCGAGGTCGGCGGCATCCGGGGGGCCTGCTGCCAGCGCGCCGGCCGCGAAAGCGCAGACGGCGGCGAGCGCCACCAGAAGCGCTCTCACGTGGCGAGCGCGCGATCCACCGCAGCGCGAAGACGCGCCCGATCCTCATCCGCGTCGACGCCCCCCACGAAGACCTCGAGAACCCTTCCCTCGCGGTCGAGGACGAACGTCTCGGGAAATCCCGTCACGCCGTAGCGATCCGCCGCGACGTCACCGGGGCCGTCGTAGACGAGCGGAAAGGTGAGATCGAAGCGGCGTGCGAACCGCTGCGCGTCCTTGCGAAAATCCTTCGAGTCGAGTCCGACCACGACGAGGCCGCGGCTTCGGTTCTCCCGCCAGACCTGCTCGAGAAACGGCGCCTCCTCCTTGCACGGCAGGCACCAGGAGGCCCAGGCATTCAGCACGACCGCCTTGCCGCGAAGCGTCGAGAGTGTGAGCTCTCCCTCGCGATCGAGCCGTTCGAGCGTGAAATCCGGCGCCTCCGGACGCTCGCCGCGGGCGGCGGCTGCCGCGAGGTCGCCACCCTCCTCCGTCACGAGCGACCAGACGAGCAGGAGGAAGAGCAGCGCCACGAGCCCGACGGCGACGCCCTGTGCCACGAGCCTCCCGCGGTGCGCCACTGCCCGCTCCTACTTCGAGACGATGAAGACCGGTGTCCCGACCTCCACGTGCTGGAACAGCCACTCCGCGTCGGAGATTCGCATGCGGACGCAGCCGTGCGAGGCCGAGTAGCCGATCGAGGCGGAGTCGGGCGTGCCGTGGATGCCGACGTACGGCGCCGAGATCCCCATCCAGCGTGTCCCGAGAGGGTTTCCGGGCCCGGGCGGAACGGGGTCGGAGTCCGCGGCCCAATCGGACGGGGGCGGATACCACCACGGATCGCGCTGCATCGTCACGATCTCGAAATTGCCCGTGGGCGTCGGATACGCGGGCAGTCCGGTCGCGACCCCGAACGTGCGCATGAGCCTCGCGCCCGTGTACAGGCGAAGCCTGTTGGAGCCACGCAGGATGACCACGGCGGGCCCGAGCCTGTCCGCGGCCACCGTCGGCTTCAAAACGGCGAACGAGAGCCGTATTGGGGGCCGGGTGTTGGTCTTCAACGCGACCCGGATCGCGCGTGATCCCTCGACGCGTTCGAGGCGGCGTCCGTCGACCGAACGGGTGGCGCCGACAGTTGCTCCGCGAAGGACGAGCCGTGAGCTCACGGGCGTGCGATCGAGCTCCCTGCCCATGCTCTCGACGTACCCGCGGATACGCTCGCGTGAGACCCAGACATGCAGCGGCACCGATGCGCCCGGCCGTGAGAAGCGGGCGCGGCTCACGGCCTTCTTGACCGCGGGCTTCGCTCCCAGCGCCTCCGGCGCGACTCGCACCTTCTGTGTGGGCGAGACGATCAACACGAGCGGCCGCGCAAAAGACTCTCTCACGAGCGCTGAGGCCTCGTACGGCAGCAAACCTCCCACGTCCACACCCGCGATCGTGACGCCTCCCGGAACTCCGATTTGCCGCTGGGGCCGAGTCGGCGGCGAAAGCACGGGCGGAGGAGCTGTCGTGGGCGGAGGAGCTGTCGTGGGCGGAGGCCCGGTCGTGGTCGTAGTGGTGGTGGTCGTCTGCGCGTGACCCGACTCCCCGCCGGCTGCGAGCGCGAACGCGGCCGAGAAGCCGACGAGAGCCAAGGCGGCAAGGAACCCGACCACTAACACGCGAGCGGCAAATCTCATCTCTTCAGTGTAGATACGAATGTCGATGGATCGTTCGTCACGACAGCGTCGACGCCTGCTGCCATGACTCGAGAGAAATCCCCCGGGTCGTCGACGGTCCACGTGACGACCGAAGCGCCCCGCGCATGCGCACGGCGCACGGTCCGAGGGCTGACGAGCTCGTGCTTGAGAACGAGCGACGTCGCCCGCGCGCGAGCGAGCAACGGCCACACGAGGAGAGGTGTGAGAGGAAGCAGCGAACGCAGGCCTCGGCTCACGACAGGCCCGGAGCGCGGCCTCCGGCTGATGCCGAGCCGGTCCTCCGGGAACGAGGCGCCGATTCGAATACGCGGCTCGAGTCGGGCGAGGCGGCGCAGCGCGCCGTGGTGGAACGAGCTCACGAAGGTCCTCTCGAGAAGACCAAAGCGCGCAAGCGCTGTCGCCACATCTTCGAGCGCGCGCGCGGACTTCAGGTCGACATGGACTCCGATATCCGGGGCCTCGTCGACGAAGAACGTGAGCGCCTCGGCGAACGTCAGCAGATCCGGGGCGATCTGACGAAGATCGGAAAGCGTCATCGAGCCGATCGCTCCGCGTGCGGCGCCGTGGCTGACCTCATGAAGATCGTCCGAGTGCGCGATCGCGAGCTCTCCGTCACGCAACGAGAGCACGTCGAACTCGATGAGATCGACTCGGGCGGCGAGTGCGGCGCGAAATGACGCGAGCGTGTTCTCCGGCGCGAGCGCGGCGGCGCCCCGATGACCGATCACCAGCGGGCGCCCGTCGCGCCGCTCCAGCGAGATCACGGCGTAAGAACCGGCCGTGTGGGCAAGGAGTCCTCGTCCAATCGCCCGCCCTCGGCCGCATACGCGATGATCATGCGATCCGTGATCCACTCGACGGGCGCGCGATCGTCCGTCCACGGGCGGCCGGATGCGATGAGCGGGCGAACGTCTCGTGCGAGCAGCTCCCTCAGCGGCGCCAGATCCGCCGGGCCGCTCGCCAGCCGGCGCTCGAGCTCTTGCGGCGAAAGCGCCTCCGTCAGACCGAGCACGAGCGTGTTGAAGCGGAGAGCCGGCCACTGGAGCACCTGGGGGAGCTCCACCGCGACGGTGCGGCCGATCCCGTTCACCAGGCGCCGGTCGCCCGGCACGGCCGCGACATTGAGCGCGACGATCCCGCTGGGAGCCAGCCGCTCCCGGACGAGACGGAAGAACTCACGGGTGGCGAGGTAGAACGGCACGTACGGCTGGTGATAGGCGTCGACGACGATGAGGTCGTAGCGCCGTTCGGTGCGGCGCAGGAAGGGACGCGCATCCGCGTCGTGCACGGTCAGGCGCGGATTGTCCCCGAGCCCGAAGAACCGACGACCGACGCGGCTGACTGCCGCATCAAGCTCGACGCCGTCAATCTCCGCCTTCGGGTAGTAGACGCCGAGCGCCCGGGCCGTCGTCCCGGCGGCGTTGCCGAGGATCGCGACCCGTTCGAGCGGGCGTCCAAGCAGCGGGGGGAGCGCGAGAAACGCATCCCAGACGCCGCCTGTGAGCACATCGTCGGACTGCCATACCGAGTGCACGGCCACGCCCTCGTTCAGGTGGAGGACGCGGCGCCCGTCGAAGCGCTCGACGACCTGGATGTACTGGTGGTACGAGGTCTCCTCGTGCAGGAGCCCTTGCTCGGCCTTGATCGCGCCGGGTGGGAGAACGACGAGCGCGGCGAGCGCACCCGCTACGACGAGAAAGCGCGCCCCGAGCAAAAAGCACGCTGATGCCGCGAGCAGCGCCGCGATGACGAGGAACGTCCGCTGGGTGCCGATCGCCGGAATGAGGATCAGCGCGGGCAGAAAGGTCCCGAGCAGCGATCCCGCGGTCGAGAGCGCGTACAGGCGTCCGGCGACCGCGCCCGCCGTCTCGATGCTCGTGACGGCGAGCCGGATCGCAAACGGCGACACCATGCCGAGAAGCACGACCGGGGGCGCGCAGAGCAGCAGCACCGCGATAAAGCTCCCGATCACGGCGCCCGCGGAGGCGTCGTCCAACCCTTGGACGGTGAGATCCAGGAACGGCTCCGCGACGAAAGGGATCGCAGCCACGCATACCGCGGAGACCAGGACGATGACACCGAGGAGCGCGGCCCTCGGCCGTCTGTCGGCGAGTCGGCCGCCGAGCCAGTAGCCGAGAGCGAGGGCGGCGAGAACGATGCCGATCAGATTCGCCCAGACGATCGTCGACGATCCGAAGTAGGGCGCGAGCAGGCGGGACGCCGTTATCTCCGTCGCAAGCGCGCCGATCCCAGCTCCGAACACGAGCCCGCCGAGGGCGAGGCCGCCTGGCCCTGCGTTCAACGTCTTCGAGGGCACGCTCCTACAACCCGAAGACCCGCTCGATCTCGCCGAGGGTTCGTGCGGCGAGCAGCACCACAGCGGCGAGAGCGAGCGCGAGAACGAGCCAGAACCGGACCCCCGCCCAACGCCGCTCGCGATGCCACCGCTGGCGCGCCCGGCGGCGAGCGCGGTGGAGCCGGTAGGCACGCTCGACAGCGTGGGGATCGAGAGGAGGCGCCTTGTCCTCGGAGGAGGTCCTGGTCTCGACCTTGGCCACGGAAGAAGTGTAGAAACTCTGCGAGCAGCCGTTGTCGCCGTCCCGTCGCCGCCGAGGCCATATTCTTCACCCGATGGAAAGCCCTGACGCTCCGCGCATGCGTGGCCGTGCGCTTTTCAGTGACGCCAGCAGCATGCCCGGGCTCGGCGGGCGGCTCACGCTCGTCTTCGGGCTCCTGCTTGCGGTCTCGGCGCTCACAGGCTGGTACACCGGCGAGGGCGAGGGCACAACGGTGTCGGTCATCGGCTGGCACACGGGAACGATCGGCAAGGTCGTCCTCTTCCTCGGACTCGTGGCTGCGCTCCTGGTCATCGTCCGCGAGTTCGGAGTCGACCTGCCCGACGCCGTCCCCGCGAGCCTCGTGGCGATCGGCATCGGCTCGATCGCGACCGTTCTCGTCCTGGTGAGGCTGATCTCGATCCCGGACACATTCTTCTTCGCAAGCCGCGGAATCGGAATCTGGGTGAGCCTGGTCTGCGCAATCGGGATCATCGTCGCGGGCCTGCTGGAGGCATCCGAAGAGCTGTAGGGGCGAGGCTTGCCTCGCCCTCGCCCTCGCCCTCGCCCTACGGCGACGTGACCGTCACCGTGACGGTGCGCGCCGGCGGCTCCTGAGGGAGCGGAGTGAGCGTGCGCACGTTGGTCACCACGCCGCCCGGCTCGACCTGCTCGTCGAGCGTGCGCGCGAACGCGACCCCGACGAGAAACGCGAGGACGAGCAGGAGCACCACGAGCAGAACCCGGGCGACAAGCCCGCGACGGGACGGTCTCTTGCGTCTATCTCGGACGCGCGGCTCGCGCATGCCTACGGTTCGTAGTCGAGGGCGCCGCGCGAGTAGTGCTGGAACGCAGCGCTCTCCACGATCGACAACGTCGCCAGCCAGTTCCGCGCGGTCGCGCGCTCGGCGACAGCGACGCGCGTCCAACTCTCTGCTTGACGGTACTCCTGCGTGAGCTCTGCGATGGTGAAGGTCGATCCCAGCCGCTTTCTGAGCGCGTCCGTCACGGCTTCGAGCTCGGCGTGAAGCCCATCCGCTCTCAGCGGATCCCGCGTCGCCTCCTGAAATCGCCGGTAGCCGTCCTCCCAGTCGCGCCTGGCGCTCTCGACGTCCGCGGTCACCGCGAAGATGCTAGACGGGCGGAGCAACATCGATCCCGAGGCCAGCGTGGATCGACCTCGGCGAGGATCCTCTCTCCGAGCTCATAGCCCGAGCGAGCGAGCGCGAACGCAGCGTGGGCGTGCAGGCACTTGAGACGACTCGGGGTGTGGGCGCCGGCGATCCCGAGCTCGAGCGACGCTCCGTCGTCTCTTCCTCGACCCCCCCCGGCGAGCTCACGCCGGACACAGCGCTGCTCCTCGCTCGCCAGCGCGAGCGAGGCCGCAAGCTCGGGCTCGTCCGCGACGGCCCGACTCCAGCGCTCGACACCTCCAGAGGCCTCGACGCGGGCGAGCGCGGCGACGAGCTGCGGACACGTGAGGTAGTAGGTCGTCGGGAACGGCTGGCCGCCCGAGTCGTAGGGCTCCTGCTCGGTTACGGCCGGGAGGCCGTAGGGGCAGCGGACCACAACACGACGAAGCGCGCGCGGCTCGCGGCCGAGCTGACGCTCGACGAGCGCTCGGTCATCCATCTTCCCGCAGACTACGTTGAACCCGTCTCCATTCCGGGATCCCCTTCACGACGAAGAGCTGCTCCCCGGGAAGCACGTAGCCGATTCGCCTCGCCTCGCGCTGCGTCGCCTCCTCGCTCGTGGAGTTGACGAGTCTCCGCTCGAGCCCGGCCTTCGCGATCCGCAGTCGCTCGACCTCCACCTGGCGACCGGCGAGATCGTTTCGCGTCTCGAGATAAGACGCGAGCGGCTGGTAGTAGAGGTAGACGGAAAGCCCGACGAGCGCGGTCAGCCAGAGCAGTCGCAACCGCCGACGCGACCTCGTCTTCGAGTTCCTCGCTCGCTTCGTACGTCTTTTCGTCGAGACATCGTCCGCCACGCGGCCACCTTCAACGCCGGCAGGCCCGCCCCTTCCGGACAGGCCCTCTACGCCGTGTCCACCTTGATCACATTCGTCGAGCCGGGAATGTTCACGGCGGTGCCGGCGGTGAGGACGATGCGGTCGCCGGCGTCGACGATGCCGGCATCGCGCGCGGTCTCGATCGATCGGCGCCAGAGATCGTCGACGTCGCTCGACTCGGGGATTTCGAGCGGCGTCACTCCCCACTCGATCGCCATGTGCTGGAGCGAGGTCACGACGTGAGTAAGGGCGACGATCGGCCTGCGCGGGCGGAGTCGCGCGACGGCCGACGCCGTCCGTCCCGTGAAGGTGGGCACGAGAATCGCCTTCGCGCCGAGAGCTTCAGCGAGATCACAGGCCGCATTCGACATCGCGCGGCCGACGGTCGGAGCTTCCGCGGCCCCGGGCAGCTGGTGGCGGTACCCGAGGCTTGGCTCAACCGCGAGGGCGATCTGGGCCATCGTCTCCACCGCCTCGACCGGATACTCGCCGATCGCCGTCTCGGCAGAGAGCATCACCGCGGAAGTGCCGTCGAGAATCGCGTTTGCCACATCCGAGGCCTCCGCGCGGGTCGGCTCCGGACGATGCACCATCGATTCCAGCATCTGCGTGGCCGTGATCGCCGGCTTTCCGCGGTCGAGCGCGGCGAGAATGATGCGCTTCTGCAGGAGCGGCACATCCGCGGCGCCGACCTCCACGCCGAGGTCGCCCCGCGCGATCATCACCGCGTCGGCCTCGTCGAGGATCTCATCGATCGCCGCGACCGCCTCCTGAAGCTCGATCTTCGCAATCACCCACGCTTCCGAGCCGGACAGCTCGAGCTTTGCGCGCAGCGCGGCGACGTCCGCCCGCGAGCGGACAAAGGACAGGGCGACATAGTCGACGCCGAGCTCGAGAGCGAAGTCGAGATCCTCGAGATCCTTCTCGGTGAGCGAGGGCACGGGCAGCTGAGCTCCTGGGACGTTGACGCCCTTGTGCGGCTCGACGACGCCGCCCGTAATGACTCTGCACACAGCACGGTTTCCCTCGACTCGCTCGACTCGAAGCCGCACGTGACCGTCGTCGATGAGCACGTCCTGGTCGGCGGCGAGCACGGCGCCGAGAACGGCCGGCGCGACCGGGAGGTCGCCTTCTCGCGCCGAGCCCTCGTCGGCGACGACGATGCTGTCGCCAACTTGGAGCTCGATCGGCTCGGAGAGCTCGCCGATCCGGAGCTTGGGGCCCTGGAGGTCCGCGATCAGCGCCAGCGGCCGTCCGACTGCCGCCTGCGCGTCGCGTACGAGCCGAGCGCTTCTGCCGTGATCGGCGTGCGCGCCGTGCGAGAAGTTGAGACGAGCCCCGTCCATCCCCGCCTCGATCAGCCGCGAGATCGCCTCCTCTCCCGACGACGCGGGTCCGAGGGTGGCGACGATCTTCGTTCGGCGGTCGAAGGAGGCCATCGCGCTCAGGCTACAAGCGCCGCAAGACGCTCAACCATGCGCCTGTGGACAAATCGGCGCAGAGTTTTCACGCTACCGTGCCAGGCACTGTAAAGACCGCTCGACGGGACTCCACCGCTCGATTCTCACCCGCGTTGCCGTCGAAACGTCGCCCAGCCCGGGTAGACCGCCCTCTCCCCCAGCTCCTCCTCGATTCGAAGCAGCTGGTTGTACTTCGCGACACGATCGGTCCGGGAAGGCGCCCCCGTCTTGATCTGACCCGCGTTCACCGCCACCGCGAGGTCAGCGATCGTCGTGTCCTCCGTCTCGCCCGAGCGATGGGAGATCACCGTCGCGTAGCCGGCCCCCTTGGCGACCTCGATCGTCTCCAAAGCCTCGGTCAGGGTTCCGATCTGGTTCACCTTGACGAGAATCGCGTTCCCGACGCCCTCCGCGATCCCTCGCCGCAGGAACTCGTCGTTGGTCACGAAGAGGTCGTCGCCGACGAGCTGAAGCGAGCCGCCCAGCTTCTCGGTCAGCGCTCGCCAGTCGTCCCAGGCGTTCTCGTCGAGACCGTCCTCGACCGAGACGAGCGGGTAGCGCTCTGCCAGTGATCCGTAGAAGTCGATCATCGCCGCGGGCTCGAGCGTCCGCTCCTCGCCTGGAAGCCGGTAGCTCCCGTCGCGGAAGATCTCACTCGCAGCGGGATCGAGCGCGATTCCGACTCGCTCGCGATGTCCCGCGCGCTCGGCTGCTTCGAGGATCGCCTCGATCGCCTGCTCCGTCGACTCCAGGTCGGGGGCGAAGCCGCCCTCATCCCCTACTCCGGTCGCCAGCCCGCGCTCGTGCAGCACCGCCTTCAGGTGGTGGAAGATCTCCGTCCCCAGGCGCAGTCCCTCGCTGTACGTCTCCGCGCCCGCCGGGACGATCATGAACTCCTGCAGGTCGAGCCGGTTCTGAGCGTGAGCTCCGCCGTTTACGACGTTCATTAGCGGAACCGGGAGCGTGCGGGCGCCGTCGCCGCCGAGCCAGCGATAGAGCGGAAGCTCGGCTTCGCTCGCCGCGGCCTTCGCCGCAGCGAGCGAGCAACCGAGCACAGCATTCGCTCCGAGCCTGCTCTTCCCGCGCGTTCCGTCGAGGTCGATGAGCACACGGTCGAGCGCAGGCTGGTCGGAGGCGTCGAGGCCGGACAGCGCTGCCGCCATCTCTCCGTTGACGTTGGACACGGCGTTCAGAACCCCCTTGCCGAGGTACACCGCCGGGTCGCCATCCCGGACCTCGACGGCCTCGTGCTCACCGGTCGAGGCGCCGGATGGCGCCGCCGCGCGCCCGCAGGCGCCCGACGCCAGGCGGATCTCGACCTCGACCGTCGGGTTGCCTCGCGAGTCGAGAATCTGACGGCCGTGCACATCGACGATTTCCATCACCTCAACTCCTCCTTCGCTCGCTCGTAGAACGCGTCCTGGGCTTCCAAGTCGAGGCCTTGCCACTCGTCTCCCCCCTCGCCGGCGAGCTCCGCGGCGCGCCCAACGCGCTCTCGAAACCGCCGCGAGGTCGCACGTAGCGCAAGCTCCGGGTCCACGTTGAGACGACGTGCGAGGTTCACGATGGTGAAGAGCACGTCACCCACTTCGGAGAAGACCTCGGCGTCGGGCTCCGTTTCGGGCCGTGGCTCTCCCGCCCGCTCGACGGCCCGTACGAGCTCGTCGAGCTCTTCGCTCACCTTCCCAAGCGGTCCAGTCAGGTCGGGCCAGTCGAAGCCCGAGGTCGCAGCGCGCCGCTGCACCTTGCGCGCCTCGAGAAGCGCTGGCAGCGATTCCGGTACATCGTGGAAGATTCCCTCTCGCCCCTCCTGCTCTGACTTGATCGCCTCCCAACGCTCGCGCACCCGGCCGGCGGTGCGCGCCTCAGAGTCTCCGAAAACGTGAGGGTGCCGGCGAACGAGCTTCTGGTGCACCTCGCGGGAGACTGATTCGAGGTCGCCCTTCCCGCGCTCCTCGAGGAGCAGTGAGAGGAAGTACACCTGGAAGAGAAGGTCGCCGAGCTCGCCGTGAAGACCCGCATCGTCGCCCGAGACGGCGGCATCCGCGACCTCGTAGGCCTCCTCGAGCGTGTGCGGAACAATGGTGAGCGCGTTCTGCTCCCGGTCCCAAGGGCACTCGCGGCGGAGCCGTCGCGTCAACTCCTGGAGGTCGAGAAGCGCCTCCGCCAGACTCACGGATTCAACCTTAGACATTTGCTGTCAACCGAGCCGTCCCGGCTGGTTCAGCAATCGTCGCGCGATCGCGCGCTTCTGAACTCAGCGGCGCGAACGACTTCACACCCCGACGAGTCCGCGACGTTGGGCTCCACATAAAGGGGTCTTGTGCTCTTCGCGCGATCGAAATCCGCGCTAGCGGATTTCGATCTTGCGCTAACTAGGGTCGGTCTCTGTGTCGGTCGTTGACGCGTCCGGAATCTCGGGAGGCTCGAAGCCGGCCGCGTAGCTGACCCTGCCGTCGTACTCGTCCTTCAAGTCCTCGACCCACGTCGTCATGAAGGTCGATTTCTTCTCCTGCAGAAGCGTGGTGCGGATCGACGCCCTGACCTTGGCAATCGGCGTCGTCGTCGCCTTCTTGACCGGGGTGAGCGCCTCGATGACGTGATACCCGTACGTCGTCTTCACCGGCTTCGACAGCGCGCCCCGCTCCAGCTCGAACGCGGTCTTGTCGAACTCGGGCACCGTCTGGCCCCGTGTGATCGACAGCTTGCCGCCATTGTCCTTCACGCTGGGGTCGTCGGAGTTCGCCTTCGCGAGCGCGGCGAAATCGCCGCCGCCCTGCAGAAGGCCGTAGATCCGGTCAGCCTCGATCTTGCTCTTCGGGAAGTCGACCTCGTCGCCGCCCTTCTTCTCGGAGATCAGGATGTGCCGAACGTCCCGCGATTCCGGTGTTCCGTACTGCATCTGGTTTTGCTGGTAGTAAGTGAGGATGTCGGCTTCCGACACCTTGACGTCCGTGGTTACGGCTTCGAAGAGCTTCTGGGAGAGCACGGAGGTGCGGAGCGTCTCTCTGAGCGCTTCCTCGGTGAAGCCCTGCTCCTCGAGCGCCTTCAGGAACGCATCGCGCTTGCCGTTGAAGCGAGTCTTCAGGAACTCCTGCACCTCTTTGTCCACGTCCTTCTCGCTGACGGTAATGCCGCGCTCGTCGGCCTCCTTCGCGAACTCCTCACGCTGAACGAGGAACGTCACGTACTGCGTCTGGATGTTCTGGTACTCGGGCGTTCCGACCTTCGGGAACTCCTGCTTCTGCGCGCCGTAGGCCTTCTTCGCGCGCTCGATCAGCTCGTCGAGCTCGGTGCGGGAGACCTCGGTCCCGTCGACGACGGCGACCGCCCCGCTCGGAACGTCGTCGCCACCACCGCCGCACGCGGAAGCGACCAGCGCGAGGGCGAGGCCGAGAACGACGAGAACGAGACGCGAGTGTTTCATGCGGGGTTTCTTATAGCCGAGGCGGTGTTAGGCAGACGTTGTGGACTGTTCGAGAAAGGGATGAAAGTGGTTCGCCCGGCGGATTCACAGAGTCAACAAAAAGGCCGCGAGCTAGGCGGCCACACGAGCCTCCACTATAGCATCGGGCAGCTCCAGGGCCGCCCCGAGTGTCTCGACTCTGAGGGACACCTCGCGCTTCTCAGTCGAGTAGATCACGGTCGGGGCAACGGCTCTCAGCGCCTGGAACTCCACCGAGCCGAGGATCAGGGGACCCACCGTCGCCCGTCCTCCCCGGTAGACGAGATAGTCGGCGCCGAGTCGCGCGAGCTTCAGCTTCGCCTCCTGGATCGCGAACAGATTCTGGACGGGCTCGGGCACCGGTCCGTAGCGGTCTTCGGTGACGGAGACGAGCTCGCGCAGCTCGTCCTCGTCCTCGACGAGCGCGATCCGGCGGTGCAGGTCGATCTTGAGCGCCTCGGCCGCGACATACGATGCCGGAACGTACGCGTCCACCCGCGCGTCGACACGGACCGGCCGCGCTGCGACGCGACGCTCGCCGGAGAGCTTGGCGACCGCCTCGTTCAGCATCTCGACGTAAAGCTCGAAGCCGAGCGCCGCGACGTGCCCGGACTGCTCGGCACCGAGGAGATCGCCCGCCCCGCGGATCTCGAGATCGCGCATTGCGATCTGGAAGCCAGCTCCGAGCTCGCTGTGGTCGGCGAGCGTCGCCAGTCGGGCCCTCGCCTCGGGGCTGAGCTCCGAAGCTTCCGGGTAGAAGAGATAGGCGTAGGCGTGGAC
>JBPCMD010000063.1:0-6995 GCA_051002595.1 Gaiellaceae bacterium
GACTCGAGCGCCGCCTTGGACGTGCCGACGAGCACGTAGTTCTCGAGCACGCGCATGGAGCCGAGGCTCGAGATGCCCACGATAGACGCGCCGGGCGGCATCGCGGGAGCCGCGGCACGGGCGAGCGAGAGCAGTGCCCGGGCGTTTGCGTTCAGCGTCCAGTCCCAGTGCTTGTCCTCGGTCTCCAGAGCCGGTCGGATGACGCCGGTCGCGGCGCTGTGGACGACGACGTCGAGCGGGCCGAGCTCGGCGACCTCGCGGGCAACCCGCTAGCCGGCGACGCTTCCCCGAACCAGGAGAACGTCGGCCCCCAGGGCGCGTACCTCCTCGCCCGCCTCCTCCGCAGCGCTGTCGTTGCGTAGGTACCCGATCGCGACCCGGCGTGCACCGAGCTCGGCGAAGCGGAGGGCGATCGCCCTGCCGATGCCGCGTGAGCCACCCGTCACGAAGACGGACGCCCCGTCGAACCTCATCGCCGGGGAGGCAGCGGCTGGTCGGCGGAGGCCCAGCTCGGGACGAACTCCGCACCGAGGCGATCCCGGGGCTCGTCCGGCCCCTCCTCGGCCTTCGACGAGGCATGCCCGAGGCGGTCGAGCAGGTCGATCTTCTCCTCTGCGTAGCGGCGCACGTCGCTGTCGGCGGGAAGATCGTCGACGAGCTCCCGCACGCGCGCGCGCAGCTGGTAGGCGAAGTGGGGGGTCGCCGGGCCGACGAGCGCATCGATGTCGTCACGACTGGGCTCGGCCATCCGAGACAGCCTAACGGTGGACAGATCGGCGCGAACTTTCCACGCTTACAGGGACAGGCACTGTCAAGACTGTCGACGCGATCGGGCGAAGGCAACGCGTGCTGCCGCCGCGACCCGGATCTATCGGACAGCCAGGCAGTGGACAGATTTGTGCGAACTTTCGACGCTTACAGTGCCAGGCACTGTAAAGACCGTCGGAATCGAAGATCGGCGCGGGCCGATCGCCGATCAGGCCTCGAATGCTTCTTTGAGCGTCGTGCTCGACACACCGGCCTGCGCATAGCCGGAGGTGCCCTCGTCCAGCAGCTCGCGCGCTCCCGACATGAGCGCTCCGTAGGCAGCACCGGCAAGGAGGCTCCCCACCGAGATTCGCCGCACGCCGACCGATGCGAGCTCGGCGATCGTCGGCCCCCCCGGAAGCGCGAGCACGTTCACGGGCACGCCGACCGCCTCGACGACAGCGGCGATCTGGTCGATATCGGTCAGTCCCGGCGCATAGACGGCGTCGGCGCCCGCGTCGCGATAGGCGACGAGCCGCGCGATCGTGTCGTCGAGGTCGTCGACACCGCGGATGTGATTCTCCGCCCGGCCGGTGAGCACCATCGGCTCTGTTAGCGCCCGGGAAGCCCGAGCGGCGAGAGCGAGGCGCTCAGAAGCGAGCTCGATGCCGTCGATGCGCTCTGCGGCCGGGTCGTAGTCCTCGATCGAGAAGCCCGCAGCCCCGGCGTTCGCGAGTAACGAAACGGTCTCGGCCACGCCGCCGGGATCGTCCGGATAGCAGCGTTCGCTGTCGATGTTCAGAGGAAGGCTTGTCGCCTCCGCCAGAGCCGCAACGTGCGTGGCGAGATCCTCGCGAGTCACCTTCTGGTCGAGCTTGCCGAGCGCCCACGCGAATCCCGCGCTCGTCGTGGCGAGCGCCTCGAACCCGGCGGAGGCGAGGAGCTTGGCCGAGCCGACATCCCACGGGTTCGGCATCACGAACAGCTGCTCTCGTTCATGCAACTCCCGGAAGCGGGCGCGGCGATCGCCGACGGATGTGCTCACTTCCGTGTCATATCAATTCGCCTCGCTAGCGTCAGGAGATGCGACACCGAGCCGGCGCTACCGATGTCCTCCTCATCGGCGCGGTCTTGATGTGGGCATTCAACTTCCCGGTGACGAAGTACGTGCTGACGAACGGCTTCCAACCGCTGGCCTACGCGGCCGTGCGCTACGGCGTCGCCACGCTTCTCTTCGCCGCGCTGACGATCGCGGTCGAGAGATCGCTCGCGATTCGCGGCAAAGCTTCCTGGCGTTTCCTCGGCCTCGCCGTCACCGCGCTCCTGCTCAACCAGATCTGCTTCGTGTATGCGCTCGAGCTGACGACGGCAGCGACGGCCGCGCTCATCCTCGGGACGACGCCGGTCTTCACCGTGCTCCTCTCGTACCTGATCGGAGTGGAGCAGATATCGGCTCGCACCGCGCTGGCGGCGGCGGTCTCGTTCGGCGGCGTGGCGCTCGTCGCCGCCGGCTCGGGTGGAGACCTGTCCGGGGATCTCGGCGGGAACCTCCTCGCTGTCGGCATGGCCGTGACCTGGGCGGGGTACTCGGTCGGAATCGCGCCCCTGATGCGGAGCTACTCGCCGTACCGCATCAGCGCGGTCGTCCTGCTCGCGATGTGGGTCCCGCTCTTCGCGATCAGCGCCCCGCAGACGACGAGCCAGGACTACACCGGGCTTGGCTGGGGCGTGTGGCTGGCGCTCGGCTACGCGGTCGTCGGGCCGCTGGTGCTGACGAACGTGCTCTGGTTCACAGCTGTGGGTCGAGTCGGTCCGTCACACGCCTCCATCTTCGCAAACCTCCTCCCGTTCGCCGCGGCCATTCTCGCCGTCCTCTTCCTCGACGAGACGCTGACCCTGATCCAGATTGCGGGCGGCGTCTTGATCGCACTCGGGATCCTCGTTGTGCGCCGGCGCGGGCCCATAGTCCAGGCCACCTAGCGCTCACACTAGAATCCGCGAGATGAGCGACCACGACTTCATGCCGATCGACGGCTGGGACCACCTCGAGATCTGGGTCGGGAACGCCAAACAGGCTGCCTACTTCTACGAGAACGCCTTCGGTTTCACGCGTACTGCGTATGCGGGCCCCGAGACGGGTGTCCGCGACCGCGCGTCCTACGTGCTCGAGCAGGGAGACATCCGCCTGGTGCTGACGAGCGGGCTTCGCGGCGACAGCGAGATCTGCAGGTGGGCGGCCACCAAGGGCGACAGCGTCAAGGACGTCGCGCTCGCCGTTCCCGACGCCACGAACGCGTACCGGCAGGCGGTTCAGCGAGGCGCCCGCGGCCTGGTCGAGCCGCACTGGGTCGAGGACGAGCACGGCCGTGTCGAGCTCGGGACCATCGGAACGTACGGCGACAACGTGCACACGTTCGTCTCGCGGTCGGAGTACGCGGGCCTGTATCTCCCCGGCTTCGTCTCCATTTCCCCGAACGGAAACCCGTCTTCCGGAGTCGGCTTGATCTCGATCGACCACGTCGTCGGCAACGTCGAGCTCGGGCGCATGGACGAGTGGGTCGGCTTCTACGAGCGCGTGCTCGGCTTCACGCAGCTCACGCACTTCTCGGACGAGGACATCTCGACCGAGTACTCGGCGCTGATGTCGAAGGTGATGACGGACGGTGAAGGGAAGATCAAGTTCCCGATCAACGAGCCCGCCGAGGGGAAGAAGAAGAGCCAGATCGAGGAGTACCTCGAGTTCCACGGCGGCCCGGGCGTGCAGCACGTGGCCATGCAGTCGAACGACATCGTGAAGACGGTCGCCGCGCTCCGCGAGCACGGTGTCTTGTTCATCACGACGCCAGACACGTACTACGACGACGTCGAGGAGCGCGTCGGGGAGATCGACCAGGACTGGGCGGATCTCCGCTCGATGGGCATCCTCGCCGACCGCGACGAGGAGGGCTACCTGCTCCAGCTCTTCACGAAGATCGTCGAGGACCGCCCCACGCTCTTTTTCGAGGTCATCGAGCGCCACGGCTCGCGCGGCTTCGGGATCGGGAACTTCAAGGCGCTCTTCGAGGCGATCGAGCGCGAGCAGGCACTACGCGGGAATCTCTAAGAGCAGAGCCTCGGCGTCTCGGACGAAGCGGGTCGCGCAGACAGGGCGATAGAAGTCGAGCGCCCTCCTCAGCTCGACCTCCGCTTCCGAGCGCCTTCCCGCCTCCAGCAGGCTTCGCCCCGCCCGCAGCCGCGCCTCGGCCTCGTCGCTGAGCGACCCGATCGCGCGGTACACGTCCGCGGCGCGACCGAACTCGCCGGCGAAGTACCACCTGGCTGCCTCGGCCCACACGGGATCCCTGCGCGCGGTCAGAACCCGCCGTTCGTCCACTCCGAGCTCGAACGCCGTGACGACGATGTACGGCAGGTCGAATCCCGAGCGCAGAGTTAGAGAGTCGAAGATACGGAGCGATTCGTCCAGCGCGTCACGGGCGTCGTCGGTTCGACCGACGAGCAGGGACGACCGTCCGTAGACGCCGAGGGCGGAGGACAGCACGCTGAGATCGACTGAGGACCGGGCCGCCTCGATGCTCGCATCGGAGTCCGCGATACCCGCGTCGTCCCCTCGGAAGAGCCTGATCATTCCTCGTGTCCCCAGCGCTTGCCACGCGTGGTAGTGCGCACCCTGTACTTCGTCGAGATACGCCTCGGCGGCCTCCAGCGCCTCGTCCCAGCGACCCTGCCGGAAGCGCTGCTGCGGAAGCATCCCGGCGAGCATTCGTCGTTGCGGCGTGTTGCCGTACACATCGCTCAGCCGGAGCGCTTCCTCGAAGATCGCGAGGGAGTCGGCGAAACGGCCGCGGTGGCGGAGGTGGTGGGCAAGCCCGATGTTGGCGCGAATCGCTTCGGGCGAGCCAATCGAGCGCGCGATCTCGACGCTGTCCTCGAGATCGGCCAAGCCGGCGTCCTCGCCGAGGTCGAGCTTCGCGGCACCGAGGCTCGCGAGCGCGGTCGCACGCAACTCGTCGAGATGAAGCGCCTCGGCCAGTCCCAGCGCCTCACGCGCGATCCTCGCGGACTCCGCATGGTCGCCCGCGCGTGCCGCGCTGCGCGACAGGAAGCAGAGAATCGATGCCTTCGCCGGTGACCGCCCGAGCTCGGCAGCGAGAGCCGAAGCCATGCCGAGGTGGCGGGCCGAGCGCTGACGCTGCCCGCGGCTCCAGCAGCCGTCCACGAGCAGCGCCTCGGCCTCGGCCGCGCCCTCGCGATCGTGCGCGGCGCGGAGCGCCTCGCTCGCGGCGAGCAGCTCTTCCTCGCCACCTCCCTCGGAGATCCACAGCGCTCGTCCGAGCTGCAGCAACAGTCTGGCCCGCGCCGGGTCGTCCGGGCCTGCCAGGTCACAGGCGCGGCGGAAGAAGTGCGCGGCGGCGGCGAAGGCGTGGAGCGAGAGCGCTCTTTCTCCGGCTCGGCGGAGCGCGCGCAGCGCGCGTTCGAACACTCCCGCGTCCTCCTGGACGCCGAGGTCGATTGCGCTGACGTAGTGGTTGGCGAGGAGCTCGGAGTGCTCCTCCGCCCTCCCGAGCGACTCGATCCAGTCTGCGACTCTGAGGTGCTTCTCGGCGCGGAGGCTGAAGGGGATCGCGGCGTACGCCGCATCGCGGATCAGGCCGTGCGCGAATGTGAGCTCGGCCTCGCGGTCGACCGAGGAGTCTCGGGAGCGCCTGACGAAGGCCTTTCCCTCGAGCGCGTGCAGCCGCTCGTCGACCGTCCAGCGATCGTCTCCGCTCACCGCAGCGAGCGCGCCCGACCAGAAGGCCCTGCCGACGACCGCTGCGTCCTGCGCGAGCGCCTTCTCGGCCTCGGGGAGGCATCGAGTCGTGCCGCGATCAGCGCCTGCAGCGTCGCGGGTACTCCTTGCGTCTCGCCGTGCTCGCTGAGCATCCGCACGTACTGCTCGGCGTACAGGGGATTCCCGCCTGCCTGCCGGACGACGACGGCGCCGGCGTTCTCGGCCAGGCCGCTGTCGTGGACGAGCGCTTCAGTCAACGTCATCGCCTCCGCGTCGCTCAAGGGCTCGAGCGGGAGCAGGGTCGCGTTCGTCCCGCTCGCCCACGCAGGACGGCGCTCGAGGAGCTCGGCCCGAGCGGTGCCCAGAACGAAGAGGGGCGCGTCCGTCACCCGCTCGCTGAGTGAGGCGACGAAGTCGAGCATTCCTGCCTCGGCCCAGTGGAGATCGTCGAAGACGAGGGCGACCGTCGACTGCTCGGCGAGCCCCTCGAGAAAACGACGCCACGCGGCGAACGTCTCGGCCGTGCGGTCGTCACCGGTCGCGATCCCCTCGATTCCGACCAGCGGACTGAGGTGGCGCCGCACCCAATCCGCCTCGGCCGGGTCCGCGACGACCGCCTCCACCGCGTCCTCGAGCTTCGCGACGCGCGCGCCTGTCGCGTCGGACTCGAGGATCCCCGTCTGAGCCCTGACGATCTCGCCCCAGGCCCAGAAGCTGCCGCCTTCGCCGTACGGAAGCGAGCGTCCCCGATACCAGGAGACCGCTCCGAGCGTCCCCGTTCTTCCGAGCTCGACGAGCTCGTGAACTAGGCGGGATTTTCCGATCCCGGGGACTCCGACCACCGTCACGAGCTCTGGGCGGCGGGTGCCGCCCACGCGACGGAGCGTTTCGCGAAGCACGTCGAGCTCGTGCTCGCGGCCGACGAACGGAGCGCTGCCGAGCCGGTCGACGCCGATCGGCACGCGGGCGCGGAGTGCCACGCGCACGGTCGCCATCTGCTCCTTTCCCTTCAGCTCGGCCTTCTCGGGGCCGCCGTACTCGATCGTACTCGAGGTCGCCCGGTACGTCGCCTCGTCCACGAGAACCGATCCGGGGGCGGCGGCGGTCTGCAACCGGGCGGCGGTATTGACGACGTCGCCGGAGACGAGGCCCTCACCGCTCTCCGGGCGCGCGTCCAAAGCGACCAGCCCTTCGCCCGTTGTCACGCCGATCCGCAGGTCGAGCTCGTCGTTCGCGAACGCGTCGCGGACCGACAGGGCGGCGCGCACGGCGCGCTCGGGGTCGTCCTCGTGAGCGACAGGTGCGCCGAACAGCGCCAGGATCCCGTCGCCGAGGACCTTGTCGACCCGTCCACCGAAGTCGGTGATGTCGTCGACCAGTTGGGCGAAGCATCGGTTGATCAGACGGGTGGCCTGCTCGGGGTCCATGAACTCGGCGAGTGCGGTGAACCCGACGAGGTCGGCGAACAGCACGGTGA